>CBDUEZ010000113.1:0-11906 GCA_965366355.1 uncultured bacterium
AGATGATGTAGGACCGGACTCGTTTCGCATCAAAATCGCGAGATCGGGTGCCGTGGCGACCGCCGCGTCGACGACCGAGCGCGAGGATTATGGTTGCGTGCGCCGTCTACCACCCCGCAGATAGTAAGGAGGGCCGGGGCCCCGAGCCCCACCCGCCACACCAGCCTGGGGATGAGATTGTGGAGCTGTCACGCCCAATGCGCCGCCTGTGCGCGCTCGTCGTTCTTGTGGGAATCGCCGCCTGCGGCAGCGACTCTCCGACACCTCCCGCCTCGCCCGCCTCGGTCGGTTCGGCGACCGGGTCAGGCCAGACGGCGACCGTCGGGCAGCTCCTCGGGGCCGCCCTGTCGGTCGTCGTTCGCGACGATGGCGGGCAGCCGTTCGCGGGAGCCACGGTGCAGTGGGCCGTCGCAGCGGGCGGCGGAACGGTGTCTCCCACGTCGAGTCAGACCGACGCCGATGGCGTGGCCACCACCCAGTGGACGCTCGGCGGCACCGCCGGACAACAATCGGTGACCGCAACGGTGTCGGGGCTGTCGCCCGTGAGCTTCACCGCGACCGCCGAGGCCGGACCGCCGACCCAGGTCGTGCTCACTCCGGCCGGCCCCGGCATCACGGCACTGGGCGGCACCGCACAGCTGTCGGCATCGGTCCAGGACGCCTTCGGCAATGCGCTCGCGGGCGAGACGGTTGAGTGGGCCTCGGCCGACGAAGCGATCGTCACCGTCGATGCCAGTGGTCTGGCGACGGGTGTCGCGGTCGGCTCGGCCGACGTGTCGGCGACCGTGACCGGATCCTCGACGGCCGGTTCGACCGCGGTCACGGTGTCTCAGGTACCCGCCTCGGTCACCGTCGACGTCGGCGCGGGACAGGTGCTCATCGGCGCATCACTCCAGGCCTCGGCCGAGGTTCGCGACGCGAACGACCACGTGATCCCCTCACCCTCGATCGCCTGGTCGTCGGACGACGAGGCCATCCTGACCGTCGACGGCAGCGGTATGGTCACCGGCGTCGCGGCCGGCATCACCGATGTCGTGGCGACCTCGGGAGCCGTCTCCGGCTCCGGACCGGTGGAGGTGATCTTCCAGCCGCCGAATTTCGAACCGACGGCCGATGCGGCCATCGATGGCGACGCAGTCTTCGACGACGTGACGATCCCCGCCGGCGTGACCGTCACCATCACGGCCGACGCGACGATCACCGTCCTCGGCAACATGGATATCGATGGCACCGTGATCGGGGACTGCGTGAAGATGGAGTTCCTCGGCCAGGGCGCGGCCACGTACGACGGCACCTTCGACAACAGCTGTGCTGCGGAGCCCGATGGCGACGGCCCCGATATGATCCTGGTCAACAACGGGCCGTTGACCATCACCGGGGCGAGCTTCACCTACGAGGGCAACCTCGAGATCAAGAACGATCCGACCCTCGTCGACGACGACTCCTTCCTGTCGAGCCCCGCTCCGGTCGCGGGCGCCGCGCAGTTGGGCAATCTGTGCCTGGTGCACGGAGGCACGTTCATTCCGGCTCGGCCCGTGGCGCGCTCGGGAGATTTCGGAAACACCTTCGGGACCGACGGCCGCGATGCACGCAAGGTCGCCCTCACCTGCTCGGGTGACCTGGTGCTTCAGGGTGGTTCGCGGGTCGACGCCCGCGAGGGCGGCCAGGGCGGCGATGCGGGGCATCCGAACCCGCCGAGCAACAACTCCACCGGCCGAGGTGGAGACGGTGGTGACGGGGGTGACCTCAACGTGAGGGCCAGGGGTGACCTGACCTTCGGCAACACCGGCGGGGGCTCGGTCTTGAATCTGGCCAGCGGCGGGCGCGGCGGCGACGCCACGGTTCCCGGCCGCTTCCCGGGCGGCAACGCCGAAGCGGAAGGCGGCGACGGTGGCGATGGCGGCAACATGCGGGTCGAAGCCCGCGGCGCCATCTTCATCGATCCGGGCGGCTTGACCATCAACGTCGGCGACGGGGGACGCGGCGGGCACGCCACAGCCACCGGTGGCGACGGCATGGATGCCGGCGTCGCGGCCGCGACCATGGGTGGCACGGGCGACGCCACCGGAGGCGATGGGGGCGACTCGGTCGACGGACGGCTCCGCGCGACGGGCGGCGTCTTCGGCGAGGCCAGCATCGTTCTCACCGGAGGCGACGGGGGCGTGGGGGGCAACTCCACCACGTCCGGCGGCAACGGCGGGAAGGGCAACGACATGTTCCCCGACGGAGCCGCAGGCGGCGACATCGTGATCGACGGAGGAATGGGGGGGCTCGCCCGCACGAGAGACATCACCGGCACCACGATCGGCACCAGCGGAAACGGGGGCGACGCCTTCGTGTCGCAGGCGATGGGCGGGCTGGGCAAGAACCGTTGTCACCTACCGATGGCCGGCGGCATGGGCGGCGAGGGCGGTATGGCGAGCGGCCCGGCGGGGACGGCCGGAATGGGCGACAATCCCGGCCTTCCGGGCGTGATCAACGTCGCCGCAGGAACCGGTGACGGCGGCAATGGTGGGGACGGCCTCCCGATCGGAATCGGGGGTGTGGCCAGGGGCGACGCCATGGTGGGCCAGGAGAATCAGGCCGGTCCCGCCTTCGAAAACGGCGACGACGGCAACCCCTGCAAGGCGAATGTGCAGATCGCGGTGACGTCGGACCCGAATGGTCACGAACCGTTCGTCATGCTCACCGGGGTCAACCAGCTCGAGTTCACACTCGAGGGCAACACACTGCTCATGACGGGCAACGGGGTCTTCCCCGACATGACCGGCACGATCGACGAGGCGGGCAACTTCACGCTGATGGGTGCGGGCACGCTCGCCGGCTTCCCCAACGTCGACGTGATCTTCACCGGCACCATCTCAAACGGCATGATCACGGGTGTGCTGACGGCCGATGCCGACAACAACCAGTTCCCGGCCGACCCGGATACGATGGAACGGCACCCGCCCGTCTACTCCGTCAACGGCACGGTGCCCCCGCCCGATCCGGTTCCCTAGAAGGGGCGCGAGCGCATCGCACACGCGGGTAGGATCGCACAGAGGGGGGCGTCGCAGTGGGGCGTCCCCCTTTGGCGCGGGTGCCGCAAGGAACTTGATCTGCACGGTTGTACGTGCCGATCCTGATGGAGCATCTTTTCCGCGTCACCGCACCGCGCGGCGACATTCTCCCTCGGCAGAACCAGTGGATGTGGCGTAGCCAACCGTTTCAGGACGCACTCACACTAGCGCTGAGCGCCCTCGTGGTCTGGGCGTTCGTGCAGCTGGCGGGGCCGTACGCGATCCCGGTCTGGCCCGTCCTCGCCGTGGGACTGCTCGCCGCCGCGCTGCTCCTGGCATGGCGGAGGCAGGAGCGCCACGCGGGCACGCCCGTGCCGAGTCGGCTGTTCCCCTTCGAGATCGATGGACGCCGTGCGGCCTGGCTTCTCGGCTCACTCGCCCTGGTCTCGCTGGCTGTGCGCTTCTTCGGCCTCCTGGATCGTCCAGCCTGGGCCGACGAGATGTGGACGCTCCGGAATCTGTACTCGTCGAACTGGGGCGAGCTGCTGCGCATCGCCTTCGACGATTACTGGCCACCGCTCCACTACCTCGTCCTCAACACGGTCACCCGGGTGGGCGACACCGGGTTGTTCTGGCTGCGGGCCCCCTCGGCCCTGTTCGGCGTGGCGACCGTCGTTGCGATGTACTTCCTCACGAAGGAGCTGTTCACCAACCGGCTGGCCGCGCTCGTCGGTGCCACCCTGCTCGCCGGGACCACGGCCCACGTCTTGTATTCGCAGGAGGCACGCGTCTACTCGATGCAGCTCTTCTTCACGGTTCTCTCGGCGCTCTTCTTCTACCGGTCGTTCTGGGAGCGCCGGGTCTCGCCCGCCTTCGTCGCCGTGACGGTGCTGCTCACATACAGCCACTCCTTCTCGTCGTGGTACTACCTCGGGGGGCAGTGTCTCTACGTCGCCGTCGCCTCACTGATCTGGCGCGACAAGGAGGCCTTCAAGAAGGGCTTCCTCTCACAGCTCGCGGTGTTGCTGCTGTGGACGCCCCTGGTCGCGGCCTTTGCGTACTCTCGGCTGGCTCGCGACATCGTGGTGCCGACCTACTGGGCGACCGGCCCCGACGATCCCGCGGGCCTCTTCAGTTTCGTGGAGCTCTACCAGGAAATCCTCGTCCGCTCCTGGGCGGGCGCCGCTCTGATGGCCCTGTTGTTCGGGCTGGCCTTCGTGCCGCTTCTCCGGCGCGCCGGGGCGGAGAGCACGGCCTCCGCCGACCCCGCCTCCGCACGTTTGGTGTCGGAGTCGGAGGCGGAGGCGACGGAGCGCACCGGCTACGCGCGCACGCTCGTCTTTCTGCTCTGCTGGATTCTCGTGCCGGTGCTCTTCAGCTACGTGGTGTCGGAGGCGACCTCGCTCGACACGTTCGGCTCGATGCGGTATCACCTCACCGTATTGCCGGCCATGTGTCTGCTCGCCACCGCCGGAGTGGGCGTACTTCGTTCACGCGCCAGTCTCGCGGCCGTCGTGGCTCTCCTGATCCTGCTCCCGGCGTCACAGCTCGCGAGGCACCACAAGGAGTTCGGCCTCGACCGGCCGGGTCTGGATGTCGCCGCCGACATCGTTCGCGCCAACGAGCGTCCCGGTGAACTCATTTTCGTCGGCAACAACTTTCGCGCCTTCGCCTACTACCATCGCGGCGTCTTTCCGCGAATGGGGTCGGAGCAGTGGGACAGCCTCGTCACGGCCCACCGGGACCTCACCGATCTCTACACGATGGAGAGTGTGAAACGCGGTGATACCTACGCCCACGAGAAGTTCACGCCGCGAATCCGATTCATCGGATGGCACGCCTTTCTGCCCCTCGACGATCGCTTCGACGTGTTCGTTCAGCGCCAACTGGACGAAGGGGGATTCGACGGCAGCTACTGGCTGGTGCTCGGTGAAAGCGACTACCGTTTCGAGGCCGCGCTGGAGACCTACGGGGTCACCTGCGAAAACCCCGAGCACTTCGACGCTCCCGGTATGGAGATCGTTCGCTGCAACAACCCGGCGGGCGCCGCGAACCCGTCTCAGCCGGCGGGCACCGGGGGAAACAGCTCGTCGAGGTAGGCCAACACCATGTTGCGCCACAGCGGCCAGTCATGCTTCCACTCGGTTCCCCACGAGTCGACCCTGTTGGGGATTCCCTTTGCGCCGAGCTCGCGGGCGACCGTCCACGACTGTCCGATGTTTTCCGCCTCACCTTCGCCCGAGGCCAGCAGCACGAAGCGCCGTTGGAGTTGCTCCAGATGCTGCCCTTCGAGACGCGGGACGTAGTCGAGGGGTGAGGCCGCCTGGTAGTCGGCATTGGGCCGCGCCTCGAGAAAACGAATCAGGTCGTAGGTGCCACTCATGCACAGCGCCTTCGAGAAGACGTCGGGGTAGCGCGTGACGGCGGCCAGGGCCTGAAACGCCCCGATCGACGCGCCCGCCGCCACGATTGCGATGTCGTCGCTTTCGCAGTCCATGCGAATCGCCGGAACCAGCTCGTGGCGCACGTACTCCTGGTACTGATTCATCACCCACATGCGATGCTCCGGCGATCCCTCCTTCGTCAGCATCGCCCGCCCCGCCGCACTGTCGCACGAATACACCTTGATTCGGCCGGCCCGAATGGGCTCGGCGAGGGTGCTGATGATGTGGAAGCGCTCGATCTCTTCCGCATCACCTCCCGCGGTCGGAAAGATCAGGAACGGGATCCCGAAGGTGCCCCACCGGGCCATCGTGACGTCCCTCTGCAACCGTTCCGAATACCACGTCTCACTTCGCTTCACGACTCGACCTCCGCCGGATTGTGCGATCGCCAGTTCTGAATTCGTTCGAAAAAGGTCTCGGTGAACTCATCGAGCTCGTGGGCGGGGAACACGGCGGCAACCTTCTTGCGCACCGCGTCGCGTGCCTCGTCGGTGCCGAACCACTCGTGCAGCACGCCGTGAAGGTGCGGCAGGTGTGTCTCGCAGAACTCCTCGAACTCCGCCGTGTCGAATCGCTCATGCACCGAAGGCATGAGGGCATCGATGCGTTCGAGCAGGGTCATCTCTGGATCGACCTTGAGAATGAAGGAGTCCCAGTCGATCCGCTTGACCCGCCGGCCCGTCGCCGCCGCGAAGATCGCCCATTTCAGATTCGCCTCGATGATCCACGGAAAATGGTAGTGGAGCGAGGTGACCTGCGAGTCGGGGCATGGATTCGCGAAGTCGATCGGGTACCACACCCCTTCCTGATGGAGCATTTCACAGGAATTGAAGTCCCATCCGAAGAAGGCGTTGATGATGAGGGTGGTACCCTCGATGATCTTCGCGTCGTCGCCCTTCAGGAACTCCTCGGGCCGGGTCTGCGTGTAGCGATCGTGGTGAGGGGCGCTGGGGTCGTAGCGCACGATATGGGTCTGCGGCCCGAGTCCGACGCAGCGTACAAAGTGATCGAAGGGCTCCACCGACGCCTGGAGCGTCATGACCATCTTCCCGCTCTGGTCGTACGTCTCTCGCAACGCGGCCTCGTCTTCGAGTCGCGATACCGCCCTCCACCCGCCCCCGTCGTAGGGCTTCATGTACATCGGGTACCCGAGCTCCCGCCCGATGGCACCCAGATCGAAATGGCGCGCGTAGTTCTGGAGAGTGACCTCGAGATCGGCGATGGGTTCGTACGAATGGGGCGGAACGAGCCAGGTTTCGGGGATCGGGAATCCGAGCCGCATCATGCCGGCATACGCCGAGAGCTTCTCGACCGACTGCACCGACCATGGATTGTTGAAGACGTAGACGTCGTCGAGCAGGACGGCCTTCTTGATCCACTCGCGCCGAGTGTGGTACCAGTGGGTGAGTCGATCGACCACCACATCGTACTTCTTCGGCTCGCGCAGATTGAAGGGGTCGATCGTCATCCGTTCGACCTCGAAGCGCACGGTGTCGCTCCCGATCGGCAGGGCAAGATCGAGGCGCCCGAGAATCTCCGTGAAGGCGATCGGCCAGCAGATGTCGGCCCCGAGAGAAAGTCCGATCTTCTTCGTCACGTCAGCCATGGGGTGTCCTCATTCGTAGACGAGCCAGAGTGGGCCGGGCATGAGCCACGACAGGCCCACCCGTAGTCGGTCCCGCCAGTTTTCCCAGTTGTGTCCGTCCCTCGCCTCTTCGAAGCGCACATCCATCCCGGTGCGCCTCAGAACGGGGATCAGCGAGCGGTTTTCATAGATCAGCGATTCGTAGATTCCGCAACTCACGAACACCTTCTGCGCCACGGCGGTCGGCGAGCGGCGGTACTCGTTCACGAAATCCGCGATCGGGTCGAACACCGGCCCCCGCCCGTGCTCGCCGATATCGGAGAAGGCGAACGATCCGGACTGAAGCAGGAGCTTGCCGAAGGTGTCGGGAAACCGAACCGCAGTAGACAGACTCGCGACGGCGCCAAGGCTCGCACCCATCAGACACCGTCCCTCGGGCTGCGAGATCAGCGGTAGCGAGTTCTCCAGGTCGGGGATCAGTTCCTCGACGAGGAATCGGGAATGGGCCTCCGAGCCCCGGTACTGGTCCATGCGGTCCGGAGGATGCATGAGCCCGGCAATCACACCCGGGATCTCGAGGCGGTGGATCAGGTTGTCGAGGACGGTCTGGAGGCCGGCGTACTTCAGGTAGTCGCCGCCGTCGTGGACCAGGAGGAGCGGGTAGCGCCGCGACTTCCGGAAGCGAGCGGGACGATAGATCGTGAGGCGACGTGAGCCGCCCAGGGCCTTGCTGTGAAACACCCGGTCTTCGAGGGAGCCCGGGGGCACTCCCGGAGCGGGCCGCGTCCATTCTGGAACCTCGTATCCGGTCGCATGGGCCACCGAATTTGCACCGAACGGGTCGCTGGCGAGGTGGGGGTTCAGGGGATCCTGGTGCCACTCCACATGCGATCCCCGAATCACCTCGAACTTGTACTCGACACGAGACCCCTCGGGCAGATCGAGAACGTCGTACCAGAGGTCGGTGCCCGCGATTCGATGCAGGGATCCCGTCGAGGTCAGTCCGAAGATCCAATGGCGGAGCCGCACGTCGTCGGCCTCCCCGCGATACACGAAGGTGACCCGCGGACCATCGACGACGGGCACCTCGTGCTCCGCCAGGAACGCATCGATCACCTCGGGCGACGGGGGCGCGCCGTCCCGGGCCCCGTAGACCAGAGGCGCGATCGACAGTCCCTCGACGTCGGGCGGTTGCGACTTCGCACGCTCGGAATCCGGCACCCACTTCACGCGACGGCCCTCCACGCCTCGACCCCGCCGGCGGCGAGCAGGCGATCTCCCTCCCCCACCCACACGCCATCCTTCCACTCCGCCCGCGCACCCGGGTCGAGCGAGAGGCACAGATCGGGCGCGAAACGTCGCGCCATTCGCCCGACGCGATCGGGATCGCCGAGGCGCAGGCGCCGACGTCCGTCGGGCAACGCCACGAGGCCCGACACCAGTCCCAGACCCGCCTCGCCGACCTCGGCGTGGCCCGGGCCCCAGGGCGGCGAATCGTGGAACAGCACGACGCGCTCGGTGAGAGCCATGGCACCGGCCGACCAGGCCACGACGGGCCGCTCCCGGAGCAACGGGGCCACGTCGAAGAGCCTCATGCGATTCAGGAGCGTGGCCACCTGACCGCCGGCGACGACCACCGCCGCCGACCGCCGCACGGCCTCGACGACGACCGCTCGCTCGCGCCGCAGTCCGTCGCGCTCGGTGGGGCGCATTCGCTCCTCGAACTCGGCGCGCAGGCTCTCGATGCGGTCGACGTGATGGCGGTCGAGCCGTCGAACGAGGTCCAGCGCCGATGCTCGCTCGGCGTCGAGCACGGTCGGGTCGCCCTCCATCGACTCGACCGTCATCCATGCCTCCATCTCGTGTGCCAACCGGGCGTTGTAGGCTCGCCGGAGCAGTCGAACGCGCTGCTGCAATTCGGAGTGGGCGGCCGCGAGGGTCGGATCGCGCGCCCAGACCCTCTCGGCCCGTCGATACAGGCCGAGGTTGACGACATCACCACCCACCGCTTCGCGCAGCCAGCCGTCGTCTCCTTCCCACTCCTGCCACCCCGAGGTGATCAGCGCGACGCCTCCACCGTCTCGAAGGCGTGCCACCTCCGGGCCGACATCGTTGCGGTCGCGTTGAGGGCCGAGTAGAACGACCATCACTGCGCCCTCAACTGCGCGACCTCACCCACGGCGTTCAGCATCGAGCGCAGTTCGTCGTAGTCGGGATGGCGCATGCGGATCCAGGCGTTGGCCATGAAGCCCCCGTCGACCGGCTGCGTCGGGGTTCCCTGGGGCGGCACATGGGCGTCGATCACCCAGCGCCCGAAGCGACGGTGCACCTCGTCGAGGCCCTCGCAGTGGGTGACGACCCCGTCCCGGTCCGGACGCAGGGCGATCAGCCCCGCCGCGAAGGCACGCGACGGAGTGCGGCGCACGCGTCCGTGAACGATGGCCATCGCCCACTCCAGGTAGAGGTCGAGGTCGTTCGCCGCCGAGTAGAGATCCCAGGTGCGCACCCCGGGGGGCCGGCACCCGATTTCGGAGAAGCGCAGTCCCTTGGGACCGAAGAACCACTCCATGTGCGTGGCGGTGGTCCCGATACCCAGAAGATCGTTGACCCGCTGCCCGAGGACTCGAACCTCGGCGTAGTCCTCCGCACCCTCCACCCGGTTGGTCGTGACGATCTGCGGAGAGATCCACCGGGTGCGCATGCCCTCGAGGACGTTGGGGTAGTAGTGGCTCACGAAGTCGAGGGTAATGCGACCGTCGATCGAGAGGGTGTCGTAGAACCCCTCGTGCCCCTCGACGAACTCCTCGACCGCCACGCTCCCACCGCGCCCGACACCCGCACGCTCGAGAGCGCCGCGCAGCGCCTCGTCGGAGTCGACCCGATCCGTTCCCGACGCCCCGGCGGCGGAGCGCGGCTTCACGATGAGCGGATACCCGACCCGCGCGGCGAAGGCCACGATCTCGTCGACCGAATCGCTCCCGAGCGACGCGGCCGTCGCGACGCCCCCCTCGCGGAGCACCTCCTTCATGGCCGGCTTGTCGCGGCACAGCCAGGCCGTGCGGACGGTGGTGCCCGGGATCCCGAGCGCCTCGCGAACCTGAGCCGCCGCCATCACATGGG
The DNA here is from genome assembly GCA_965366355.1 of uncultured bacterium. GTDB lineage: Bacteria > Gemmatimonadota > Gemmatimonadetes > Longimicrobiales > Gaopeijiaceae > Gaopeijia. The sequence continues at coordinate 10,149 of CBDUEZ010000113.1, forward strand.
CCTCGACCGTCGTCTCCAGACGATGCACTTCCCGGCGGTCGGAGATCCACCGCACCGTCTTCGCGAGAGCATCGGAATCGACCACCGTCGGCACCTGCTCGTAGTGCAGGAGCCACCGTCGCAGGTCGTCGTCCAGGGCCTCCTTCGGTCGCTCCCCGATCCCGCTCACAGCCGCCCCCGCCTGATGCAGGGCCCGCACGAACTCCTTCTGGTTCGCCGGGAAGCAGGGCTCGATGAAGACGACGTGCATGGCGCGCGTGGGCGGGGGAGGACCGAGTGCGAACAGGAATCTATCGATTCGCCGTCGTGCCGCGAGCCGAAACCCCCACGTCGCGATTTCCGTCATTTCCTGTACATTGCACAGGAACCACATCGAGAGACGCCATGGTGCCCCCCCACCGCCCACTCCCCACCCCCGCCGTCGTGTCGGCCTGGCTCCTGCGCCTGGCGTGGCGCGAAGACGCCCCGGCGGTCGCCGGCGATCTGCGCGAGGCGCTCGGCCGCTCGTCGCGGGGCCGCCTCGGCCGGTGGATCTGGGGGTGGAGCCAGATCGCTCGAGCGGTTGCCCACGGTCTTGCGTCGGAGGCTCACCGTCGCCGACCGACACTGAGGCCGGCTCTGGCGATCCGATTGGCGATGAGAGGGCTCGTGCGCGATCCGGGCACGAGTCTGGCCGCGAGCGGCATCCTGGCCCTCGGACTGGCCTCGGCGGCGACCTTCTTCGCGATTCTGAACGGCCTCGACCGCCCACTTCCCGTTCCCGACGGCGGTCGGATCGTGCGGGTCGATGTGGTTCAGCCCGCGCGCGACGGGCGCGTGATTCCGGTCACGGGGGCCGATCTGGAGGCCTGGCGCGACAGTCCGGCCCTCGCGGGAATCGGGGGATCGCGCAGCTTTGCAGCCACGGTGAGAGACCCTGGGCGCGTCGTCGTGCGCAGCCAGGTCGCCGCCATCACGCTCGACGCTCTGCGCCTTCTCGCCGTCGCCCCGGTGGCCGGTCGGCTTCCCGGGGAAGCCGAGGCCGAGGGGGCCATCTTGATGGGGGCCTCACTCTACGAGGAGTTCTTCGGTGACGAGGTCGAGGGTCTCGGCCGGCTTCTCGAGATCGACGGCGTCGCGGGTGTGGTCACCGGCGTGCTCCCCGACGACTTCGGGTTTCCCCTGAATCACGGCCTGTGGGTCGTGGAGAGAACCGCCGCGCACCTCGACGACCGCTACGACCCGGTGGCTCGCCTGGCCGACGGAAGCGTCGCAGAGGGTGCGGCGGTTCAGCTGCAGGCACGGTGGGCCCAGCGCGACCCGCTGCGCTCCGCCGACGACGCGGCCGGAGTCGTGCACGTGCGCGGCTATACCCAGGGACGAGGCGAGTCGGGTGAAATGGTGCTGTTCGGCGGGCTCGTCCTGATCGGAGTGAGTCTCCTCCTCATCGCCTGCGCCAACGCCGCCAACCTCCTTCTGGTGCGGGCCAGTGAGCGCGTGCAGGTGCTCGGCGTGCAGGCCGCTCTGGGGGCGAGTCGGCCGCAACTCGCCCTGCAGCTGCTGCTCGAGTCGTTGGGGCTCGCCTTCATCGGCGGGATCATCGGCCTGGGGCTCGCCACGGTGATGGCCGACCATGTGCAACGCACCATGGGACCCGAGAACTTCGGCTACTACTGGACCCGGGTCGCGGTCGACGGGCCCGTGGTGCTGTTCACCGCCGGCCTCATTCTCGGGGCGGCCCTCCTCGCGGGCGTCGCCCCGGTGGTGAGGATCCTGACC
>CBDUEZ010000114.1:0-11880 GCA_965366355.1 uncultured bacterium
CCGCACAACGGACCGTACGACGGCGGGTCGTCGCGCTTCGGCGCGGCGGCCCGCTTTTGCGTTCATCGACGACGGACCGCTGCTGGCGGATCGAGCCCGGATGGGTGATTCTGGAGGATCGAGTGTGCCCTCCGGAGGAGACCGGGTTGAGTCAACGCCAGCAGTATCTTGCCGCCCTGCGTGAAGCGGCCAAACACGTCGTTGCCCACGTCCTGGCGCCCGACTTCCAGCGACGGGATCCCATCGGTCATTCGAGGCCGGGCTCGAGCCCCCCGCCGCTCCTGTCCAGCCCGTCGAGTGACGCCCACCTGCGGGTTGAAGTCCTGTCGAGGCTCACCGGAGTCGCCGCGGCGTTTCTCGGGGCGCGGGCGCGGTCCGACGACGACGCAGGAGAGACGGCGGCGGCGCGAGCTCTGCTTCGCGAGTTGGGCGACGAGGCCCGCGAGGACACCTACCGCGGCGAGGCGGAAGGTTTCGTGCGCGCACACTTCCTGACGATTCGCGCGCTGGCCCTACAATTGATGGCGGCCACCCCGATCGACGCCGAGGAGGCGGGACTGATCATCGACGTGGCCGAGGGCCAGTCTCCGCTCCGGGTCCTCGAGGACTACCGGGCGGCGAAGTCGGCGATCTAGTTGCGGTCTTCCAGCAGTTCCAGCACCCGCAGGCGGAGGGCCTCCACCCGTGCGCGCTGCGGCGTGTAGGCCGGGACCTTGTCCTTGCTCTCCACCCACGCCCGGGCGACCCACTCGCGGGCAGCGGCCGGGTCGAGATCGGGCGTGCTCCCGGACTCCAGGCGTTCGATATAGTACTCGAAGACGAACTCCGCGACGCCCGGCGCGACCTCGTAGTCGGAACTCTCGAGAGCGATCAGACCGTCCTGGAGAAACTGGTCCGGGTGCTCCTGATGCGCCGGACCGTCGCCCACCATGCGCCGGAGGGCCGCGAAGACCGATACCCGATGGAGGCCCTCTTCACGAAGGAACGCCCCCATGTAGCGACCGGGTTCGTTGAAGGCCTCGGGATGGAACGAGTAGGCCAGGTACAGCCAGCGGGCGCCGATGATATAGGTCGACGACAGCCGATCGAAGCCCTCGTAGGGCACCGTGACGTCCTCGAACTCGCCCGGGAGCGCAATGGCCGACTCGCCGACGCTCCACCAGACTCGAGCGACTTCCACGGGTACGTCTTCGATCTGTCCGTTGCGCAGGTAGTGTTGCCCGCCGAGGCTCGCCATCCACCGGCGAGCGTCGAAACAAGGCTCCGGCTCCTCTCGGGTGCAGAGCCGTCCGGGGCTCTCGGTGGCCGCCGCAAACGGCTCGATCGCGGCCAGCAGGTTGGCTTCGGTCGGGTCGGCGTAGTAGGCCGCCAGACCGTACCGAATCGCGCCCCCCTGGTAGTCCAACACCTCGGGTGGGAGCGGTGTGTCGGGCATCCAATCCTCGAGGGAGCCTTCGAGCGACCACTCGGGCATCGCCAGAGGGACCCTGAGTTGCCGGGGGTCGATGCCCCGCAAGGTCTCGGGGGTGAGATCGGTGGGCCAACCCGAGGTGCCCAGCGCGTCGATCCAGTACTCGCGATCGCTCCCGCCGAGCCGACCCGCGGGCTGGAAGGGCGCCCCGACCAGGGGAGACTCGGGCCGAAGGGTCTCGATGTACGACGTGATGTTTCGGCTCGTGGTGCTATCCATGTGGCCGAGGCTTCGCCGCATCACATCGAAGCTCGAGAAGCCGAAGGCCGCGAGATCGTACCCATCTCGCGTGGCGTGGCACTGCGCGCAGTTCTGAACGAAGGCGATCTGCCCGGCGGCCGGATCGCCGGGTGCGATGTTCACGGTCGGTGATTCCGGGCCGGTGGCGGCCTGTTCACACCCGGCCAGCGCGGCGGTGCCGACGAGAACGAACACGGCAATTCGGCGCATGGCGGCCGCTCTCGTGGCGGCCTCTCGAACGGCGGCCTCTCGAACGGCGGACCCGCGCAGCATCACACCCTCGTCTCTGCGGCTTTTCATCGTAACGGCCTGTCGATAGAGGTGACCCGAACACAACCTGCGCCAAAATACGCCGCATGCCGCCGCAGCGCTAGCGATCGTCGACGTCGAGCGACTCGATCGACCGCCCGAGCGTGTCCATGAGTGAAGCAGCCCGGGCGCGAACCTGCACGGCGGTCGACTTCCAGATCGCGCGGGCCGTGGCCAACACGCCACCTGCGGCCCCTCCGATCACCCCCACGCCGACCAACGGATGCACCTGGATTCCCGACAACTCGCCCGCCAAGAGTACGGCGACACCGACTCCCAGGGAGCCCAGGAGCGAAAGCACGCCGGTAATAGCAAGCGCCCCGGTCCGATCGGCGACGACCCGGAGTTGGGTTCGTCCATTCGCCTCGTGGATCGTAACAAGCAGCTGTGTGCCCTCCCCCACCGTATGCCAGCTCACCCCCGACCCGGTGGCGCTGCCCTCGCCCTGCTGTTCGGCAGTCGCGCGCACCAGGGCGAGGAGCCCCTCGGCGCGCTCGAGTGTGAGGGGCGTGTCGAACTCGGCCCCCAATCGAACCTTCACGGGTGCTCCCGCGATGCGCTCGAGACCCGTGGCGGCCCGATGTTCATCGAGGTGGCGGACCGCCCTCTCCACCAGGGCCGGGTCCAGGCCGGCCTCGGCGGCGATCTCCTTCATGTCAGCCAGCGACAATCCATCGGCGCCCGATCGCGCGCCGGCCGAAGAATCGGGCGAGCGCGCCAACTCCGAAGCCTTCCGCAGGATCAAAGCGAATTCTTCGTCGCTGTACGTCTTCTCGTCGCGGTCGATGGCGGGGCCTCCGGAGGCGAACCGATGATGCCCGGCACGAAACCGGGCGAACGGGCGGAAGGGACGGGCAAAAGGTATCTCAAGGCTTGTCGATTCGCCCCCCCACGGGATAGTCTCACCCTCGGCCCCGCTTCGCCACGATCGGCCCGCTTTCGCCACACTCGCCACCGCTTCCATCGACCCCGCGCGCCCCGACGCCCAAACCCCGTGAAAATCCCATGACCGAAAGAAAGAAGGCCTCCGACTTTCCGCAGGAAGTACTGAAGCTGTTCGACGGCTACGTGCACGGCTTCATCGAACGACGCGACTTCCTGTCTGGCGCCGCCAAGGTGCTCGGAGGCGGGGCGGCCGCGCTGTCGGTGCTCGACGCGCTCCAGCCCGAATACGCCTGGGCGCAGCACGTCCCCGAAGATGACGAGTCGGTGCGCGCGGAGTACGTCGAATACCCCTCGCCCAACGGATCGGGCACGATGCGTGGGTACATGGCGACGCCGGAAGGGTCGACGGGCCCGCACCCGGCCGTTCTGGTCATCCACGAGAACCGGGGACTGAACCCCTACATCGAAGACGTCGTTCGGCGCTTCGCGGCCGCCGGCTTCACGGCGCTCGGACCCGATGCCCTGACGCCCCTCGGCGGGTATCCGGGCAACGACGACGAAGGGCGCACGCTGCAGGGGCAGCTCGACCGTGGCGTGATGATGGAGGACTGGGTCGCGGCCTTCGAGTTCCTGCGGGATCACGAGGCCAGCACCGGGCGCATGGGCGCCACGGGCTTCTGCTACGGCGGCGGAGTGGTCAACCAGCTCGCCGTGCGGCGCCCGGACCTGCAGGCTGGGGCTCCCTTCTACGGAGCCGCCGCCCCGCTCGATCAGGTGCCCAACATCCAGGCCGCCCTCATGATTCACTACGCCGGGCTCGACGAGAGGGTGAACGCCGGTTGGCCCGACTATCAGGCGGCGCTCGACGCGGCCGGAAAGACGTACGTGATGCACATGTACGAGGGCGCCAACCACGGCTTCCACAACGACACGACCCCGCGCTACGACGAAGCCGCGGCCAAGCTGGCGCAGGATCGCACCATCGCCTTCTTCAACGAGCGCCTGCGATAGGTCACCCCGCGGATTCGGCGGCTCGGATCAGCCCCCGAACCCGAAGAAGTCGCCGAAGCCGCGGGAGAATCGGTTGTTCACCACGTTGTTGAAGATCGAGCCGAAGCGGTACGAGAAGCCGACGTTGAATCCCCAGTTCTTGCTCGACGCCCGGGTGCGGAGGTTGAGGAGAATCTCCTCGTCGACCTCCCCGTCTGCCGAGAGGTAGATCTGGTCGGTCACTCGGGAGATGTTGCCGCCCGCATCCAGGCTCAGTCCCCGTGCGATGCGGAAGCTCACGTTGCCCCGCAGCGTCACGTTGTATTTCGACGCGTCGTCGAGCAGATGCGACGCCGTGACCGAGGCCGACCCATCGCCCCAGGGTTGCCGATGGGAGTAGCGAAGCTGGAGCGACTGCTCGAAGCGGGTTTCCTCGACCTTGTCGAAGAGCGTCGGAGCGAGATAGTCGCGATAGGTCGGTCCCACGGCGTAGCGCGCCAGGAGCGTCTTTCGCGTCGCTTCTTCATACGGGAACACACTGTATTCGATCGCAGGCGTGACCTCGAGGCGCAGGCGCTGGTTTTCCCGAGGCAGCCGGGCGAACGACGAGATGAGTCCCATGGACCAGTGATCGGCGATCGAATAGACCAGCTGGGAGCCGGCCGCCCAGTCCGTCAGCGTCGATGAAAACGTCGTCGAGTCACTGAGGAGCGTCTCCACGACGTTTCGATTCGCGCCGAAACGGAAGGAGAACTTCCAGGTGGGCGTGGTGCGCGACGCGGTGAAGTCGCCCGAAATCCGCTCGCTGTCGCGAGTGTCGGACCAATCCAGGGTTCCGCTCGCGCCGACGTCGAAGACCCACAGGTTCCAGGGATCGTGGACCTCCTCGGCCCCCAGCACGCGCGCGCCCGCACCGGCGCCCTCCGACGACACGGTCTCGAACGCCACAAAACCACGGCGCCCCGAAAGGGCCGCGAAGCGAGCGAGGCCGACGGCGAGCACGGTGGTCACGCCGTCGAGCTCCTCCTGCTCCACGTCGGTGCCGAGCGAACGAAAGAAGAGCTGATCCTCGGCTCCCTCCACGTTGCCCCGACCGATGAAGTCGAGCTGATACTCCTTGCCGCCGGAGCCCGTGGTCTGGTTCGTCATGATGACGTGCACGTCGGAGTCTTCGCGCCCCCGCACCCAGTTGACCCAGTCGATCTCGGTGCGGAAGAAGGTGGTGGCCGTGAAGCACTCCCGTCCGTCGCAGTCGAGAAAGACGTTGAGCCGGTCACCGGTCGCCGACGCATCGGCTTGTTGCGCCTGGATCGGGGGGCTCGCGGCCAGCAGTCCCAGTAGGCTCAGCAGTCCGACCAGACTCGGCAGTCGCACGAAGACGCTCATCGGGGTTCTCATGGCTGGCCTCCACCACCGCCACCACCACCACCTCCGCCTCCGCCACCACCCCCACCGCCGCCCGCTCCGGGGAAGCGATTGTTGACGGTGTTGTTGTAGATCGAGCCGAACTGGTAGGAGAACCCGAAGTTGAGTCCCTTATTGAAGGCGGAGCCCTGCGTGCGAAGCCGCAACAGGGCCTCCTCGTCGGTGACCCCTGCACCCGACAGATAGACCTGGTCGGTCACCCAGGAGATGTCGCCGCCGGCGTTGAATCTCAGACCCCGCACGAGGCGAAAGCTCACGCTCCCGCGCAGCGAGATGTTGTGCTTGTCGAGGTCGCCGAGAATGTGTGACCCCGTCGCCGTCAGCGAGGCGTCTCCCCAAGGCTGCCGCATGCTCCCCCGAAGCGATAGCGCCTGCTCCCAGGGCGTCTCCTCGAGTTGTTGATAGATCGTGATCTCCTCGTACCTGCGATGCGTCACGGCCACGGTGTAGCGCAAGGTGATGGCCCGGCGGGTGGCCTCTTCGTAGGGAAAGAGGCTGTACTCGACCCCCGGCGTGACATCGGCCCGGAGCTTCTGGTTGAAGCGGGGGAGCTTCGCCATCATCGACGACACGTTCAGCGACCAGTGATCGGCCAGGGCGTAGGTGACGCCCGTATTGATCGTCCAGTCCCGTTCGTCACTTTCGAAGATCGAGCCGTCGCTCCGCTCGATCTCCTGGCGATTGTAGTTCGCACGCGCGCTGAAGGAGAGGTCCCAGGTCGGCGTCGTGCGGTTGGCGGAGAAATTCGCCCGGATCCGGTTCGAGCTCCGGGTTTCGCTGCCCGACAGGTTCGTGTTTCCGCCGACGCTGAACACCCAGAGATTCCAGGGGTCGTCGACTTCTTGCGAAGAGACCACGCGCGCATTGGGGTCGACCCGAGACCCCTCGGGCGTGCGCAGTGCTACGAAATCCCTGTAGCCGGCGATGGTCGCGTATCGGGCGAGGCCGATGTTGAGGATCGTTCCGACGCCATCGAGGCCCTCGGCAGCGGTGTCGGTGCTGGTGGAGCGAAACACGAGTTCGTCGTCTCCCCCGCCCAACGCCTCGGAACTGGCGAAGACCACCCGGTAGTCAACGCCCCCGTCGGCGCCCGGCTCGCTCGTGAGCGTGGCGGCTACGTCGGCGTCGGCGGCACTTTCCACCCAGTTGACCCACTCCACACGCGAGCGGTACTCGCTCGGATCGCAGTCCCCCTCACACTCCAGCGAGACGTTGAGACGGCCGGCCTGGGCCGAAGAAGTCGGCTCCTGCGCCGAGGCGGCGAAGGGCGTCGCGGGCACAGCGCTCAAGCCGCTGGCCATGAAGAGTGTGAGAACCCGCCGTCGGAGGAGATTCCGCATGCGTGGTTGCCTTTGGTAGAAAATGTATTGGGGAAGACGGCGCAGCCGATGGGCCGGCCGGTGCTATCAATCGGAGCGCGGGTCCACCATCTCGTTGGCCCGAAGGATAAGACACGATGCGAACCGATAGTGTTGGAGAATGATCGTCTGGTGCGGAGGAAGAGCGAAGGCCCACAGAACACAGCGGCTGTGGGCCCTCGGCGATTCCAAGTGTCCCCGCCGCGACTCGAACGCGGGACCTACTGCTTAGGAGGCAGTCGCTCTATCCACCTGAGCTACGGGGACGATGTGCCGGCCGGAGCCCGCGACGAATAAGGTATGGCATGCGGCGAGACTCAAGAAGGGTGCGCACCGGCCCCCGCTTCCCTACCCCTCGTCTTCCCCGAACGCGAAGCGTCCCAGCAGCGGCACGAAGCGCACCTCGTCACCGATCTCCTCCTGCGAGACGATGAAGCCGTCCTTTCTCACGAGCACGAGTTTCTGGCTCTGACGGTCACCGACCGGGATCAGCAGGCGCCCTCCTTCGTCCAATTGATCGATCAGGGCGGGGGGCACCGAGGGCGACGCCGCCGAGACGACGATGACGTCGAAGGGCGCATATTTGCGCCAGCCGATCGTGCCGTCGCCCACCATCAGCGCCGCGTTGCGCACCCCCGCGGCATCCAGCGCCGTGCGGGCCCGCGCCGACAACTCGCGCACGCGATCGATCGAGTAGACCCGGTCGGCCATCGAAGCCAGGAGCGCCGTCAGGTAGCCGCTGCCCGTGCCGATCTCGAGCACCTTTTCGTCGGGCTGCGGTGCCAGCACCTGCAGGTAGTACCCCTGCAGGCTGGGCTGCGAGGCGGTCTGGTTGAAGCCGATGGGCACCGGCGCATCTTCGTACGCGCGAGGCCACACGCCCTCCGGAAGGAAGAGGTGCCGCGGGATCTCGTCGAACCGCCGCAGCAGGTCGAGGTCGGTGACCCCCCGTTCGCGAATCTTCTCGATCAGGGCGCGGCGCTGGCCGATGAAGCGGTTGCCACCCGGAATATCGAGCGGAGGGGTCATCCGAGTCCCCAACCCCTGATCTGATCCAGCAGCGGAAAGTTGGTGAGGTCGAGATGAAGCGGCGTGACCGAGATGTAGCCGTCCTTGACCGCCCGGAAGTCGGAGTCGTCGGGACCCGTCCAGTTCGTGGTCCCCCCTCCGATCCAGAAGTACTCCTTGCCCGAGGGGTCCAGGGCCCGCGTCAGCGAGTCCTGATACCGCCGCCGCCCGAGCTTCGTGACCCGCACCCCTTTGACCTCGTCGGGGGCAACGTTCGGCAGGTTCACACTCAGGAGGGTGTCGCTCGGGAAGTCGTCTCGAATCACGACGCCCCGCAAGAAGTCGGTGATCACCTCCTGCCAACCCTCGATCTCCTCGGGGTGCTCACCGGTATACGAGAACGCCACGGCCGGAATGCCCAGCACCGTCGCCTCCATCGCGGCCGCCACGGTTCCGGAGTAGAGCACGTCTTCGCCCATGTTGGGGCCATGGTTGATCCCCGACAGCACGATGTCGGGGCGGTCGTCCAGAAGTTCTCCGACGGCCAGGATGACGCAGTCGGTCGGCGTTCCGTCGACCATCCACGATCCATCCGACGCACGGCGCGCGCGCAGGGGGTGATGAAGCGTGAGGGCGTGGCTGGTCGCCGACTGCTCCCGGTCGGGGGCCACGACCGTCACCGAACCCAGCTCCCTCGCGGCTCGGGCCAGAACGTTGAGACCCAGGGCGAGATAGCCGTCATCATTGGAACACAGAATTCGCATAGACGTCGAAGTCAGTCGTCGCGGGGGGCCGGCTCGGTCGAAGCCGACGGGGTCAGGATCTCCCGGAGCGAGAGCAGTTCCTCTTTCATGCTGGTGAGGAACTCGGGCTCCAGCACCATCTGCCGCTCTTCGGCGAGCTCACCCGCCTGCCGCATCTCGAGAAGCCGCTGACGGGCCCCTTCGATGGTGTACTTCTCTTCGTAGAGCAGATTGCGCACGAGCAGCACCAGCTCGATGTCCTTGGGACGATAGACTCGGTTCCCCGCCCGGTTCTTGATCGGACTCAGAACCTCGAATTGGGACTCCCAGTAGCGCAGCACGTGCGGTTTCAAGCCGGTGATGTCACACACTTCACCGATCGAATAGTACGCCTTCTTCGCGATGGGCTCGCTCACGACCATTCCTCGGGTTTGGGATCTCGCGACATGAGGTTGTCCAGCGCCTCGCGCGGGTCGCGCCCCTGGGTCAACACCGCGTGGACCTCAGAGGCGATCGGCATCTCCACATCGTAGCGCGCCGCGAGTTCAACGACAGCCTCGACCGTCTTCACCCCCTCCGCAACCGAACGGGTCTCGCCGAGAATCGAATCGAGCGACTCCCCCTGCCCCAACCGCACCCCGACGGTTCGATTGCGGCTGAGATCTCCGGTGCAGGTCAGGACGAGATCGCCCATGCCCGCCAGCCCGGAGAAGGTCTCGCGCCGAGCACCCATGGCGACCCCCAGTCGAGTGATCTCGGCCAGACCGCGGGTCATCAAAGCGGCGAGTGTGTTGTGGCCGAAGCTCAACCCGGAAGCCACCCCGGCACCGAGCGCGATGACATTTTTCAGTGCCCCTCCGAGCTCGACCCCGATCACGTCGGGCCCCGTGTAGACTCTGAAATGACGATTCTGGAATCGGGATTGCACTGTGCGTGCGGCCACCTCGCAGCGACTCGCAACGACGACCGCGGTGGGTGCCCCCTGGGCCACTTCGAGTGCGAAGCTGGGCCCCGATAGAACGGAGAATCGCGACTTCTGGGATGTGGACAACAGATCATCCATCACTTCATCCATACGCCGCAACGTCTTTATTTCAATACCCTTCGATGCACTCACCACAATCACATCATCGGCGAGGTATCGAGCGGCCTCGGCCATGACCGCCGACACGAACTGCGACGGCGACACCGAGACCACGACCTCGGCTCCGGCGACAGCGGCCTCGAGGTCGGAGCTCGTCTGGAGCGACTCGGGCAGCACGACCCCGGGCAGGAACACACCGTTGGTTCGCGTCGCCCGGATCTGCTCGGCCACCTCGGCCTCGCGCGACCAGAGCACGGTCTCGTGCCCGTTGCCGGCCAGCACGGCGGCCAGGGCGGTGCCCCAGCTTCCCGCCCCGACGACAGCGACCTTCCCCGTGCCCGGAGCCGCACCCGCGCCTACCCCGGCGCCGCCACCCGTTTCGACCCCGTCGCCCGTCATGACGCTCTCCCCGACCCGAAGCGATTTTCTTCTCCACGCCGGAGCCGCCCGATGTTGGCGCGGTGCGACCAGAGCACGAAGGCCGACAGGGCGAGGCTGAAGCCGAGCAGCGCCGTCCCGCCCCGATGCGGCGTGAACGCGATCGTGATGGGCAGAGCCACCGCCGCCGCGATCGAGCCGACCGAGACGATGCGCGTCGCCGCGACGAGCACGATGAAGAGGGCCAGACACACCCCGGCGGCTGTCGGAGCCAGGCCGAAGAATACGCCGGCGCTGGTCGCGACGCCTTTGCCTCCACGAAACCGCACGAAGAGCGAAAAGACGTGACCCACGATCGCCGCCGCGCCGAACGCCAGCACCCAGCGGAAGTCGCTCACGCCCGCCCACCCGGCGAACGCCGTGACGGGGATCCAGCCCTTGGCCATGTCGATGACCGCCACCGGCAGCGCCGCGCGCCAACCCAGCACCCGAAAGGTGTTGGTGGCCCCCAGGTTTCCGCTGCCCTTCTCACGCAGATCGACGTCGAACAGTCCCTTCCCCACCCACAGGCTCGTGGGCACCGAGCCCAGGAGGTAGGCCAGGCCGAGGAAGAGCCACGGATTCACGACGAGGTCGATTCCCTGAGAAAAATGCGAATGGGGGTTCCAGAAAACGACCAGGCGTCGCGGAACCCGTTGTTGATGTATCGAATGTAGTGCGCCGGCACCTCCTGCGGCAGATTCCCGAACACCACGAAGGTGGGCGGGGCCACGGTGACCTGCGTGGCGTACTTCAGCTTCACGGGGCGTCCGTGGGAATGTGGAGGGGGCTGGCGGCCCACGATCCGGCCCAACACCGCATTCACCTCGGCGGTGTCGATGCGCCGCTGCCGCTGCTCCTCGACCTCGATGACCAGGTCGAGGGCCTTTCGCACCCGCTGCCCGGTGAGGGCAGAGGCGAACAGGAACGGTACCCACTGCAGGAAGGGTGCTCGCGCGCGCATCTCCTTGACGATCCCATCGGCGGTCCGCTCGTCTTTCGTGACGAGGTCCCATTTGTTCATGAGCACGACGATGCCGGCCCCCGCCTCCCAGGCCTGCTCCATGATGCGCAGGTCCTGATGTGATAGACTCTCGGTCGCGTCGAGGAGCATCAGGCAGACGTCGGCCTCCCTAACTACCCGTTCCGTACGAAGATACGAATAGTACTCGAGGTTTTCCTTTACACGCGCCTGTCGACGCAATCCCGCCGTATCGACGAAGATGAGTGTGCGACCGTGGTAGCTCATCGCGGTGTCGACCGGGTCACGCGTCGTGCCGGCCTGGTCGCTGACCACCACCCGTTCTTCGCCGAACAGCCGGTTGACGAGCGACGACTTCCCCACGTTCGGTTTACCGACCACGGCGATCCGAATCCGGGTTGGATCGTCCGGCAACTCTTCGGCCGCCGGGAGCACATCGACGATGGCGTCGAGAAGGTCACCCGACCCCTTCCCCGACCCCGAACTCACCGGATGTGGATCGCCGATCCCGAGCTGCCAGAACTCGTGATGCGCCATGTCGCGCGGCATGTTGTCCATCTTGTTGACGGCCAGGACCACCGGCTTTCCGGAGTTCCGCAGCATCTCGGCCACCTTCTGGTCGAGCGGGTGCAGACCTTCCTTGCCATCGGCCACGAGCACCAAGACGTCGGCTTCGGCGATCGCCGCCTCGGCCTGCTCACGCACGAGGCGGTCCATGGGACGATCGGATTCCTCGATCACGCCCCCGGTGTCGACGATGAGAAAGTGGCGCCCCGCCCAGTCGGCGGGTGCAAAATTGCGGTCTCTCGTGACCCCGGGCTGGTCGTCGACGATCGCGAGTCGGCGACCGATCACCCGGTTGAAGAGGGTCGACTTTCCGACGTTCGGGCGGCCGACGACGGCGACGATGGGGAGACTCATACCTCTGATACGCTCCAGGTGCCGCCGGAGCGTGCCTCGGGACGTCG
>CBDUEZ010000115.1:0-11848 GCA_965366355.1 uncultured bacterium
TCCGGGGTGCGCTTGATGCAGACGGTGATGTTCACGACGGGCTCCATCCCTCATTTCGGGTATCTCGAACGTACGAATGTAGAGCCGCCGTGAGGCGGGTTCAACCAGCGGATCCAAGCCTCTAGAGAGTCGCTCCGACCACCGCGAACGCGACCAGGGCGATGCCCCCCCCGACCAGGGCGTACGGCAGCTGCGTTCGCACATGATCGATATGGTCGGTCGCCGCCGCCATCGACGAGATAATCGTCGTGTCGCTGATGGGCGAGCAGTGGTCGCCGAAGATTCCGCCGGACAGCGACGCAGCCACAAAAGGAGCGAGGGGGAGTCCGAGGGCCTCCGCGGCAGGGACGGCGATCGGAAGCATGATCCCGAACGTGCCCCAGCTCGTGCCCGTCGAAAACGCGATGCCCCCTGCCACGAGAAACACCAGCGGCAGAAAGACGACGGGCGGAATGACACCCGCGGTGACCTGAGCCACATAGGGGCCCGTGCCCAGCGCCGACGCGACATCCTTGATGCCCAGGGAGAGCAGAAGGATCAGGGCCAGAGGCACCAGTCCGCCGGCTCCCTTCAGCCCCGTGCGCACCAGTCCGTCGATGGTCGAGACCCGCTGGCTCCGCAACAGGACCCAGGCGGCCGCCAACCCCATGAGCACGGCCCATAGCACCGATGTGGAGCCATCGCCCTCGGAGAGTACGCCGTCGCCCGTGATCCAAAGCCCGATCGGCATCGAGAGCACCATGACGGCGATCGGAATGACCATGTTGCGAGCCCGCGGCGTCACGTGGTCCTCGAGTTGGGGTGACAACACCGACTCGTCGATCAGGGGCGTCGCGCCGGGCCACAAGACGTCGCCGTCGCGGGTGCGGGCTTCGGCCTGCTTCATGGGACCGATCGTCCATCCCGTCCACGCGGTGACGAGGGCGAGCGCCACCGCGGCCAGGGCATAGAAGTTCAGGAAGATCGCCTCGACGAAGACGGTCAGGGCATCTTCGACGCCCAGACCCGACAGAATCCCGAGGTTGTACGCACCCCAGGCGTTGAGTGGGATCAGGATGCAGATCGGCGCCGACGTCGAGTCGATGATGTAGGCGAGCTTTTCTCGCGAGATCTTGTGCCGATCGAACAGGGGACGCGCCACGGACCCGGCCACCAGAACCGTGATGTTCGACTCGATGAAGATGATCACACCCGTGATCCACGCGAGCATACGAGCACCCCTCTCGGTCCGAACCCGATCCTTCGATTCGAGCCACGCGATGAACCCCTGAACGCCGCCCGACGATTCGATCGTCGCGATCAATGCTCCGATGGCCAGGGTGAACAGGAGCACCTTGGTCTCGCCCGGGTCGACGAAGACATCGACGAGTCCGTCGACCGAGGCGGCCAACCCGGTGAGCGGATTCCATCCGTTGAGGATCGTCCACCCCAACCAGATCCCCCCCGCGAGCGAGAGGTAGACCTGCCGGGTGGCGATGGCGAGAACGATCGCAAGGAGCGGCGGGAGCAGCGAAATCCAGGTCGGGTCGGTCATGACCGGGCCAATCCGTCGAAGGGAACAGAGGGTTTCATCGGGACACGCCCGGACTGCCGGCCACACAGTAGCGAAGTCGCCAGTCCTTCGCTTTGCCGACGCCGATTCGGGGTGTGGTGACGACCGCGTCGTCGGGCACGCTCCAGCCACCCAACAGCGTCAACGGCTCGGCGTCGAAGTCGTGGCCGTAGAGATCTCCGTCGACGCCGAAGGCCTGCGAGAGTCGTCCGGGCCCGTCGGCCAGATGGCCCGTGCCGCCACGCCGCCGAGCCGCAAGGTCAGACCCGGCCCGGATCTCCACACCCCGGAGCAGGACCGCGCCGGCGGATCCCACCGGCCCAACGACCACATTGAGGCACCAGTGAATCCCGTAGCTGCGATAGATGTAGGCGTGTCCCGGAGGGCCGAACATGGCTCGGTTGCGGGCCGTCACCCCTGACCGCGTTGCGGCATGGGACGCGGGATCGTCGGGTCCGAGGTACGCCTCGGTCTCCACGATGACCCCCTCGACGAGCCCCCCTACGGTGGACCGAAGTCGGACCCCGAGAAGTGCCCTCGCCACATCGGGCGGGGCCCCGCGGCAGTCCGGCACCGGTCGATCGGGCCGTCCGGCCCACCGATCGACCGGTGCCATGCGCGGCTCAGCCGCTACGACCACCCCGTCCCCGCCGCCCGCGGCGCGGCCGACGGCCTCCCGATTTCTCCCCATCGGACTCACTCTCCGGCGAGCCCGACGAACGCCGAGCGTAGTCGCCCGCCCAGGCCTCCAGGAGCGCATCGGCGCGGCCCGGAGGGACGATCGTCCGAATCCGGTCCGGGTCGGAATGGAGAACCGAGAAGAGTTCTTCGCCCAGGTTCTCGACCAACGCCTCTGCGGTCTTCTTGCCGACCCCACGATACGAGTTCGTCAGGTAGCGTAGCTGGGCGTCGGGATCGGTGGGCAACCCCATGTCGCGAACATCGATCGACGGCCGGTCGGATGACGCCGGCGGCCCCGTCTGGTCGGAATGCACTTCCGGCTCCCTCTCGTCGCCGCCCGCCTCGGCACCACCGGCTTGACCGGGAAGCAGCGGGGGCGGCTCGTCGTCGGCACCGCGTCGGCGCGTGGTCCCGCCACGTGGCCCGAGTCGGCGGCCCGGCGCATCGGGGTCGATGACGTCTTCGGGGCGTAGTTCCCGAACGATCGGGGCGCTGGTTTCCGGCGTCGGTGCAGCCTCGGCTTGCACCTCGTCGACGGACGTCGTGTCGATCTCCGCACCCTCGGCGTCAGACCCCGCAGTCTCGGGAGCTTCGGATGCCTGGGGTTCATCGGCCTCGGGCGTCTCGTCGTCGGCATCGGCACTCTTCGTCGCCTCTGCGGGCGACGTCGATCCCAGCGACACCTCGTAGTTCCCACCGTCCTGCTTTTCGAGCCCCACGACACCGTGCTCGTCGGCCTGCTGGAGGAAACGACTGAACTTCGCGAATCCCAGCTCGCCCTCGTCGAATCCCCGGTCGAACTCCAGCATCTTGCGCTTGACGTCGGAGTCGCGCACCGGATGACGGCCGTCGTCTCGGAGCGCTTCGAGGGCCCGCACCAACAGGGCGTACGCCGACTGGAGCGGGTCGCCCGCGTTGGTCGCCGCCACGGCCGTCGTCTCGGCCGCGGGCGCTTCGTCTGCCGCCTTGGTGGATCCTCGGCTCTCCGAAGACCGGCCTCGGCTCGACCGCTCCCGGCGGGGGCGATCCGAGCGGTCGCGCTTGTCGTCGCGACGGGACCGGCCTCCTCCTCCACCGCTGCTCGACTTTCCAGTGGCCGGCTCCACCTCGTACTGCCCGTTCTCCATCTTGCGCAGGGCGACGAGGTTCTTCGAGGCGGCTTCGGTCAGGAATCGGCTGAACTTGCTGAATCCGAACGAGCCCTCGTCGAACGTGGAGTCGAGCTCCATCATGACCTGCTTCAACCGGTCCGATCGCATCACGTCGCCCCGATCGGCCATTCGTTTGATGGCCTGCTCGACGAGAACCCACGGATCGGCCGATTTTTCGTCGCCGCCCGTCGTCTTCGTGAGCCCGGTCAAGCTCGTATACGAATAGTACTCGTCGCAGTTCTGAACGAGGATGTCGGAGCTGGACTCCTGGATGCCGACCCCGATGACGTACTTCCCGTACTCCTTCAGCTTCAAGACACAGCTCGAGAAGTCACTGTCGCCGGTGAGCAGGATGAAGGTGCCGATCTCCGGGCGAACGAACACCAATTCCATGGCGTCGATGGCCATGCGGATATCGGTGGCGTTCTTCTTCGACGACCCGTAGGCGGGCGCGAAGATCAGGTCGATCGAGTTCTCCGACAACGGGACGATGTACTGCGGATACCGACGCCAATCGGCGTAGGCCCGCTGCACCGTCACCTTTCCCTTGATCATGTCGGATTCGAGAAGTTTTCGGAGGTCTCGAGAGAGATCGCTCCGCATCCCCATGGTGACGTTGTCGAAGTCGATGAGGAGGGCCGCGTTGGGGGCGGCAGGGGATCCAACAGGTAGGTAGGCGTCGCCCCGGTGGGGGGCGCGCGAAAAGGGCGTACTCATTCCAGCATTCTCACAGCGTAATAGGAATTGTCTGCCGTGAGACCTCCCCTACCCCTCCCCGTTCCTCGGGAGACCCTTCGTGGGTCGTCCTTGAGAACGAGGCCGGGCACTGGGAAGTCCCCACCCGGACCTCGCAAGGCCGGGGCGGTGCACGACTCGTTTACAACGCCTGCGCGTTTTCCGAATCAGACGGCTGGACGGAGTCTCGAACCCAACGAACGAGTTCGACCCTTCGCACATCCCCCTTCTTGGTGCGGGGGAAACGATCCAGAATTCGCACCTGGTCGGGAACCTTGTCACGCGAGAGGGTGCCGCGACACCAGTCGCGGAGATCCTCCTCGTCGACGATGGCCCCTTCGACGGAAATCACACAGGCACAGATGGCCTCGCCCAGAACCGAATCCGGAACACCGACCACCGCAGCTTCTTCGACCGCCGGGTGAACTCGAAGACGATCTTCGACCTCCCGGGGGTACACATTGAAGCCAGATCGGATAATAACGTCGTTGCCCCGCCCCACCAAATGGAGCGCGCCGTACTCGTCGAGCATCCCGAGGTCGCCGGTGCGAAAGAAGCCCTCGTCGTCGAGCCGATCGCGCGTCTCCCGCGGTTGCCGGTAGTAACCGCCCTCCATCACACCGGGGCCGGCGATCGCCACTTCACCGACGCTCTCCACAGGGAGGGGCACGCCGTCCTCGAGGATCCTCACCCGCGTGCCCGGAAGCGGCTCCCCCACCGTGGCCCTACGTCGGGCGGGCGGGTCCTGGGCCCGCGTCAGAGCGACGATCGATGCCGTCTCGGTCAACGAATACCCGACCAGAAAGGTGGGGCACAGCTCTTCCTCGACTCGCCGCACCAGAGAGTCGGTTACCGGGGCTCCGGCAGCCAGCCCAAGGCGCAGCGATGACAGGTTTCTCGGCCTCTCCGACTGCTCGCCCAGTTCCTGAGCGAAGAGCGTTGGGACGCCGTACAGCACGGTGACCCCATGGGCCTCGACGAGGTCGAGCACCTCGCCCGGGCCGGCATCGTGCTCCGACAAGACGAGTGAGGCACCCGAGAGAACGCAGCCGAGAATACCCGGCCCCAGTCCGAACACGTGGTGCAGGGCCGAAAGCCCCACCACCCGGTCGTCCTCCCCCAGGCCCAACGCGTCGGCCGTCTCGGCCGCCGCATACAAGAGATTGGTATGACTGAGCGTGACCCCCTTCGGCTTGCCCGTCGTGCCGGCCGTGTAGAGAAGGGCGATGGGGTCGGTTCCGAGGATCGACTCCCGAACCGGGTAGTTGCGCCCCGCTCCAGCCGACAGCACATCCTCGTACTGAAAGATCCGGTCGTCGTACCAGAGGTCTTCCTCGCCCACCGTCACCAGGTGCTGGAGCTCCGGCAGTTGGGCCATGAGGGTCTCGAACACCTGCAGGTAGTCCGTTCCTCCATCCGTCTCGATCGTGATCACGGCCACGGCCTCGGAGTGACGGAGCCGATACCGCAACTCGGGAGTCGTGAGACCGGGACTGAGGGGAACCGCCACGGCGCCGAGCTTGGCCACCGCGAAGAGCCCGACCACGAATTCGGGACAGGGCGGGAGGAGCAGTCCGACTCGATCGCCGGGTTCGACACCAAAGGAGTGAAGGGAGGCGGCCAGAGCCTCCGCCTGCGCGTCGACCTCACCCACGGCTATGCGACGACCACGGTACACGAGAAACTCGCTCTGAGCGCCATCGGCAACGCGATGCGCCAAGGCAGAAGCGATCGTGGCACGGCCGTAGCGCTCAAAGAGCGCCATGTCACCTCCAGGTGGAACGGGCGTCGGGCGTGGGATAATACGCGGAGGGACGACGCCCCTCAAGCCGAGTCCAGCACGTCGTGAAGGGCCGAGGCGGGAACCGCATGCGACCAACGATCCCCATCCTTCCAGACGGAGCCGAACGAATCGAGCAGCACGAAGCGCGGCTGGCCGTTGCGAACCTTCTTGTCGGCTCGCACGAAGTCCAACACGTGCTCGGGCGACACACCCTCCGGCGCCCGAGTCGGAAGCTCGACCGCGGCCAGCACCGCGGCGAGTTCCGACGCCGTCCCCGCGGTCGTGCCGCCGAGAGCCTCGCCGAGCCGCGCCTCTAGGATCATGCCCATCGCCACCGCCTCGCCATGCGAGAGTCCAAAATCCGACGCGGCCTCCAGGGCGTGGGCGAAGGTGTGACCGAAGTTCAGGATCTCGCGCAAGCCGCCCTCCCGCTCGTCGCGGCTCACCACGTCGGCCTTGATCTGGATCGAGCGGAGGACCATGGCGTGAACGGCTTCCACACGACCAGAAAGGAGTTCGTCGGCAGACGCCGCGATCTCTCGCGCGTACTCGACATCGACGATGGCCCCGTGTTTTACGGCCTCGGCGAGGCCCTCGGCGCGCTGACGTCGAGGAAGGGTCTCGACCGCGGCCGGATCGACCACGACGCGGACGGGGGGGTGAAACGCCCCCACGAGGTTTTTGCCGCGAGGGGTGTCGACCCCGGTTTTTCCACCCACGGCGCTGTCGACCATGGCTACGATCGAGGTGGGCACCTGAACCACCGGAATCCCTCGCATGAAGGTCGCGGCCACGAATCCGGCCAGGTCACCCGTGACGCCGCCGCCCAAAGCCACCACGCCACCGTCTCGTCCTACGCCGAGCTCCATGAGCCCGTCGCTCAGCGAGCCCCAGGTCTGCCGGGTCTTCTGACGCTCCCCCGCGGCGAAGGTCAGGAGGTCGGCCGCACAGCCCACCTCTTCGAACGACTCGAGTACCGGGCGGGAATAGAGGCCGGCGACCGTCTCGTCGGCCACGACGACCCAGCGCCGTACCCGCGGGGCGGCCGCAACCGACTCGTGCCCCACCCGATCGAGGAGGCCCGGACCGATCACCACGTCATAGTCGCGCCCCCCGGCCGCCTTCACCGAGACGCGAGCACGCCGGGCCACGCTCACCCCTCCCCACCCGCGATCGTCACCTCGACCGACCCTTCGAACCCAACGCGCAGGAGGACGCCCGGGCGAGTCCCGACCTCGATCGCATCGAGGGTGGCCGGCAAGGGGAAACCTCCAAGAGCCGGCCGGAGAGCGGCGATGAATCGGTCGCGGGCTTCGGTGTCGTCCCAGACCGATCCCCACACCAGGACCGTCTTGTCGGCCGACGGGTCGCCGACCTCGACGAGGGCGTAGCGGTCACCGTCCCAGCCCGAGGCCACGAGGTCGTCTCGCTTCGTGAGTTCGCGGAGCAACACGTCGACCTCGGCGCGTCCCAGGTCGTCTTCATACACCGTGCGTCCCGTCATGATGTGGAGCTCGATCGAGGTCGGCTCGTCGGGCGACGCCCCGAATGCCTTGCCAGGCTCCAGGACCTGTTCCGTCGATCGGGGGAGCGAACCTTCGAAGGCGGCCCCCCGGTCGGCGCCGCTACGCCACACCGCAAGCATGAACGACGCGCCTTCGAGGTAGGGAAACAGCAACGCCTCCTGCACCACACGGGGGGCCGACGCCAGCGCGGGGAACTGCGTCTGAACGGCGTCGAGCGCGGGCCGGAGCTGATCGGCCATGTCGGGAATCTCCGACAAGTCGATGTCCTGGCCACGCATTTCACCGTACACGTGCTCCATCATGACGAGGGTTGCATGCCCCTCGATCGCCGACTGGGCCGCCTTGCGCCGATCGTTTCCGAGTTCCTTCGCCGTGAGGGCGTTGAGATCGGCGGATTGATCCTGAACCGCGTGCACCAGTTCGTGCAGCAGCAGCGGGCGAAGCGCATCGGGCCCCTGGTCGTCGAGCACAAAAAGGGCCGTGGAGTCTGGATCATAGAAGCCGGCGACCTGCTCCCGGTAGACGGCGAGAAGCAGCGCCCGCAGATCAAGATCGGATGGCGCAAGGCCGAGCAGATGGTAGCTTCGCGCGAGCCGGTCGGCCTCGTCGGCCGGCATCTCATCGTCGAGCTTCACCCGCAGGTAGGCCTCGAGTTCGTCGCGGGTGCGCCGCTCCAGGCGCACCGGCTCTCGCAACTCGAGGCCCGAGCGGGCCGAAAGCCCCGGAAGCAACTCGGCGGCCAGCAGGCGCAGATCACGATCGGGCGAAATCACCAGGGTGGTATCGCCCTGCGCCTCGAGCGGGGGCTCGGCATCTGCCCTCGCGCACGACGACACGACGAGCAGGAGAGCCAGTACCGAAAGGGGTTTCATACCGCAGATCTCAGGGGGGGTCGAAAATCAGTGACCTTCATAGGGTCTCCCGACGACGGCCATCCGTCCAGAGGGTGCGATGCGGAAACCCGAACGGGGTCACGACGTACTTCTATCAGGACCGAGGCGTGGCCTGGAGGGTACTGCCTCCAAAACACCGTTGGTTCGCCCACACAGCGTGCACCTGCACGACGAAGTCCCCCATCCCGGATGATCCGGAGGATCAAGTGCGCCGACTCGCTACCTGCATCGTACTTCCCACTCTCCTCGGCCTGCTCCTGACGGTCACGCCGGGCCAGGCCCAGCTGTCGGGCTGGTCCGTCTCGGCCACCGCCGACTTCGGTGGTTGGGTCCCGCTACGGCAGTTGGGAAAGAACTCCGGCACGATCCCGCAGGTGCCCGTTCTCCAGGTCGTGGCCGAGCGAGAAAATTCGGCCTCCGTGGGAGGCGGCGTCACCTTCACCTCTCCCACCGGCAACACGATGATCCGCGGGCGCTACTCGCAAACCATCAGCGGTGTGGTTTCGGGACGCCTGGGCGTCTGTGGCGATCCCGACGAGCCCCTCTTCCAGGGCCCGCTGTGTGCGCCGGTCGAGACGGATTCCAACATTCGCTCCTTTCAGGTCGACATGGGCTTCATGCAGGGTTCGCCCACGGCCCGCATTCGCCCCTCCATACACTTCGGGGCGGGCCTCCGCAGTTTTTCGTTCACGCAGAACGAATGTGAAGACCCGACGGACTGGGAGGTCATCTGTGAGTTCACTTCGGAGATCTGGCAAGATGACGGGGGGCTGACGCCCTTTCTGTTGGCCGGAATTCGCCTGAGCGGCGACCTCGGGCCGGCGAACATCTTCTTGGAGGCCATGGACCAGATCGGCCAATACAAGGGGGGCTCTGACCGCGCCGACGGGAACATCCAGAACGACCTGTCCATCAGCGGCGGGTTCATGATCCGGGTATTCTGACCCACCATGCGACGCTCCCTCCTCGTCCTTCCGCTGGCGCTGGTCGGTGCGACGGCGACGATGCCGGCCGTGGCCGTCGCCCAGGTTGGGGCCGTCACCGCCGCAGACGGCGCCTTGGCGGTCCCCGACTCGTATGTGCAGGAGGGAGCCCGCCTCGTGGACGAAGGCCGGTGGAGGGAGGCCCTGGCGCTCTGGGAGTCGGCTCGCGACGAGTTGGCCGCGCGCTCCCTTCGTGACCTCCGTCTCGGCCTCAACTATGTAGAGGTCGCGACCGAGAACGAGGCAACCGAGCTCTACGGCACGGCAACCAGCATGTTCATGTGGGGGTTGTCGGGGACGCCCGTCGAGGAATCGAGGGAGGCGATCCGGGAGGAGCTCGAACGAGTGCGGATGATCCTGCCCGAGTCGACCCGCCGCGAGTGGGAGGTGCTCGACGATCGTCCCGATTCGGAGGTTCTGCTCAAACTCAAGCAGTTCTGGGTGGAACTCGACCCCACTCCCGTGACACCGGAAAACGAGCGGTTGATCGAGCATTGGCGGCGCATCCAGGAAGCGCGCCGCCGTTTCGTCTACAATCGCAGCTCACCGATCGGCACCGATGATCGCGGAATCATCTTCGTTCGGTTTGGAGAACCGCCCCGCAAGGACCGCGGATCGCTGGGCGCAAGCGAGGCCGAAATGCGGCTCCGGCTTCCCGGGGCGAGGTATTCGCAGGAGCGCGCGGCGCTTCGGGGCTACGATACCAACCCGCAGTACGAGGTCTGGGTCTACGACGAGCTGAATGATCAGGGCTTCACCTACTTTCTCTTCGGCAACACGGGGGGCACCGGGCCCTTTGAATTGGTCGACGGCGTCGAAGATCTGATTCCGCCCGCCGCCCGCTCGCAGGCGTCGGCTCGCAACGGTGCCGGTGGCGTTCCCGCCGACCACTATCTGAGGCTCTTCTACTACCAGGACCTTTCGGTGGTCGGGGGGCATTTCGGAAGCCGCTTCGGCGAACTCGATCGACTGTGGAACCTGTACACGGAGCGGCGACGCACATCGGTGAGCGCCGGAGCCGTCGCCCCTCAGGAGTCGGAACTGGAGGCGCTCGAGATTCGGTTTCGTGAGGAAGACGTGTACCATCCGCCCAATCCCTCACAGCGGGCCGTCCTCTCCGAGTTCGAGGGACGCGCTCGCGACGAGGTCGTCGCCCAGATGATTCGCACGCTGTCCGACGACGACGTGCCGCTGATCGTGGTGCTCTCGACCTCGGCCCCGCGGCTCGCCGCCGATCGCAGGGCCGCCTTTCGCGAGGAGCTCGAGATTCCGGGCTGGACCATGCGCCACGCGTTGATCATTCGCGACGAACAGCTCGACGAAGTGGGCCGCCTCGATCAACCCGTCGACCCGCGCACCGCCGACGTCGCCTCGTTCGTGCTCCGGCATGTGCCCCGCCCCCTCCACCTCACCGTCACGGCCCAGACTCTCCAACAGGCGCCCTCCAACGACGACGGCACCCCGGCGGCCGACACCCTGGTCGAGTCGACGCGCCTCCCGGGCCAGGTTCACCTCATCCCCGACGCGCCGCTGAGTCCCGACACGACCCAGCTCGAAATGAGCGATCTGTTGACCGGGACTCCGATCCCACCTGGGCTCGACTCACCCGCGCTTCTCTACGACGTTCTTCCCGCGCAGACGCTTTGGCGCCGGGATCCCCTTCGCGTCTACCTCGAGTTGTACCATATCGGCCAGGCGAGCGGCGGAACGGATCTCACCGCCAACTTCGCCGTGATTCCCCTCACCGACGACGGGGAGATCGACTCCGATCGGTCGTCGGTCACCCTCGAGGGCGTTCGGTTGGAGCCCGAGGGGCGATCCTACCGGGAGTTCTTCGATATCTCACTCCGCGACCAGGAACCGGGCCGCTATCGCCTCGAGGTGGAGATCACCGACGGCGTGCGTCAGCAGACACGGCGCCGCACGTCGGAATTGCGGCTCGTGAACTGACGCGCGACGTCTAGCGGCGGATTCCCGCCGCCACTTCGAGCCGCAGGTCGTTGTACAACTCCCGAAAGCGCGCCTTCACGGCATCCGGCATGGGGCCGGGATGCCAGTCCTGGACCGTCTCGGAGCGCACTTCGTTCCGCACCTCCAGGGTGGCCCGGTAGGGACCCTCTGACATGTCCAGTTCCCGTTCGAGGGCCCGAGCGTCGAGGATCACGCGGTTCCGAGCCTCCAGAACGCCCGCTGCCGCCTCCGACGGTTCCGGGCCCCGCATCAGCCAGACCGACTCGACTCGGATGTTCTGACTGCTGCGCTGTTCGCGCTCCACCGCGACGGCGTGTTTCCCCCAGATGAGGAGGCGCGCCTCCTCCAACGGTTCCGCGAGAACCCGCCCCAGGTTTTCCCGATAGACGGCGGTGCCCCCGGAACTCCCTCCGCTCGCGCAGGCCCCTACTCCGACCGCAACGGCAGCGGCGAGTAGCACGGTTCTCATGTGTCCTGTCTTCACGATGCGCTCCTTCGGTTGGATTGACACAACGACGAGCGGGCCGCCGCGCCGAAGCGCGACGACCCGCCGTCGTACGGTCCGTTGTGCGG
>CBDUEZ010000116.1:0-11797 GCA_965366355.1 uncultured bacterium
GATTCTACCAGCGGGCGACCGACGAGGTCGAGGCCCTGCCGGGAGTGCTATCGGCGGGATTCGGCCAGTCGGTGCCTCTCATTACGGCCAATTCCTCCGGGGGGTCGATCAGCGTCGAGGGGGAGCCCGAAGACGATGAGGCCATTCCTGCGGTCGCCATGCACCGAGCGGTGGGACCGGGCTACATGGAGTCCCTCGGATATCGCCTGGTCGAGGGCCGAACCATGGAACGAGCCGACTGGGAGGCGCAGGTCCCGGCCGTTTGGATCAACACCCATTTTCGCGACGCCTTCCTGGATGGCGAGGGCCTCGGCAAACGCGTCAGTTGGAATGGGCTCAGCGAGAACTTCGGTGAGGTGGTCGGCGTCTTCGAACTGACGAAGGAGTTCGGGGTCACGAGCGAGCCTCGCGGATTCGCCCTCACTCCGATGGTCACCACCGATTGGGTCGATGGCGACACCGATGGCGGATTCCTGGTCGTGCGCGGCGCGCCCGGCGCCGACGTGCAGGCCCTGACGCCGGCCGTGCGGGCGATCGTGGCGCGGCTGAATCCCAACGTGCCGATCACGACCGTACGACGCATGAACGAGGTTGTCGGGGCGTCGATGGCCGATCGCGCCATCACGATGAGCCTGCTGTCGGTCGCCGCCGCCGTGGCCCTGTTCCTCGGCATGATCGGCCTGTTCGGCGTCATCTCGTATGTCGTCGGCCAGCGTACCCGTGAGATCGGGATTCGCATGGCGTTGGGGGCCGAGGCCGGCGCGGTGGGGGCCATGGTCCTCCGCCAGGGCGCAGGGGTGATCGCGGCCGGGGTACTCGTCGGCCTGGTCGGTGCGTTTGCCGTGACGAGGCTCCTGGGTTCGCTGTTGTTCGAGGTCTCCGCGACCGACCCCCTGACCTTCGTGGCCGCGCCGCTGGTCTTGATCGCGGTCAGCCTGTTGGCGACCTGGATTCCGGCGCGTCGCGCGTCGCGAATCGATCCCCTATCGGCCCTTCGAGCGGAGTAGCCCGGCCGACTCGTCGATCGCGCCGCGGCGGGGCGGAAGGTTTGAGCGGGGGAGGGGTATCCGGGCGCCCGACGTTCGAGTCGCCTTCTCCCGCTCCCTGCCGCCGTGTCTGACATCGTTCTCTCGATCCGGGACCTCTCCCGGCACTACGTCGAAGGTGAGCGGCGCCATGTAGTTCTGGATGCGGCATCGGCCGAGATCCGCCGCGGCGAGTTCGTGACCTTGCTCGGCCCCAGCGGTAGCGGCAAGTCGACTCTTCTGAACCTGGTCAGCGGGATCGACACGCCGGATTCCGGATCGATCGACATCGACGGCGTGCGGGTGACCGACCTCGGAGAGCGGGAGCGTACGCTCTTTCGTCGAAGTCACGTCGGCTTCGTCTTTCAGTTCTTCAACCTGCTTCCGACGCTCACGGTCGAAGAAAACCTGCTGCTCCCGCTGGAGCTGAAGGGACGTCTGGATGCCGCGGCCCGGGGTCGCGCCCGCGACCTGCTCGACCAGGTCGGGCTCGCCGATCGAGCCGACACCTTCCCGGATCGGCTGTCGGGCGGCGAACAACAGCGCGTGGCCCTGGCGCGGGCCCTGGTTCACGAACCCGCGCTGATCCTCGCCGATGAACCCACGGGCAATCTGGATCCGGCCACGGGCGAGAAGATGGTCGACCTCCTCGACCGGCTGGTACGCGACGCGGGGCGCACCCTGCTGGCCGTCACCCACTCTCGCGATCTGGCGGCCCGCGCCGACCGGGTGCTCCGCATCGTGGACGGCCGGCTCGAAGAGAGCACCGCGTGAGTTTGCTGGCCACCGCGTCGCGTCGGTGGGCGCTCCGGCACCCGGGCCAACTCGTACTGACCGTGATGGGGGTCGCTCTGGGCGTCGCTGTGGTCGTGGCGATCGATCTCGCCATCCAGAGTTCACGGGTCGCCTTTCAACTGTCGACCGAGGCCGTCGCGGGGCGAGCCACCCACCGTGTCGAGGGCGGCCCCTCGGGGCTGGCCGACTCCGTCTTCACCCGCATTCGCACCGAGGCCGGGATTCGGGCTTCGGCGCCCGTCGTCGAGAGTTGGGCGTCGGCGGTGGTGGTTCCGGGGACCGCCCTGCGCCTCCTGGGCATCGATCCGTTTTCCGAGCGCCCCTTTCGTCCCTATCTCGCCGGGGGCGGGGATGCCGGGGCCGCCGGATCCGGTCGTGAGCGGGGCGGATCGGGCCTCGATATCGACGTGCTGCTCGGGGTGCGTGACGGGGTGGTTCTTTCTTCGGAGTTGGCGGAGCGGGCGGGAGTCGCCGTCGGTGATTCGCTCGCCCTGGTCGTGGAGGGGCGCAGTAGAACGGCGGTGGTGGTCGGTACCCTTCAGCCCGACAACGAACTGGCCCGTCGCGGGCTCGCCGACGTGCTCATCGCCGACCTGTCGACGGTTCAGCGGTTCTTGAATCGCCCGGGCCGCCTCAGCCACATCGACCTCGTCGTGCCGGTGGGAGCGCGCGGCGACGCGCAGTTGGCCGCCCTCGCCGGCGTGCTGCCCCCCGGGGCGCAGGTGATGGAGATCGGGACCCGGACCGACACCCTGTCGGGCATGCTCCAGGCTTTCGACCTGAACCTCACCGCCCTCAGCCTGTTGGCGCTGGTTTTCGGGATGTTCCTCATCTACAACGCGATGACCTTCTCGGTCGTACAACGTCGTGAACTTCTCGGATCGTTGCGTGCCCTCGGGGTCACCCGGGGCGAGGTGATGCGCACGATCGCTGCCGAGGCCCTGGTGACGGCGGTCGTGGGGACGGGGTTGGGACTCCTGATCGGGATGGGCCTGGGACGGGGCCTCGTCGGGCTCGTGACCCAGACGATCAACGACCTCTACTTCGTGCTTACGGTCGATGAACTCACGGTGCCCCCGGGCGTGCTCCTGAAGGGCACGGTGCTCGGCGTCGGGTCGACGCTACTGGCGGCGTGGCCGGCGGTCCGCGAGGCGGTACTCGCTCCTCCCCGTGTGGCCCAGACCCGCTCGATGGGTGAAGACCGGGTGCGCCGCCTCGTGCCCCGGGCCGCCGGAGCCGGGGCGTGTCTAGGGGTCGCCGGCGCCGTGTTGCTCCTGATCCCCTCGCGTTCGGTGCTACTCAGCTTTTCCGGGCTGTTCGCGGTGCTCCTCGGCGCGGCCCTCCTCACGCCCCTGGCCACCGTTGGATTTGTGCGATTGCTCACACCCCTCCTGGGGCGCACAGTCGGCATTCTCGGCACGCTGGCCGCCCGCGGTGTGACCGCGGCCCTTTCGCGGACCGCCCCGGCGGTGGCCGCACTCGTCGTAGCGGTCGCCGTGACCGTCGGCCTCGGCGTGATGATCCAGTCGTTCCGGGGAACGGTGGTCGAGTGGCTCGACCACACGCTTCAGGCCGACATCTATGTGTCGCCGCCCTCGCCCATCTCGTCGCGGGCCGAAGGCTCGTTGGATGCCGGTGTGGTCGCGCGACTGTCGGCGGTCTCGGGGGTCGAGGGCCGAAGCGCGTACCGGAGCACGGAGTTGGTCACCGACGACGGACTGCTGCGACTCGTGGCGCTCGATCTCGACCCCCGGGGTGAGGCGGCCTTTCGGTTTCTCGAGGGGAACGCGCGGTCGGCGTTCACCGCGTTTCGCACGGAAGGGGCGGTGCTGGTCTCGGAGCCCTACGCGTATCGCAACGGGGTGGGGGTCGGCGACTCGATCCGGCTGGCCACCGACGTCGGGGAGACCTCGCTGCGTGTCGCGGGTGTGTTCCGTGACTACGGATCGGAGCGGGGCGTGGTCATGATGGCGCGCTCGACGTGGGACGGCCTCTACGAAGACGACCGCATCACCTCGCTGGGGTTCTTCCTCGCAGAGGGCGTCGAGGTGGGCGGTGCGGTGGCTGCGATGCAGGCCGCCGCGGGGCCGGGCCAGGCCGTCGTGGTGCGCTCGAACCGTGCGCTGCGAGAAGCGTCGCTCGAGGTGTTCGACCGCACCTTCGCCATCACGGCGGTGCTGCGGGCGCTCGCCTTCGTGGTCGCCTTCATCGGCGTGTTGTCGGCCCTGATGGCGCTGCAGTTGGAGCGCGCTCGTGAACTCGGCGTGTTGCGGGCCAACGGACTCACCCCGGCCCAGGTGTGGACCATGGTGACCACC
Organism: uncultured bacterium; assembly: GCA_965366355.1. Taxonomy (GTDB): domain Bacteria; phylum Gemmatimonadota; class Gemmatimonadetes; order Longimicrobiales; family Gaopeijiaceae; genus Gaopeijia. The sequence continues at coordinate 4,139 of CBDUEZ010000116.1, forward strand.
CAGACCGGCCTGCTCGGCCTCATTGCCGGGCTTCTGGCGGTGCCGACCGGCCTGCTGCTCGCCGTCGTGATGATCGAGGTCGTCAACCGGCGCTCGTTCGGATGGACGCTCGACATGCAGGTGGGGGGCGGGCTCCTCCTTCAGGCCGTGGGACTGGCTTTGGCGGGAGCTCTACTCGCCGGCCTGTATCCGGCGTGGAAGATGTCACGCACGTCGCCCGCGCTGGCCCTGAGGGCGGAGTAGATGAGGGCGTCGCGCAGTGGGCTCCGGCGGGCCCGGGCACTCATTCTGCTCCTGCCGGCCGTTCTCCCCCTGGGAGCCTGCGGTCCCGGTGACCGACCCGGCTCGGGCACCGAGGTCCGCGCCGACCTGTCCCTGATCGAAACCCTCGGGGGCGCCGATACGGTCGGGTACGCTCGCGCGCTCGAACCGCGGGCGTTCGACTTCCCGGCCGATCACGGGCCGCACGACGATTTCCGCTCGGAATGGTGGTATTTCACAGGGAATCTGGATGGGGTCGACGGTCGCCGCTTCGGCTTTCAGTTCACGGTATTCCGGGGCGCCCTGGCACCCCCGGATTCCGGGGTGGCGGCGTCGACGGTCGACGAGGAGACCTGGTCGACCCGGCAGGTCTATCTCGGGCACCTCACTCTGACCGATGGGGCGGGGCAGACGTTCACCGAGGTGGCGCGCTACACGCGCGGCTCGGTGGGCCTCGCGGGAGCGAGCGCCGACCCCTTCCGTGTGTGGCTCGACGACTGGGAAGTACGGGGGCCTCCCGAGCCCCGGGGCTCCGACCCGGCCTGGCCCATGACCCTCCGGGCCCGCGACGAATCGATCGGCCTGGACCTTCGCCTGACCCCCCGGAAGCCGGTCGTCCTGCAGGGCGTCGACGGGCTGAGCCAGAAGGGCGCCGAACCCGGCAACGCCTCGTTCTACTACTCCTACACCCGGCTCGAAGCGGAGGGCTCGGTCGAGGTCGATGGGGTGTCGATGCCCGTCACGGGCTCGGCGTGGCTCGATCGGGAGTGGAGCACCAGCGCCCTGTCGGCAGGGCTCGTGGGATGGGACTGGTTCGCGCTCCAACTCTCCGACGGGCGGGATCTGATGGTCTACCAACTGAGAGGCGAGGACGGCTCGGTCGATCCCCGCAGCGACGGCGTGCTCGTCGCGGGCGATGGTGCCGCCCTGCACTTGTCGGTGGGCGACTTCTCACTGGTGGCAACCGGCCAGTGGAGCAGCCCGATCGACGGGGCCGTGTACCCGTCGGGCTGGACGATTCGCGTGCCCGACGAGGGACTGGATCTGACGGTGACGCCCGTGCTCGAAGACCAGGAACTGAACGTCAGCTTCCGCTACTGGGAGGGGGCGGTCGACGTGCGGGGAACCGCCGGTGGGCGCCCCGTCTCCGGTCGCGGCTACGTGGAGCTGACGGGCTACACGCGGTAGCCCGTCAGCTCCACTCTCAGTTGCCGCCCGTCGGCCAGGGCACGCCGAGGTTGCCCGAGCCTTGTCCCATGCCGGTCATGACGAACTTCTGCAGGCGCTTTCCTTCGTAGGTCTCGGTCGTGTAGAGATTGCCCTGCGAATCGGTGTCGATCGAGTGCACCGCGAAGAACTGGCCGGGCTGCCGACCGCCGTCGCCGAACCAGGCGAGGAGTTCGAGCTCGGCCCGGTCCAGGATGTTGATGCGCATGTTCTTTCCGTCGGCCACGTACAGGAACCTCTGCTCGGGGTCCTTCGAAAACGCGACGTCCCAGGTGGAGCCATCGCCGAGCGTCTCGGGCGAGAGGCGAACCTCGTCGACGAAGGTGCCGTCGGTCTGGAAGACCTGAATGCGGTCGTTGGGGCGATCGCACACGTAGACGAGCCCGTCGTCGGAGGGGTCGGCGCAGTGGACGGGGTTGCGGAACTGCTGGGCGAGTTCCGCCTGCGGGTTGTACGGCCCGAGGTTCTCGTCGGAGGGCACGTTGCCGTACGCGCCCCAGTACCGCTTCAGCTCACCCGTATCCATGTCGAGCACCGCAACGCGCTTGTTGCCGTATCCGTCGGCCACGTAGGCCTCGTTGGCCTCGGGGTCGAACGAGATCTTGGCCACGCGGCCGAAATGGTCACTCGCGTTGGAGTCGGGATCCCGACCGGACTCGCCGATCTGCATGATGAACTCGCCATCGCGCGTGAACTTGAGAATGTGCGAGTCGCCGGCCCCGTTTCCGCCGATCCAGATGTTGTCCATGTGGTCGATCGACAGGCCGTGGTTCGACGAGGGCCAATCATACCCCTCGCCCGGCCCGCCCCAGGCGTTGACCATGTTCCCCTCCGGGTCGAACTCGACGACCGGGGGGGCCGCCGCGCAGCACTCACCCGAGGGCGGATCGGCATCGGCCCCGACCTCCGTTCGCGCATTGAGCGACTCTTGCCGATGAATCACGAACACGTGGTCGCGCGAATCGACGCCGACCCCGATGACCGAACCCAGCACCCAGTGATTCGGCATGGGCTGGGGCCAGAGTGGGTCGACCTCGAAGATCGGGATGCCGGCTTCCTGAACGGGCGCGCCCGTGTCGGCTGGGGCGCAGGCGCCGAGGGCAAGGACCGCGGCAGAGGCCATCAGGGTGGCACAAAGCGTCAGGGTGCGCGTCGACGGCATAGGGGCGTCTCCGGTTCCGGTAGGGCTTTCGGGGGTCGTGTGTGTGTGCAACAATGGGGGCCATCCTACGGTCGCCGGGGGATCTCGTCCAGCCGGGCGCTCGGGCGCCCGAACGATCCTCGCCCTGCCGAGTCGATGAAGAGAACGTTGGGAAGCAAGTTCGGAGTCCTGCGCACGACGGCGATCGCCCTGGTTTTCGTGGCCCTCCTGCCGGAGGGGCTGACCGGAGGCGTCGAGATCGATGCCGGGCCTTCAGCGCTCCCGCACGAGGTGCCGGCCGACGTCGCGGTGCAGGCCTATATTCGGCCGGCCGACTCGGTCCTGACCGTTCTGGTGCGCGTGCCGCTCGAGAGTATGCGCGACGTGGAGTTTCCGCTGCGGGAGAGCGGTGCCCTCGAACTGACCGATCCGGAGCTGCGCACCCTTCTAGAAGAGGCTGCGACCATCTGGATCGCGGGCTACCTCCGCTTCTTCGAAGACGGACGCGCCCTGGGCGACGAACGGATCGTGGCCACTCAGCTGTCGATTCCCTCGGATCGGTCGTTCGTCTCGTTCGAGGGGGCGGCCGCCCGGATCGCCGCCGCTCCCCTCGCCCCGACCGTCGAGTTGCGGCCTACCTCGGCCTTTCTCGATGTGCGGCTCGAGGTGCCCATCGACGACGAGGCGGCTCGCTTCGCCGTGGAGCCGGAACTGGCACACCTCGGGATCGAGACGGTGAGCGTCATTCACCTCGTGCTTCCCAGCGGAGTCGAGCGCGTATTCCAGTACGAGGGCAATCCCGGTCGGGTCGAACTCGACCCCCGCTGGCATCAGGCGGTGATTCGTTTCGTCTCGATGGGTTTCACACACATCCTGGGGGGAATCGACCACCTGCTGTTCGTGCTCTGCCTGGTGATTCCGTTGCGGAGCGTGCGCTCCCTGATTCCGGTCGTGACGGCGTTCACGGTCGCACACTCGATCACGCTGATCGCGGCCGCCATGGGAATGGCGCCCTCCGTGCTTTGGTTCGGCCCGCTGATCGAGACCCTGATCGCCGCCTCGATCGTGTGGATGGCCCTCGAAAACATCGTCGGGGCGGGCCTGTCGCGACGCTGGATCGTCGCGTTCGGCTTCGGCCTGGTACACGGATTCGGCTTCTCGTTCGTGCTGGCCGAGTCTCTCCAGTTTGCAGGCGGGCACCTGATCACCTCACTCCTGGCCTTCAACGTCGGAGTGGAGTTGGGACAACTCGCCGTGCTCGCCGTGGCGGTACCGCTCCTGGGCTGGCTGTTTCGCCGCGTGGTGGCCGAGCGGATGGGGGTGGTCGTGTTGTCGGCTCTGATCGCGCACACCGCATGGCACTGGATGGCCGATCGAGGCGCCACGCTGCTTCTCTACGATCTTCGCTGGCCGACCCCGGGCGCCGCGTTCAGCGTGGTCCTGATTCGGTGGGGACTGCTGGCGGTGGTGTGTGCGGGGGTGGCCTGGGCCCTGGCGGGCGTGTTCGGCGGACGCAAGGCGACTCGACGGGAGCTCACCTAGCGGCGGGTCAGCGCGGTTGCGGAAGGCGACTCGGGCTCGGCCGAAGGCGGGGGTGGCATCGCCGTCGGCATACATCCTGCATCACGTGCAAACGAAGCGTTGAACCAGAGTTCAACCGGACCTCAACACAAGGAGAACACGTGATGGGCCCGATGACCGAGCGCCACACCGATCGGGAGGCCAGCCAGGCTGGGAAGTACGTCAAATTCCTGGCGATGATCGGTACGTCGATGATCGTCATGTTCGTGCTCATGTATCTGCATTCCTACCAGCTCATCGATCACGCCTGGTTCAGTGAGACACGCCTCTTCATGACGATGATCATGGGGGGAGGCATGATTGTCGTGATGCTGGCTTTTATGCTGCACATGTACCGTGATCCGAAGCTCAATGTGGGCCTGATCGCGCTCGCGGTCCTTCTCGTCGGCGGGGGCATTGGCCTGGTGCGGTCTCAGATCACCGTTTCCGGTGTCGACTACATGCAGGGAATGATTCCGCATCACTCGATCGCGATCCTCACCAGTGAGCGCGCGCAGATCGAAGACCCCAGGGTTCGGGAGTTGGCCGACGCGATCATCGAAGCCCAGCGGAGGGAGATCAAGGAAATGGAGTGGCTCATCAACGACATTCGCGAGAACGGAATTGCCCGCACGCGCGAGGAGGCCCACCAGCGTCCGATTCCGACGTTCTCGGGGACACCGCAGTGAGACCGTCGCAACTCAACGAGCGGGGGGGTCGGCGTAGGCGGTGAGACGTCGTGACGCGTGGGGCGCTGGGCCATGGGGCACCGACTCGCGGAGCGCCGGCTCGTGGAGCGCCGTAGCCCGGCCCTCTGGTTCAGGCTCGGTGCGAGACGGATCGGAGTCTTTAGCCGGGGCGGGCGCTTCCGTCGCCGCGCTGCTGCGTTCCATGAACGAGGTTCGAAGTCGGGTCGTCATGCGAACGACGAGTTGGGGGAGCAGGCCGATCCGCTCCGCCTGCTCTTCGATGGGGGCTCGAGCCTGCGTGGAGATCTCCACGGTGTCGGTCCGAGCCCTCGATTCCGTCCGTGTGGCTTCCCGTGTGTCCCGGGCGTGGGTCGACGCCGAGCGCGCTGGCGCTCCGAGTCCCCGATAGCCCTGGGGTCCCACTTTGACGACGTTCATGGCGACGGGCCCCCCTCTGGTTCTCAGCAAGGTTCATCTCGCAAGGTGCAAGTATCGGCCCGGCTCCGGCGAGCTGAAGTCTTTCGCCCTCGGCGACGTATCCAGCACATGCCGCCTCCCGTCATCGAAGTGTCGAACCTCCAGAAGCGCTACGGCGAGACCGTTGCCGTTGCCGATGTCTCCCTGCGGGTCGAGGCGGGCGAGATCTTCGGTCTGATCGGCCCCAATGGTGCGGGCAAGACGACGACCATGGAGTGCATCGAGGGACTCCGGCGCTGGGACGACGGGACGGTGCGCGTGCTCGGCCTCGACCCGCGTAAAGACGCTCGCGCGCTCCAGGACCGCATCGGGGTGCAGCATCAGGAGGCCCACCTCCAGAAGCGCATCAAGGTGTGGGAGGCGGTCGACCTCTGGTCGTCGCTCTACGCCCATGCGATCGATACCGACGTCCTGTTGGGGCAACTGGGCCTGGTCGAGAAGCGGAATGCCTGGTTCATGACCCTCTCGGGGGGCCAGAAGCAGCGGCTTTTTGTGGCCCTCGCCATGATCCACGATCCCGAAGTGATCTTCCTGGATGAACTCACGACGGGGCTCGACCCGCAGTCCCGTCGTGCGATCTGGGAACTCGTGTTGGGTATTCGCGACCGCGGGAAGACGGTCTTCTTGACCACACATCTCATGGAAGAGGCCGAACGGCTATGCGACCGTGTGGCCATCATCGAGCACGGTCGCATCATCGAACTAGGCACGCCCTCGGAGCTGGTGCGGCGTCATTGCCCCGAGCGAGGCATCTGGCTGTCGAGCACCCACGCCGACATCGAGTCGCGCCTGGACCGCGTCCCTGGACTCACCGGCGTGACCCGCGAGGGCGACGACGTACATCTCGCCGGGGTCGGTGATGACTTCGTGACCGACGTGATCCACGCCATCGCGGAGCACAATGTGCGGCTGACCGACTTCCGCACGGAGATCCCCACCCTCGAAGACGTCTTCCTCACCCTCACGGGACGGGGGATCCGAGACTGATGGCGACCCCTCGATCGATCGGATTGCGCGGCTTCTGGAAGCTCACCTGGATCGAGACCAAGGTGTTCGCTCGCGAGCCTCTCGGACTCCTCGGCTCGCTGCTCGTGCCGGTGATCATCTTCGTCGTGGCGCGAAGCGTGGGGACGCGTGTGCCCGACGGTGTCGCGGCAACCGGTGCGGATCCCACCGGGCCCGTCCTGAACGTTGCGATCCTCGCCGCAATCTTCATCGCGATCGGCACGGCGATTTCGCTGGTTGCGATCATCTCGATCTATCGGGAGGGGGGCATCCTGAAGCGGCTGCGGGCGACGCCGCTTTCTCCCCTCACGATCCTGAGCGCGCACGTTTTCGTGAAGCTGGTGTTCGCGCTGATCGGGCTGGGTCTCCTGGTCGTCGCGGGCCGCCGACTGTTTCCCGGTGCGATCGAGGTCAATCTGCTCAGCTTCGCCGCGGCCCTTTCGCTCTCGACTGTGAGCATCATTTCGGTTGGCTTCGTGATTTCTTCGATCGTGCCGACGGCCCGCTTCGCCCAACCGCTCGCGAGCGCGATCCTGTATCCGACGATGGCCATCTCCGGGCTGTTTTTCCCCCTGGAGCTACTGCCGGCGGGCTGGCGGGGTTTCGCGAACGTTCTCCCCACGACGCACGCCGTGGGGCTGATGCAGGGCGTGTGGGACGGGGCAGGGTGGGGCGCCAACCTCGGTCATGTGGGCGGGCTACTGGCGGTGATCGTCGTGTGCAGCCTCGTCTCTACCCGGACGTTTCGCTGGGAGTAGGCCCGCCTCCATGCGTCGACCGGCCCGCTGGCGTCGGCCGGGGCCCCCGGATCAAGAGCCAGAAGGCGAATCCCACCTCGGCGAGGGTCACGACCACGAGAAGTCCCGTGCGTAGATGACCCAGCCAGGTCGCGCCGGGGGCCGCGAACGCGTGGATGCTGTCGAGCAGATACCCGAGCCCCCCCACCGAAAGCGCTCGGCCCAGGAGGGGCGGATACGATCCGGAGTGGGCCACGAGGGTGCCGAGCAATACGAGATGGACCGTGAAGAAGATCTGCCAGACCCAGACTCCCGCGTCGTGCACGGCCAGCATCAGGCCCGCGAGGTCGGTGCGCTGGGGGGGTGTGAACGAGGTCAGCAGACTGTCGGGGACCACGAGTTCGAGCGCCGCGACATGAAAGAGCAGCATGGCCGCCATGACCGTCACCATGGCGAAGCGGGCGAGAGCGGCCGCGAGTGACAGGGTGCGATTCACCCGAGCGAACATGTAGAACAACATCGCGGTGACCATCACCTCGGCCACCATCATCACCACGTCTCC
>CBDUEZ010000117.1:0-11564 GCA_965366355.1 uncultured bacterium
GGTGTCGTCGAGGTTCTCGTCGACGATCAGATCACTCGTGAAGTCGGTGGTTGCCGAAAGTTTCTTGAAGAGTCCGTAGCCGGCGCGCAGCCCGGCGAAGCTGTCGTTGCGAGTCGGATCCTCGACGACGTCGTCCTGGATCGTGTACGTCACACCGACATCGGCGCGAAACTTGAACTCCTCCGTCTCGGCGAAACTGCGACCGAGCCCGGTCACGAATCCGTAGCGGTTGTCGATACCGGCGAAGGTGTTGCGGTCCCAGCCGGCTCCGCCGTACACGAACATCGCCGCCGATACGTTCTTCTCGTAGCGGCCGCGCGCGAAGTAGTTCTCGGCCGTCACGTCACTGGTCGAGGTCTCGGTGACCGAAAACGAGGCAGGGGTGCCGGTCGCAGCGCGCGTGGTCAGCGTCGATTCGGTACGAATGCCTCCGAACTGGAATCGGAGCGCAGAGGTGTCCCAGATGCGGTCGAGGTTGCTCTTCAGGCCGAAGGTGCTCTGCGAGGAGTTTCCGCCGGTGGTGACGAAGGTGAGTTCCGCCTTGTTGAACCAGCCGAGTTCCTTCTCGTCCTGCGCCGCGGCGGGGGCGGAAAGGGTGGCGGCCACGACGGAGAATGCACCGGCGATGAGCGCCGTACGGGTTGCACGAATATAGGTGTTCATCAGGATCCTGTTTCGAGGTGTCATTGCGATCGAGCGCGGCGAAGGCCGCCTGCCCACATTTGGAGTGACAACGGCTGGAGCCGAGAAGTCACATCCTACGGTTCTGTCGGCGGGTCGTCGGGAAACTGCCGGACCGTCTGCTCCAAGAACACCTGATTGGAGACTGCAATGATCGTTCCGTTGTCGTCGAGCAACGTCTGGGTAGGCGTGATCGCGGTGAGGCGCCCCGATTCTCCCCCGATTTCGATCCGGCGTCCCATTTCGAACGTCTTCCGCGCGTAGAAGCCGGCGACGATGGATCGGGTGATTCCCCGGGTTCCCAACCCGAAGGAGAGGCCGAAGGCGAGAACGAGCATTCCGAGACTCGACCAGGTCAGGATCCGAACGATCTCGGTGTCGATCTTGAGCTGACTGATCGCGGTCACGACGACCACGAACAGGAGGATCGCACCAGCCATCGCCCCCATCGAGCCGGCGAACTCGATCCCCGTGCCCTCGGCGGCGCGGGTCACCGCCCGGCCCGCGAATTGGGCGCCCGCGCCTCCCAACACCAGCACGAGGGTGGCCGCCAGCACGTTCGGCAGATAGGCCATGAAGCTGCCGATCGCCGACGAGATCGGCTCCAATCCCATGGCGTCGGCCGCAGTGCGAGCGAAGAGAAACAGCAGGAGGTAGAAGACGAAGCGCGGAATCAGGTCGCTCAGCGCCTTCGTCAGCCCGACCGTGCTCCCCACCGCGTCGAGTCCGAGGGCTCCCAGGGCGCCGTCGACCCCGATCTTCTTGAGGACCCGGCGGAGCACTCGCTCCACCACCTTGGCCACCACCACGGCCACGATGACGAGAAGCAACCCGATCACGAGGCGCGGGGTCCAGCTGACCACGTCGACCCAGAGCTGCGAGAAGGCGATGCGGATCTGTTCGAGGACTTCGCTCATGGCTCGTCTCGTGTAGTGCGATGTGAGGGTGGTTCAGTTTCGTTTCCGGGGGGACTCGGCGGCCCGACCAATGCGCCGAACAGGCTCGTGACGTAGGTCACCAACACCATCCCCGGGGTGATGATCGTGAAGTCGAGCAGGTCACCGCCGAACTGGCGCCGCTGAATCGAGCTGCGGACCCGTTTTCGCACCCGCGCCGATACCGGCTCTTCCAGGTCGGCGAGTAGCTCGATCGGCTGCCCCGCCTCGGATTCGTCGTCGGACGTCACGCCTCTCTCCCCGTCGCCTCGAGATACAGCCGCCGAAATTCCTCGCGCCCCCGCTTGATGCGCATCTTCACCGCAGAGAGTCCCACCTTCATGTGGTCGGCGATCTCCTGGTAGGTGAAGCCGTCGACGTCACGCATCACGAGGGGGATCCGCAACGTATCGCCGATGCCGTCGAGCACGGCACTCACCGCCGCACGTTCGTCCCATGAATCCACCACCTCGGCCGCCCGGGCCGGCGAGTGCATTGCCTCGTGCGAAGCGACAACCGGGTCGTCGACATCCAGGAAGTCCCGCCCTTTCGTCTTCTTCAGATGATTCAGGCAGTGGTTGACCTTGATGCGCTGGATCCAGGCGCCGAACGCTCCGCGCCCCTCGAAGTGGTCGAGTCCGAAAAAAGCCTTCACGAACACCTCCTGTGTCAGATCTTCCGCATCGGCCGGGGAGCCGGTGAGGTAGCGGCAGTTGGCCGCGACCCGCGGGCCGTGGCGCTCCATGAGTTCGTCGAAGCCCCGCAGATCACTGCGGTCCGACGAACGTATGCGCTCGACGATCTCCTCGTCGGTCGATGAACCGTCTGTCATGATGACCTGAGATGAGGTGTTCGAGTCACATCGGGCGGCGATGTGACTTCCTGGGGCACAACGTGGTCAGAAGGTCAGCGTGGGCCACCGTCGGGTGGTCACGCAGGAACCTAAACGACGGGGTGCTTTCGTGCTCAAGGAATTCAAGGAGTTCGCCTTCAAGGGCAACATGTTCGATATGGCGGTCGGCATCGTCATCGGTGCCGCCTTCGCGACGGTCATCGGGTCTCTCGTGGCCGACGTGTTCATGCCCCTGCTTGGGCAGATCACGGCCGGCGTCGACTTCGGCCAGCTCTATGTGCTCCTGAGCGAGGGCGTCCCGGCCGGTCCGTACGCCACCCTCGACGCCGCGCAGGAAGCCGGCGCCGTGACCCTCAATTACGGACGTTTCATCAACGAGATCATCACCTTCGTGGGTGTCGCCCTCGCGGTCTTCTTCATGGTGAAGGCCTACAATGCCGGGAAGCGCGCCGAGGAAGCCGCTCCGGCCCCTCCGGCTCCGCCGTCGGCCGAAGAGTCGCTGCTGTCGGAGATCCGCGACCTGCTGGCGAAGCAGAGCTGATTCGACGAATCGCGCGCGACGAACTGCGCGCGGACGGAGCTCGCCGACCGAGCACGCCGACCGAGCACGCCGCCGGAGCCCGTACGGTCCGGCGGCCGTGCTCGTGAAAGACATCGTTGCACGGTCGCAATCCCGCCCCGCATACTACCGGCTCGTGTTTGCTCGGGGACCGAGGTGGGGGGACAGATGAAGAACTGGATCAAGCGCCTTCGCGGCGCGTTGGGGATCGGCGCCGTCGGTGCCGCGGCCTTCAACCTGATCGGGTGGGTGATCGTCGGGGTGGAGTCGGTTGCCGCCGGCGCGTGGCCGTCTCTCACGCTCGTCGCGAGGATGTGCATGTTCACGATTCCTGTAGGTGGTTTCGTGGGACTCATGACCGCCGGGGCCATCGTCCTGGGGGGGCGCCGCTCGCACTCGATCTCGAAGGGGCGCGCCTTTTTGCTCGGGCTTCCACTGGGAGCGGCCGGGGGTCTATTCATGAGCATGACCGCCGCGACCCTCCCTCTCTCGTCCCTGATCGTGAACGCCCTGACCGTCGGGCTCGGCACAGCAGTTCTCGGAGCCTCGGCCGTGGCAATCGCCGAGGCTGCCAAGGACCCGCCGATGCTCGAGGCTGGCGAAGGGCGGGCGTCCGCAGCGCGGCTTCCCCGCTGAGTTCTACTCCGCGAGGGTGACGTTCTCCTTCCCGACCGCCACCGTGGGTGCGTTTCCTGACACTCCAACGAGGAGTTCGCCCGAGGGGTATTCGCCTTCGGCGAGACTATGCTTCGGGCACGGGTCCGACGTGGAGTCCTCGTCTGAGATGGAGTGGAACAATGGCCTTCGCATCATGGCGCGGTACCATCGGCGCAGCCTGGGTTGCCCTCGCGGCTGTCGCCTGGGCTCAGCCGGCGGCAGCCCAGATACGGATCGCTCCTTCGTTGTCGTGGGGAGAGGACTCCGAACTGGCTCTTGGAGCCCGACTGCTGCTGAACATGAGCCGCATTCTCAGCTCCGAGGCCGACCGAGGTCCGGCAAGCAAGGTCGATCTTGTCGTTCCATTCGACTGGTTCCTGGATTGCGCGGACTGCACCTATTTCGAGGTGACCCCGGGACTGATCATTCCCCTGACGATCAAAGACGTCGGTCCCTACCTGGGAGTCGGTGTCAATGTGGCCCGGCTGTCTGTCGACACGTCGGGCCGAGATGAGTCCGACGTATCGGTCGGCCTCGGTTTGAGCGGCGGGATTCTCTTTCCTGTGGGAGACTTCATGGCGTTCGGGGAAGCTCGCACGACCCTGGGAGGGCGGGAGCAGACCGTGATCAGCATCGGTCTTCAGGTCGGGGGCACGAGGGACTGAGCGGGATCGACTCGACCGAAAACCCTGGCGGGAACGCTGCGTCGGACCACAATCTGTGAAGAGTGCGTCGCACGCGTCCCGCCACCCTGGTCCAGCTCCGATGAGAAGTGACGTTCTGATCCTCACGCTCGCGACCTTCGTCGCGGGCCCGCTCAACGCTCAGGATTTCGCATTCCCGGCGACCGATCTGGTCGCGGCGGCCGAGGCCTTCGGCGCGGCCTTTCCCCGCCCCGCCGAGGTGCCTCCCCTTCCCGAGACGATGCCGGAGCCGGAAGGCTCGTCGGAACGGGTCTGCGTCGAGGTGACGAGGGAGACCACCTTCGCCCGATCGGGGGAAATGGTGATCGGCGGACTGCTCCAAGGCCTCCGGGCCGGCAGGAACAAGGTCTGGTGGAAGCCGCTGAACAGTTCACTCGACATGACGATTCGTGTAGCGGGTGCCTCCCTGGAGTCCCCCGAGATTCCGGTCGACTTCGAAATCGGGCCGCCCACCGCGCCGTACGCCAACGAGCGGCCGCTTCGTCAGATTCCGGAGGAGGCGTTCTTCCCCGGTGGAGCCACCTTCGCCACTCCGGGCCGCTGGATCGCCGTGGGCACATCCGGCTCCGATTGGGGCTGCTTCGTGTTCGAGGTGCCAACGGACGAGCCGGATGTTCCGAGGCACGGCGGTTGAAGGTGATCGGGCGATTCAGGGGACTCTTCGCGGTGCCCTTGTTCGCATTTCTGGCTTCTTGCGAAATCCTGGGGGTCGAGCAGGGCTGCGATATCTGCACGCTGACGGCCCGAATCCGGGGGGAGGTCACCACGATCGATGGCGCCGCCGTCGTAGGAGCCACCGTGACGCTGCGGGCCCTATATGGGGCGGGAGCGGTCGGCCCGTGCGGTTGGGCTGAATCGAATGCCTTTCTCACCGTTACCACCACCACCGGAAGCGCGGGGCTATTCGACGAGAGCGTGGGCGCCACATCGATCATGGGACCGACCTGCGTCGAGGTGAGCGTTGAACCCCCGGAGGCGTCGGGGCTCGCGACGGCCGTGGATAGCATTCGAGCGGGATTCGTCGGCCGCGAAGACGAACCGGTCGCGGTCGACGTGGTCGTCGTCCTGGAGGACGAAGGGTGATGGTCGGTTTTCTCCTCGCGCTGACAAGCGCCCCGCTTATTCAGGGCGCGCCCCCGGAATGGCGGCTCTCCAGGGACCCCTCGATCGTGGTCGGCGAGCTCGGATCCGACCCTGCCGGGGAGCTTCACCGTGTACTGGGATACGCCCTCGCACCCGATGGCTCGTTGGTGGTCCTGAGCTCCGGCCACAGCCAGGTGAAGGTCTACAATCGAGAGGGCCTATTCCTGCACGCTTTCGGTCGGCCCGGCCCGGGACCGGGCGAGATGACGTCGCCGCTTTCGATGACCTTCGTCGACCCCGACACCGTGTTGGTGGTCGATCGAGACGGGTTGGAGACCTTCCGTCTCGATGGCACTCACCTCGCGTCCCATCGCCTCCCCAGCGCCCCGAACGCCTTCGGAGCGGGGACAAGTCCACACGCCTCTCGAGTGCTTTCCGATGGCACGATACTCGGTGTGATGACCGACTTCGGGCCGACTCAGCCGCCGGGCCTGTATCGTCCGAAGCAGGGCTTCGTGATCTGGCCGAGTGTCGGCGAGGCGCCGCGTCTGCTCGGTTGGTTCGGGGGGATCGAACAGGAATTTCTCGACCTTGGGGGAAGTCGCCAGGTGAACGTGCCCCCATTCGCCCGACGTACGTTCTACGCGACCGGTGCCAACGGTGCTCTCGGTATCGCGGTCGCCGACAACGAGCGGTTTCGGATCGAGGTCTATTCCACCTCCGGTGAGCGCCAGGGTGTGATCGAACGGCCGGATGAACAAATCCCGATCGATCCGTCGTGGATCGAGAGATGGAAGGATCGACGTCGGGCGTCGGTTGAACCGTCCTCGGCCCTACCCCGCCTCGAACGCGCGTGGTCGGAGATGACCGTGCCCTCGAGTCTCCCGTCCCACGAGGGCGTCGCCATCGACGAGACCGGCTTGATCTGGATACTCGAGCCTGGACCGCCGGACGGGGGCCCGAGGCGATACGAGATCGTCGATACGACCGGTCGCACCGTCGCGGGGATCGAGGTGCCGGCTGGCCTGATTCATGGCGCCGGCCTCGCACCGTGGATATCCGAGGACGATTTTGTCGGGTTGTGGCAGGATGATCTTGGGGTCGAATCGGTGCGGGTGTATAGACTCGACCGGGCGGGGCGATGAAGGCCGCGCCTGCAGCGACCGGCGTGGCAGGACGATAGCAGGTTAACCGAGAAAACGTTCCCGCGGGAACGTCATCTCGCATCGACTTGCCCTCCATTCTGCAACTCAGCCACTTGGGGCCGACTCCAAGGATGGCCCATGAAGCACGAGCGCGACCTAACAGCCCTCAGCTCTGGTCTCGCTTCCGGAGAGTCAATGCGCAGACTGATTCTGTTCGCCGGGTTCGCGCTCGCTTCGTCGGATCTGTAAAGTACTTGACACAACAAAGTACCGATACGAATCTTCCGGTGCGGGCGACCCTTTCATCCGTTCATCGGAGTCAGTTCACGTGCCAGCCGACGTGCCCGTCCACGTACCGCCGACGTGAAACACAGCGAGCGAGCCGGGACCCCAGTGACGAAGTGGCTGGAAATCGTCCGCTTCGAGGTGGTGCACCAGTTCACTCGACGGTCGACGTGGGTGTTGTTCGGACTGTTCCTGTTTCCCCTGATCGGCGTGACCCTCGATCAGGTCGCGGGCACGGGCGCAACCGACGTGCCGTTCCACGCGCCCCTGCTTGTGGCCCAGCACGGGGCGACCATGGGTCTGGTCGCCTTTCTGATCCTTGCGGTCGTCGTCGGAGATGCGGCCACGCGCGACATACGCACACGGTTGGAGCCCCTGATGGCGGCGGCGCCCGTGGGGCGCGCGGCGTACCTGGGCGGGCGCTTCTGCGGAGCCTTTCTGGTCGCCGCGGCAGTCATGGCGGCGGTGCCGATCGTCCGCGTCGCGGTCGCGCTGTCCCGACCGGCACTCGCAGGCGACCTCGGCCCCCTCCGCGCCGCAGCCTATCTGCAGACGGCCTTCGTCGTGCTTCTCCCGAATGCGCTCATCGCCACCGCCGTGATGTTCGCTTTGGCCACACTGGTCCGGCATTCACTCGGAAGCTGGTTGGGCGCGGCCGGGCTGTTCGTTGTGGGGCAGTTCTCCCAGTCGTACGTGGGCGACTACCTGGGTCGCTGGGACGTCGCAACGATGCTCGACGCGACGGGCATCAACGCCCTCGACCTGATGGCGCAGACCTGGACGCCGGCCGACCTGCCGACACGCCTTGTCGGCACCGAGAGCCTGTTGCTCTGGAACCGCGTCCTGTGGCTCGTCATTGCGGCCGCCATTCTTTTTGTCACCTTCCGCCGCTTCGACTTCGCGGGGCGGGCCGGCGCCGTGCGATGGTGGCAATCGAGCGGGTTCCGATCCGCGCTCATGTCCGCGCCTGGGTCCGTGTCCGGGCCTGGGTCCGTGTCCGGGCCCGTGTCCGGGCATTCGGCCGCGCCGATGTCCACGCCGATGTCCGCACCCCTCTCCCCCCGCCGATTCGACCTGGCCGGACGCGTTCGTCAGACGTGGTCGATCACGCGTGACTCCCTCCGGGAAATCGCGCCCCGATGGAGTTGGCCCGTCGTTCCGCTCGCGGTGTTGGCCCAGTACGGGCTCACCCTCGGCGCACTCGGCAGCATGGGGGCCGGCACCCCGGTCCTGCCCACGACCGATCTCGTCCTGCGCACCCTGGGACCGGGAGTGGGCGATGCCCCCCCGCCGGTGGTCCTTGCGATCATCCTGCTGCCCATCCTCCTGGCCGGTGAACTGATCTGGCGAGAGCGCGACGCCAACCTCCAGTCCCTTGCCGATTCGATGCCCGTATCCGATGGGGTGCGATTCATCGGCAAGCTCCTTGGACTGTGGATCGTGATCGTCGCGTTGCTCCTCGCTATGGCGCTGGGCGGGGCGCTCGCTCAGGTGAGGCTCGGAGGCGCGCCCTTCGAGCCGCTGGTCTACCTGCAGGTGGTCGGGCTCGGGCTGGTGCGCCCCCTTCTGTTCGCGCTGTTCGCCCTCTCGGTGCACGTCGTCGTGAACCAGAAACACCTCGCCAGTGTGATCGCGCTCTTTCTCGTGACGCCGCTGATCCCCCAGATGCTGGGACTCGAGCATCCGCTGATGGTCATCGGGTCACAACCGGCCTGGCAGCACTCGAGCGTCAGCGGATTCGGGCCCTATCTGCCGCCCCTGCTCTGGTTCAACCTGTACTGGGCCGCCTGGGCCGCGCTGGTCGCGCTGATCGCGGGACTGTTCTGGGTGCGAGGGACCGAGCAGACGTTCCCGAATCGACTCCGTCTCGCCCGCCTTCGTGGCCGTCACGCGAGGGTGCCCATCGCGGGAGCGATGGCGGCCGTGTTTCTCGTCGGCGGCGCGATCTTCTACGACTCGAACGTGCTCAACGCCTACCGCACGGGGGCGGAGCGCGCGACGAGGATGGCGGAGTACGAGCGACTCTACTCGAGGTTTGCGGGAGTCCCCCAGCCCGTGTTGCGCGCCACCGACCTCCATGTCGAACTCCATCCCGATCGGGGGGAGGCCAACGTTCGCGGCACGCATGTGCTCGTGAACGAGGCCGCTCTGCCGATCGACACCGTGCATGTGGCGACGTCGATGGTCGTCGAGACGGTGGAGCTGGAGTTCGATCGCGCGACGCAGAGGGCGGTCCTGGATGGCCCGATCGACCTCGACCTCGGCCACCGCATCCACGTGCTGAGCGACCCCCTGGCCCCCGGCGATACACTTCGCATGAGCTGGGAGGTGCACCACGCGCGCGGCGGTTTCGGGGCCACCCGAGATCCGAGCGCGGCCGTCGTCGGCAACGGCAGCTTCTTCGTGGCTTCCGACTGGATTCCGCTCATCGGCTACCAAGTTGGCCGGCAACTCACGAGTCCGGTCGAGCGTAGTGAATATGGTCTCCCTGACTGGTCCCCGGTCCCCGGGCTGAACGACCCGAACGCCGCCACCGACCGCGCCGGTATGGACCACCTGCAGCTGACCGCCACCGTAGGCACGAGCGCCGAGCAGATCGGGGTCGCCGCCGGCACGCTGGTGCGCACATGGACCGACGACGGGCGACGCTATTCCCGCTACGAAACCAATGCACCGATCGGGAACGGATACGCCGTCTTCTCGGCCGACTACACGGTCAGCCGGGCCGACTTCGGCAACGTCTCGATCGAGGTCTTCCACCGCCCCGATCACGACGCCAACGTCGCTCGCATGCTTCGGGGCATGGAGGCGTCGCTCGCGCAACTGACGGAGCGCTTCGGGCCCTTCCCCTATGACGTGCTCCGAATGATCGAATATCCGTCGGCCGGCGGCTCCCTGCACGCGGCTTCGGCGACGATCTGGTACCAGGAGATGTTCTCGTTCTTCGACGTCGATCGCGACCCACGGGGCTTCGACATGGTGTTCGCCGTCACGGCGCACGAGGTCGCGCATCAGTTCCAGCCGGTGCCCGCCCGCATGGAAGGCCGCGCCCTGCTGAGCGAGAGCTTCGCCTGGTATGCCGCTATGGGGGTGATCGAAGAGGAGTACGATGCCGATCACCTCGAGCGCTTTCTCGACTTCATGCGCCGATCGTATCTCACGCCGCGGTCGCGGGCCGGAGTCCCCCTGCTGCGGGCGAACGATACGTTCCTGGGCTACCGCAAAGGTCCGTTCGCCATGTACGCCCTTCGCGAGTACCTCGGGCAGGATCGGGTCGACCTCGCATGGCGACGGCTCCGCGAGCGCCATGCGTCGCATGAACCGCCCTTCGCTACCTCGCTCGACCTGTATCGCGAGCTTCAAGCCGTGACGCCCGACTCGTTGCAGACGCTCCTCGGCGACCTTCTCGAACGAAACACCCATTGGGAGCTCGTAACGCACGGGGCCACGGCGATCCAGCTGTCCACCGGTGAATGGCACGTCAGCCTCGACGTCGAGGCGCACAAGGCCGCTGTCGATACGATGGGCGCCGAGAACGAGCTGCCCATGAACGACCTCATCGAGATCGGCGTCTACGCGCGGGGCTCCGGCAGCAGCGAGGGTAGCGGCGGCGCCGACCAGCCCCCGCTGCATCTCGCCATGCACCGCATTCGCAGCGGCCTTCAGACGATCACGATCACCGTGCCGGAACACCCCGGCCGGGCCGGAATCGACCCGCGGCACCTGCTCATCGATGTGGTGCCCGGCGACAACGTGATCGACATCGCCCCCGACTCCTCCCTCGGTAGGAACTGATCCATGGAGCTCCAGATTTGCGGCGTTTCGAAAACCTACGCCAACGGGGTGCGCGCGCTCGACGACGTGTCGCTGACGATCCCTCCGGGCATGTACGGACTGCTCGGTCCCAACGGCGCCGGCAAGTCGACGCTCATGCGCACGGTCGCCACGCTTCAGGATCCCGACGAGGGAACGATCCGGCTGGGCGACATCGACGTGCTCAACGAGAAGGAGCGCACGCGCGAGGTTCTGGGATACCTGCCACAGGACTTCGGACTGTACCCCAGCGTGAGTGCTGAATCGCTGCTCACCCACTTTGCGGTGCTCGAGGGCATCGCGGGTCGAGCGGCTCAGCGCGAGGCGGTCGAATCGCTGTTGCGGCAGACCAACCTCTGGGACGTCCGCAGCTCGAAACTCGGCACGTTCTCGGGCGGCATGAGGCAGCGGTTCGGAGTCGCGGTGGCCCTGCTCGGCGACCCCCGCCTGGTCATCGTCGACGAGCCCACCGCCGGCCTCGACCCCACGGAACGGGTGCGATTCCTCAACCTCCTGAGCGAGCTGGGTCAGCGCTCCGTCGTGGTGCTGTCGACCCACATCGTGGAAGACGTCTCCGACCTCTGCACGCGCATGGCGATCATCCAGAAGGGGCGCATCATTCTCGAGGCCGACCCGGCGACGGCGATCACGAACTTGAACGGCAAGATCTGGCGACGGGTCGTCACGAGCGAGGAACTCCAGCGGCTCGACCAGGAGCACTCCGTGATCTCCACTCGGCTGCTCGCGGGCCGAACGATCGCGCACGTGTTCGGCGACGCGAGTCCCGGGGAGGGATTCGAGGCGGTCCAACCCGATCTCAAGGATGTGTACTTCAGCGCGATGGCGGGG
>CBDUEZ010000118.1:0-11504 GCA_965366355.1 uncultured bacterium
CGGCCCTCCCAACGCCCGCCTCGAACGACTGGATCCATGGCCGAGCAGAAATTCATCTACCACATGCACCGGCTGAGCAAGATCGTCCCGCCGAAGCGGAAGATCTTGGAAGACATCAGCCTGTCGTTCTTTCCGGGCGCCAAGATCGGCGTCGTAGGTTCCAACGGCTCCGGAAAGAGCTCGCTGCTGAAGATCATGGCCGGGCTCGATGCAGACTTCCTGGGTGAAGCCTGGGCGATGAAGGACACGAAGATCGGCTACCTCGCACAGGAACCCGAACTCGATCCGACGCTCGATGTGCGCGGCAACGTCGAGCTCGCGGTGAAAGAGACGCGCGACCTGCTGATTCGATTCGAAGAGGTCAACATGGCCTTCGGCGAGGTCACCGACGACGAGGGAATGAACGCCCTGATCGAGGAGCAGGCGAAGCTGCAGGACCGCATCGACGCCGCCAACGCGTGGGACCTCGATCGCAAGCTCGAGATCGCCATGGACGCCCTGCGGCTTCCCCCCGGTGACGCCGACGTGACGACGCTTTCCGGTGGCGAGCGCCGAAGGGTGGCCCTCTGCCGCGTGCTCCTCGAAGACCCCGACATGCTGCTTCTCGACGAGCCCACCAACCACCTCGACGCCGAATCGGTGGCCTGGCTCGAGCATCACCTTGCCGCCTTTCCGGGCACGATCGTGGCGATCACCCACGATCGCTACTTCCTCGACAATGTGGCGGAGTGGATCCTGGAGCTCGATCGAGGCCAGGGGATTCCGTGGAAGGGCAACTACACCTCCTGGCTGGAGCAGAAGGAGTCGCGGATGGCCGTGGAGGAGAAGCAGAACAGCGCCCGAGCGAAGACCCTTCAGCGGGAGCTGGAATGGGCGCGGATGGCGCCCCGGGCCCGCCAGTCCAAGGGAAAAGCGCGTCTCAATGCCTACGAGGAACTCCTGGCCGCCGACGAGCGCGAGCAAGTGCGCACGGCCGAGATCCTCATTCCCAAGGGACCCCGGCTCGGCAAGGTCGTCATCCGGGCCGACCACGTGAAGAAGGGCTACGGCGACCAGCTCCTCGTCGAGGACCTCACCTTCGACGTTCCTCCGGCTGCCATCGTGGGGATCATCGGAGCCAACGGCGCCGGTAAGACGACGCTCTTCCGCATGATCACCGGGCAGGAGCAGGCCGACGAGGGCAGCCTGGAGGTGGGCGAGACAGTGAAGCTGGCCTACGTCGACCAGAGCCGGGAAGCCCTCGACCCCGACAAGAGCGTCTACGAGGAAGTGACCGGCGGTGCCGACGTGCTCCAGTTCGGACGCGCCGAGGTCAACGGCCGGGCCTACCTGTCGTGGTTCAACTTCCGCGGCCCCGACCAGCAGAAGAAGGTGGGCGTGCTGTCGGGAGGTGAGCGAAATCGTCTGCACCTGGCCAAGCTGCTCAAAGAAGGGGGCAACGTCATGCTCCTCGACGAGCCGACCAACGACCTCGACGTCGACACCCTCCGCGCGTTGGAAGACGCGATTCTCGACTTCGCCGGCTGCGTGCTGGTAATCTCGCACGATCGTTGGTTCCTCGACCGCGTCGCCACGCATATTCTCGCGTTCGAGGGCGACAGCCGGGTCGTGTGGTTCCCCGGCAACTTCCAGGAATACGAAGAAGACAAGAAACGCCGGCTCGGCGACGACGCCGATCAGCCCCACAGGATCAAGTACAAGAAGCTGGTGCACTGAGGGCAGTAGGCTCCGCGACTCGAAGCCCGGAGTGTGCGCGTTACCCGTCGCGCAGGGCGTCGACGGGATCCGCGCGCATGGCGCGCACGGCCGGCGTGAGACTCGCGAGCACCCCCGTGAGGAGAATGACGATGGCCGCCACCGCACTGCCCCGCAGATCGAGGTCGGCCGCACCGAACAACATTCGGCCCAGACCGACACTGACCACCAGAGTGAGAAGTGTGCCGATGATCACACCGGTCCCGCAGAGCACCGCGCCGCTCCGCACCACACCGGCGAGAAGATCAGTGCGGCGGGCCCCGAACGCTCGGCGGATTCCCATCTCGGCCCGCTCACCCGCCACTTTGTGCGCCAGCACCGCGAACACTCCCGCCGACGTGAGGAGCAGCGCGCTTCCGGCGAAGGCCATCAGCAGGACGGCGTAGAAGCGGGGGCCCTCGAATCCCCGGGTGAGATCGGTTTCCATCGACGCGATCCAGTCCAGCGGCGAGCGGGGCGACAGGCGCGCCAGGGCGGCGCGGGCCGGCGCCACCAGCGTGATCGGATCGACGGTGGTCAACAGCGCGATCGAGACCACACGAGTGGGATCGATGGTGAGCGGTACGTACACGTCGATGTCGCGCGGCCGACGCTGCGCCGCGCCCAGATACAACACGTCGCCCGCCACCCCCACGATGTCGTATTCGAACCCGTCGAGGTCGAGGGTTCGCCCCACGGCCTCGTCGGCTCCGCCCATCGACTCGGCAAGCGATTCACTCACGACCACCACGGCTCGGTCGGCACTCTCGTCGATCCGTTCGATTCCGCGACCGGCGATGATCGGTACGTCGAGAACCGAGAAGAACCCCGCATCGACCAGGTGTGCGTAGCCGAGAATCCCCGCCTCGCGCAGGGGATCGGGCATGCCGTCGAAGCGTGCGCGCACCTCTTCGGAGAAGCCCGGGGGAACGGTCGGTGATGCGAGCCCCACGTCTTCTACGCCCTCGAGAGCCATCAGCGTGGTGCGCACATCGTCGTAGAATGCCGGAAGCGCGCTCGTTTCGGGCACGTCCTGGCTGTCGACGAAGATGGCCAGCTTGAGCACGTCTTCCGACCGGAATCCCACGTCGGTGGCGCCGAGCTCGCGGTATGATTCGATGAGCAGGGCGGCGCTCGACACCAGAACCGTGGTGAGGGCGACCTCGCTGATCACGAGCCATCGGCTGGTTCGGCGCGCCGCGCGGCCCTGCGTCGCGGTGCGTCCGCCCGACCCGAGAGCGCTGGCGGGGGCGGCCCGGCCGCTCAGAAGCGCCGGGGTGATGCCCGCGGCCAGGGCGGTCGCGAACAGCACGCCGAATGAGAGTGCTAGCGAGCGCACGTCGGGCGCGAGATTCAAGTAGCCCGGAAGTTCGGTGGGTGCCAGGCGCATGAAAGTGGCGAGCAACCAGGGGGCCAGGATCACCCCGATTACGCCTCCGAGCAGCGCAACGGCGATCGTCTCGAAGAGGGTCTGTCTCAGGAGCCGCTCGCGTCCGGCACCCAGGGCCGCCATCAGCGCCAGCTCTCTCTGGCGTCCCATGACCCGGGCCACCAGAAGCCCCGCGACATTCGTGGCCGCGACCAGGAGCAGGAGTCCCGCTGCGGCCAGCAGGAGGTAGTTCCGACCCCTTAGTTCGGCCCGCCAATTCTCGCCGAACGGTTCGACCCAGTACCCCGAAGTGGCGTCGATCTGCCCGTCCCGCGCGAGCCGCTCGCCGGTGGCTCCCGCCTCGGCCCGCGCCTGCTCGATGGTGGCACCCGGGGCGAGGCGACCAATCGTCCAGATGAACTCGGCCCGGCGGTCGTTGCGGAGCCGGTCGCTCACGAAGTGCTCGAGGGGTACCCAGAACTCGATGTCGGGAAAATCGGCCTCGATCGTGCCGAAGAAATCCTGCGGCATCACCCCGATCACTGTGAACGGGCCCGCGGCCGTGCGGATCGACTGCCCGACAATCGACGGGTCGGCACCGTAGTCACGCAGCCAGGTACCAAAAGCGAGGATCATGGTCGGCGGAGACGACGGTTGGTGGTCGTGTTCCGAAAACAGCCGGCCGAGAAACGGCTCGACCCCGAGCAACGCGAAGTAGGCTGCGTCGATCGCCTCGCCCTCCACGCGGCGGGCACCGTCGTCGCGCAGGAACATCATGCGGGAGCGTCCCGAGACGGCCAGCGGATCGAGGCTCGGCATCGATTCCGACAGGTCACGCACATCCTGCCATGACAGCTGGCCCCGCCCCGCCAGCTCCACTCCCTCTTCGACGCCCCAGACCCGCACGAGCTGCTCTGCGTCGGGAAAGGGCAGAGGCCGCAGCAGGGTGCTCGACACCAGAGTGAGGATCGCGCTCGTCACCGATAGGCCGAGCGCGAAGCAGGCCACGGCCGCGATGTGGTGTCGAAAAGACCGGCGCGCCCTGCGGAGCGCCTGCGCCAGATCACTCGCCCCCCCGGCGAGCCAGCCCGAGGCCGCCACCTGCGACAATCGCTCGATGGTGCCGTGAACCAGCACGTTGCGCGCGGATCGCAGGAGAAACCCGAGCAGTCGTACTCGGCTTCCGCCGCTCGCCTCCTCCCGATACCGCGCCTCGAAGACCTCGAGAGCGGGTGACTCGAATCGCCTACGAAAAGCCTTTGGATAGATACGCCAGAGAGCACGGTACACGGCGACCACGTGCGACGTCGGCCGATCAGAGTTCACGGGCGGGCCTTCGTTGGGCCCAGGAGCGAGCGGGCCTCGGCCGCCTGCACGAGGGCGCGCATGCGCTCGGCCTCCGCCCGCACCACGGCCCGGCCCAGACCGGTGAGATCGTAGAATCGACGCCGTTCGTCGCCGTCGCTTCCTTCGGGTGCGTCGACCTCGAGCACGAGGCCGAGTTCGAGCAGCTTCTTGACGTACCGGTAGAGATTGCCCGGTTCGAGCCGGATCGAGCCCTCGGTTCGCGCGTCGATCTCCTTCAGGATTCCGTAGCCGTGGCTCGCACCGTCGACCAGCACGAGGAGGATCCAGAAGAGAACAGGCTTGAGCGGCAGGTGTTGCGACACCTCGTCGAGATTAGTCATTCTGCACCTAGTGAAAGAGACTATAGTTATAATAATCCTAGCGAGTAACCGTCGCCAGTCTCCGCCGGCATCCACACATCTCGCACAACTTTTCGCTTTCCCGCACGGGCCGTCGTCACGAGGTTCAGACATGATCGTCCCGCAGTCGGTTCGATCGACGTGACCTGTTGGCTGGGGGGGCAACGATGACGAAGGGAACGCAGGGCAGGTCGGCCGGGGGAGTCTTCGCGCGACGGTTCGGCCGCAGTCTTCCGGTAGCGCTGCTCACCCTCAGCCTCGGCATCGCGGGATTCGGCGCGCTCGCGGCTTTCCAGGCGCAGCGGTCCCACCAGGACACCGCGACGGCCTTGCTACAGGACTACAGCGAGTTCGCGGCCTGGAGCTACGAGCGAAACACCTGGGACATGCTTCGCCAGTCGATCGACAGCCACCTCGCGATCGCATATGCCAATTCGCAGTTCGCCCAGGGGCATGCGGCCGAGGCCTGCCTGCAACTGATCCTCACGCCGGACGGATGCGACTGCGAGTATCCGCTCGCCGGAAGCTACTCCTTCTTCACTCGCCTCGGTGAACCGGTCTCTGAGTCGGTCTGGGTGGGATCGCTTCCGGGCTCCATGCATCAGACCCTGGTCGTCGAAGAGACACAGCGGCACGCCCGCGACGCCTACGCGGCCGAGTGGCAGTTCGCCGTGCTACACGTCGAAGACACCGAGGCGGCCCCGATCATCGCCTACACGCTTCTCGAATCGCCGGTGACGCTGGGTGCCGACCTGTCGACGCGGCGTGATACGGTGTTGTACGGTTTCGAGATCGATCCCGGGCGATTGGCCGCGCTGTACGCGGGCGCCCTCGACGACGAGGTGCTGCTGCCCCCGACCCTCACCAGCGATCGCCTCAACAGCGACGTCATGCAGGTGGCGGTCGTTGGCCCCGCCGGCTCCGTGCTCTACGAATCCGATCCCGGGGCCGAGATGGCGTTCGCCGCCACCGTGGAGCGGCAACCGGTGTTCGGAGGGGGAGCGATCCGGGCATCGGTCGTTCCCGAAGTGGCCGGCGAGTTGATCATCGGCGGCCTTCCCAGCGACCGCACGGGCGTGCTGACGTTGATCTTCTCGCTCGCGGGCGCGCTCGCCGTAATGGCTATCGTGCAGTTGAGGCGAGAAGACCAGCTCGCCCTTCTCCGGCAGGACTTCGTGGCGAGCGTCTCGCACGAACTCCGAACGCCTTTGGCCCAGGTTCGCCTCTTCACCGAAACACTGCTCTTGAAACGAACCCGCACCGAAGACCAGCGGGCGTGGGCCCTCGACAACATCGATCGCGAAACGCGCCGCCTGTCGAATCTCGTCGAGAATATCCTGCACTTCTCCCGTGCCGAGCGGGGGGCCCAGCACCTCGATCTCGAGCCCGCCGACCTGTCGGAGGGGGTGCGTCGGGCGATCGAATCGTTTCGCCCTCTGCTGCCTTCGCGGCGGGGCACGCTCGAGGCGAGTCTCGAGCCGGGCCTGTATGCCGAGGTGCACAGCGATTCGATCCGTCAGGTGATTCTCAATCTGCTCGATAACGCGGTTCGATACGGGCGCGAAGGCCAGACCATCGTCGTTTCGTGTCATCGCACTCCCGGCGGGGTTCGCGTCTCGGTGGCCGACGAGGGCCCGGGTGTGCCCCCCGATGAGCGGGAGCGCATCTTCGAGCCGTTCCAGCGGGGCACCGGTGCGGTCGGCACGGTTGTGGTCGGCAGCGGAATCGGCCTCGCCGTGGTGCACCAGCTGATCGACGCACATCAAGGCCGCATCTGGGTCGACGACGCCGAGTCGGGAGGGGCCCGCTTTTCTTTCGAACTGCCGTTAGCGTGTACGGCCCGGTCGGACCATTTCGAGGCCTCGATCGACGCCTCGAGCAAGGTCCCGACCGAAGCCCCCACGACGGCGACGGGGGCCGCGTGACTCCGCGGATTCTCGTCATCGAAGACAATGAGGAACTCGCTGCGGGCATCTGCCACAACCTCGAGCTCGAGGGCTACGAGGTCGACACCGAACCCGACGGCAGGCGCGGCTACGAACAGTGTCGGAGCGCTCCTCCAGACCTGCTGATTCTCGACGTCATGCTGCCCCGTATGGATGGATTCCAGGTTCTTTCGGCGCTCCGGCGGGACGGATGCGACGTGCCGGTCCTGATCCTCAGTGCGCGGGGCGAGGAGTCCGACAAGGTGCGCGGATTTCGCCTCGATGCCGATCAGTACGTCACGAAGCCCTTCGGGCTGCTGGAGCTTCTGGAGCGAGTGCGATCACTGTTGCGCAAGACCGGCTCGGTCGCCGACGACGGTCTCGGGTCGGGCCTGTGCACGTTTGGCGACGTCGAAGTCGACCGCGCCGCGAGGCGGGTGTCGCGTGGGGGCGACGAGGTGGCGTTGACTCCCCGCGCGTTCGATCTGCTTCTCGCGTTGATCGCACACGAGGGCCGGGTCGTGACCCGGCACGATCTTCTGCGCGAGGTCTGGGGACACCGCGCCGCCATCGTGACCCGCACCGTCGACTCACACATCTCCGAACTCCGACAGAAGCTCGAGACCGACCCCGGGAACCCGGAGCACATCCATACCGTGTGGAAGGTCGGGTATCGGTTCGACGGCTGACGCCTCGCCCCCTACCTCCATCGTTCCTGCACATCTGTCGCACCCGTCGACCACCGCTGCGGGCCGCTCGTTCGGCATCGTTCCAGTGAACGATGGTCGAATCCCGACGGGAGGTGGGCGATGTGGAAGCGAGCGACAGAGGTGGGACTCCTGGAGCGCCGATTGGAGCTGCTGTTCAGGGTCGGCGTTGCCGGGTGCTTCATCGGGCATGGAGCGTTCGGCATCATCGGCAAGGAGGCCTGGCTTCCCTACTTCGCTGTGGCGGGAATTCCCGAAGAGTGGGCGTGGCGACTCATGCCGGTCGTGGGCACCTTCGACATCGTCATCGGGATCCTCACGTTGCTGGCCCCGCGTGGCGCCTTCCTCGGCTACGCCGCCGGCTGGGCCTTGTGGACCGCGCTGCTCCGACCGCTGGCCGGCGAGAGTGTCTTCGAAACGCTCGAGCGGGCCGGCAACTACGGTATCCCGCTCGCCTTCCTGATCCTCCTGGGCCTCTCTCTGCGCCCGACCCGGGACTGGCTCCGCACCGTCGACGTGCCCGCACTTTCAGAAGAGCGGCGGCGTCACGTGGGCCTCGTTCTCCGAGCGACCGTCGTGTCACTGATGGTGGGTCACGGCGGACTCTCGCTGATCGGAAAGCCGCTGCTGCTCGCGCACACGCAGGCGATCGGGCTACCCGACGGAGCGCTGCCCCTCATGGGCGCGCTCGAAATCGCCCTCGCGGCCGCGATCGCCATCAAGCCAGCGCCGGGAATCCTGCTGTTCGTGCTGTTCTGGAAGGTAGGCACCGAGGCGTTGTATCCGGCTACCGGCGCGCCGTTCTGGGAGTTCATCGAACGCGCAGGCAGCTACATCGCGCCGCTGGCCCTATGGACGCTGACCAGGTCGCGCTCGCTCGGTGGCGCCCGTGTCGGCGTCACTCGGCTCGCCACGGTAGCCGCGGCGATTGTCGCGGCCCTGTCGCTTCTTTCCGCAGCCGGCCCCGCCGCGGTTCCGCCGGCCTTGGGCGGCGTGGAGGTGGCCCCGGGAGAGGCGGCGGCGGCGGTGTCGCCGGGCGAGGTGGCGGTGGTGCGAACTGCGGGCGAAGAGGTCGTCAGCAGTCACCTCAGCCTGCTGGGCGACCTTCAGGCCGGGGGGCTCGTGCTCGCCTGCCGACACGCGATCACCGATCGAAGCCGCGGTGACGCGCGGCGGCTGGACCGGACCGACCGTTCAACGCAGCGGCTACTGTCGGATGAAGGCGAAGCCCAGGCACGCCAGCTCGGAGAGATCCTGCGGAGGCAGGAGATCCCCATCGGAGAGGTCTACACGAGCCCGTTGTTCCGCGCCGCAGACAGCGCTGAACTCAGCTTCGGCAAGGCAGAGGTTCGCGAAGTCCTGTATAGCGGCGGCACGTCGGCCGAGCGTCGCCGCCTGGTGACGTCGGTTCCCGAAGCCGGAACGAACCGGGTGTTGATGACGCACCAGGGAGTCTTGTACGGCCTCTTCCCCGGCCTGGAGCGTGGCTCGATTCGTGAGGGCGACTGCGTGGTCGTGCGCCCGACCGGCACCGATTTTCGGATCATCGACCGGCTGGGTCCGTCTGAGTTCGCAGCCCTGCGGTGACAACGTTCGGGCTGCTGGCCGCGTTGATCGCCGGGGCGGCGCTACCCCAGGCGCCACAGTCGGCGATCGACGCTGCCCGTGCGGGCGGCCATCTGCTCGTGTGTCGTCACGCCACCACCGACAATGCCCGTGAGCGCGAACCCCTCGACTACCAAAATCCGTCCACGCAACGGAGATTGAGTGCCCAAGGCGAGCGCCAGGCCCGGGAGATGGGCGATGGCTTCCGTGCCTTGGGGATCGAGTTCGTAGAGGTCGTCGCGAGCCCAGTTGAACGAGCCTACCGCACCGCCCAACTGATCGCCGGTCGGGACGTCCGGCGCGATTCGATCTGGCACACCAACGGAGGGGCCTACACCGGACCGGCGGAGCGGGAGCGCACCCGCAAGCTCTCGACTCCGGTCGGAGTCGGTACGATCCTCATCGTGTCGCACATCGGCACCATTCAGTCGGTGATTCCCGAAGCTCGCGGCGTGATGGAAGAAGGGGATTGCGCGGTGGTGCGTCCCAATCGCGAGAGCCACACCGTGATCGGAATCGTCCACGCCAACGCGTGGCTGGGGAATGGCCGCTCGCACGAAGCACCTCCGAAAGGACGGGACGCTCCTGGAGCACGATCGGCTCAACAGGGGTATCGAAGGCGGTAGCTCGTTCACCGTCGGAGGCCCACGCTCATGAACCGCATTCGCAATCCAATCTTCTCCCCGGCAGTCGCAACGGTCGGCCTCGCCCTCTCCGTCGCCGCCGCACCCCTCGTCGCCCAGGAGGCCCAGGTCCGGGAGGGCACGCTGTCCAGCACCGACCCCGTCTTCGACGAGAGCGACGGCAGGCTGGGCGACGCCTACACCTTCGAGGCGGAGGCCGGCCAGTTCGTGACCGTGACCCTGCGATCGGGCGAGTTCGACACCTTCCTCCGCGTCGAATCGCCGAGCGGCGTGATGAGAGAGAACGACGACTCGGGCGGAGGTACCGACAGCGCGTTGTCGTTCGTGATCGACGAGACGGGCACATGGACCGCCAAGGCCGCCGCCTTCAGTCCCGAATCGGAGGGGGCGTACACCCTCACATGGTCGGCGACCTCGACCGGCGATGCCCGCTCGAGGTCGGGCCGTCTCTCCAAGACCTCACCGAAGGGCCAGCCCTACGACTCCACCGTCGTCGAGTTGGGCGCGGGCACGGTCATGCTTCTCGTGTCGAGTCCGGCCGAGGGGCCGCTCACGCTCGTGGCCATCGGACCCGACGGTCAACGCCGGGTGGGCGCATCGACCGATGGAAGCAGCTCCAACCTCACCCTCTATGGCGCGCCGGCCGGAGAATGGACCGTCTGGATCGGTGGCGACGAAGCCCAGGGGGTCGCCAACGCGGCCTACACCCTCACCACCGTGGTGACGGAGGGCGGCTCGTCGGAGGCCTACGAGGGGCGACTCGGCGAAGGAGACCTGCGTCTGCCACTCGGTGAGTTCGCCGATGTGATCGAGATCGAGGTGCCGGACGGACAGGAGATTCGTTTCGAGCTCAACAGCCTCGACTTCGACACCTTCCTCGTGGTCGAGTCGGCCGGTGGTGCACCCCTTCTCCGGCGGAACGACGATGCCGAGATACCGACGGGCGAGATGGGCTTCGGAGGGTCCGTCCTTGCGTTCGAGTCCGCCGAGACGACGGGCCGGGGAGGCACGTGGCGCGTGTGGGTCACCTCGTTCACGGCGGGTGCCACCGGCGACTACGTGTTGCGCGTGATTCGCTGAACTCCCGATCCGCCTCGGTTGTAGCCCGAGGAGCGGCACGCATCAGAAAGGGCCCGGCCCCCGAAACGGGAGCCGGGCCCTCAGGCTGACGGCGAACTCACGACAGGATGGTCAGTTGCTGTTCTGCACCATCTCACCGGGTGCCACATCGATCTCGCGCTGGGGGATCGGATACAACAGGCGAATGTCGGCCTGAGTGAGTCCGGCATCGACCAGCGGGGCGAAACTCGCCATCACGGGCTTTGCTACTCCCAGGCGGAGAAGGTCGGCCCACCGCTTCCCTTCGGTGATGAATTCCAACCGCCGCTCGAAGAGAAGCTTCTCCTCGAACGTGCCGGGGGTGGCAGCGCTGATCGGGGTCACGCCCGCGCGCTCACGAACCTGGTTGATGAGGTCGTACGCCTCTCCACCCTCGCCGACGGCTTCGGCCAGCATCAATAGAACGTCCGCGTAGCGAAAGACCGGGAAGTTGTTGTCGGCATCACCCGGACCGAAGGGGGTGCTCTCCCACTTCGCGACCCAGACGTTCGTCGTGTCACCGTTCTCGACCGAGAAGCCCCATGTGCCGCCGAAGCCCCGCTCGTCGTTCTCCGGGATTCCGTACTGCACGCTGTGGATGTACTCGATGTCTGGAGAGAGAACCTGAGGCGCGTTGCCCGCTCCCACACCGCCTCCATCACCGAACGGGGTGTAGTAGTCGGTGAACTGACTTCCGGTGTCGGTCCCGCCCGCCT
>CBDUEZ010000119.1:0-11481 GCA_965366355.1 uncultured bacterium
AGTTCGCGCCCCACGGGGCCGGCGGCGTCGCAATCGGCTGGCTCAGATCGAACTCGACGCGGAAGCGGCGGTCCGTGCCGGCCCGCCGCAGTTGATAGGCGAACAGCTGGCCGGGCACCAACTCCACCGTCCACACATTGGTCGCCGCAGCGGGGACCAGTTCGGCCGTGAAGTCGTCGGCCGGAAAGCTCTGCACGGTCGCCGAGCCGGGGTCGGTCGTGTCGCCACCGTATTGGGTGACCGCGTCTTCGGTCCCGTCTTCGTGGCGGTGGTCGTGCTTCAGCCTCAGTGACCGTCCCTCGTCACTCGGGGTGAAGACCCAGGTGCGTGAGCGGTCCTCGCCGACGAAGAACGGCACCCGGATCTCGTCATCCGAGCACTCCCGCACATGCATCACCAGAACCTGTCCGTCGAAGTCGTCGCTCGGGGGTTCGTTTTCGGTGAGCGTGCCGGCGAACGCCTGTCCACACAGCGATTCGAGGGCCTCCCAGAACTGGGCCTGGGCAGGCCGATCCGCGGAGGGTTCATCCGATGCGCAAGCCACACACAGGATCAGGGCGAGGCCAGCCAATGGACGCTTCATATGGAGTCCTGGAGTTCAGATGTACGGATCGTCTTTCGACGGCACCGGTTCCCAGAGTTCGACCTTTCGACCATCCGGTCCCTGGATCCAGGCGAATTTGCCGTTGGGGTGCTCTTCGACGGTTCCGAAAACCTCGACCCCGGCCGATCGGAGGTCGGCCACCAGCGCAACGAGGTCGTCGACCCGGTAGTTGATCATGAAGTCCTGACCCTTCGGGAAGTGCTCGGTGGTGAGGGGGAACACGCTCCACACGGTGTAGCCGCGATCACCATCTTCGGCGTCGTCCCGCCACATGAAGGGCACCCCGCCCCAGTCCGCCGCATCGATCCCGAGGTGCTTGCGATACCACTCGAGTGAAGAGGCCTGATCGGCGCTCTTGAAGAAGATCCCACCGATCCCTGTCACCTTCGCCATCGTCTCACTCCCGGCAGAAAACGTCGTGGCCCCCATCATACGTCGCACGAACGGAGTCTGAACAGGCGTCGGCTTGGGCGCCGGCTCGATCACCGGCCAGAGCACCTGCTCGGGCGCCGGCTCGATCACCGGCCGGTGCACCGGCTAGAGCACGCCCTGAATCAGCAGGAGCGCCCCCACCACAGCAAAGAGCACGGCGAGAAATCTCTCCAGGAGGTGTTGGGGAACTCGGGAGGCCACCATCGGCCCGAGTTGGCCCCCGACGATCACCCCCGGCACCGTGAAGGCGCAGAGGTTCAGGACGGTCGTAAGGGTGTCGCCGCCGGTCTCGATGAAGCGCCACAGGTGGGTGGTCGCCGCGGCCAACGCACTGACGGCGACGACCAGGACGCCGGTCGCGACCGCCACCCGGCTGGGCACGCGGCAGCGACGCAGAAGGAAGTACCCGTTCAGCTCGCCCAGGCCGGTGGAGATCATGCCCATGAATAGAGCGCCGACCCCCGCCGCAACCCGTCCCTCGGCCCGGTTGCACACCTGATAACGAATCACCTCCCCTTCGGCCGTTCGCACGCTCGTTTCGTCGGGGGCCTCGGTCAGATCTTCCTCGATACTGCGGTCGAGCCTGGTCTTCTCGTCGTGATCCGGGGCACCCAGAAAGCTGAGTGCGACTCCGAGCAGTCCCATTCCGAGAATGATCTCGAGAAGATCGGACCGTACGAAGGGAGCGATCACGCTGCCCGCGACCGCCAGGGGGACCGTGGCCACCAGGAGGGAGCGAGCGAGGCGGTAGTCGATGAGTTGCCGGCGAACGTAGGAGGTGATGCCGCTGGCGAACCCGAACACCTCGGTGATCAAGCCCGTCCCGACCGCCACCTCGGCGGGAAGGCCCAGCCCCAGCAGAAAGATCGGGGCGAACAACGTGGCTCCCTCCACGCCGGACGCCATCGCCACCGTGGCCACACCCACCGAGATCGGGAACATGAACCAGAATTCGGCGCTCATGCGCGCTCTCGCGGCTGAAAGTGCATGCTACGGGAGGAGCCGGCTGATCTGGAAGAAGCGTTGAAAGAAGGCCTTGGCCCGTGGCGTGAGTTTTCGGCGCCGATAGGCGTCGGCCGCCTTGCGGATGATTTCCGCGGTGCTGGGATAGGGAAAGATCATGTCGCCGAGTTGCTCCAGACCGATGCCCTGGTACATGGCCTGCGTGATCTGCGAGATGAGATCGCCCGCGTGCGCCGAGGCCAGCGTCGCCCCGAGAATCGTATCGCTCCCGGGGCGAAGGTGGACCATCAGGAATCCGTCTTCATCACCGTCCAGGCGGGCCCGGTCGACGTCGTGGAGGGGCACGCTCACCGTTTCCACCTCGGTGCCGCCGGCTCGAAGTTCGTCGACGGTGGGCCCGACCCTCGCCACCTCCGGGCTGGTGTAGGTGGCCGCCGGGATGATCAGTTTGCTCACCCTGCCCCGCCCGAAGAAGAGGGCGTTGCGCACCGCCATGCGGGCGTGGGCGTCGGCCACATGGGTGAACTGGTACGGCGTCGCCACATCGCCGACGGCGAAGATGCGGCGGTTCGAAGTACGGAGATGGTCGTTCACCACGACACCGCGGCGGGAGTACTCCACACCGGCGGCCTCCAACCCCAGATCGACGTTGGGCGCGCGTCCGACGGCCACGAGCAGCGCATCGCCGGTTCGGCTGTCGTCGCCACGGTTGCTCTCGAACCAGACGGTCGGGTGCGATTTCTCCACTCCGACCCGCACCACCTTGGCGCCACCGAGGAATTCCACGCCGTCGCGCTCGAGGGCGGCCTGAACCACCGCCGATGCTTCCGGCTCGTCGCGGGGAATGGGCCGATCGGCCATCTCCACAAGGGTGACTTTGCTTCCGAAACGGGCGAAGGCCTGGGAGATCTCGCAGCCGATGGCCCCGGCCCCCAACACCATGAGGCGTTCGGGCAGTTCGGTGAGACCGAAGATGCTCTCGTTGGTGTGGTACGACACGTCGGAGAGGCCGGGAATCGGGGGGACCGCCGCCCGGGCTCCCGAAGCGATGATCGCCCGGCGAAAGTCGAGTCGCGCACCGGCGACCTCGACGGCGTCGGGCGACACGAAGCGCGCCTCTCCCAGATAGGTGTCGACCCCCAGGTCGCGAAAGCGAGCGGCCGCGTCCACGTGACTCAGATCCGCGCGGAGCACCCGCATGCGCTCCATGGCGGCAGAAAAGTCCCCCCGACCCGACACGTCGGGTCCTCCGAAGCGCCGAGCCGATTCTCGAGCCTCGGCCCAGGAACGCGACGCCCGCAGCACGGCTTTGGACGGAACACACCCGTAGTTGAGGCAGTCCCCACCCATGAGCGCCCGTTCCACCAGCGCGACGCGGGCGCCCAGCGCCGCACCGATCGCCGCGCTGACCAGCCCCCCCGTACCCCCACCAACCACCACCAGGTCGTAGCGGGCGTGGGGCTCCGGGTTCGTCCACCCGTCGGGGCGCACATGACTCAGAAGGCGGTGATCCGCGGGAGACACGGGCTTGAAGGAGGCGCTCATCTATGATCTCAGACAGGAGAAAGTCGGGTCGCGGACTGTGAGTCCAACGAGGCGGTCATCGTGCGCCGAACACGGAGGACGCTTGATCCGTTCCCCCGGCCCGAGCGGGAACCCGCTACGGCTCGCACCGGTTTGGAGCATGACTCACCCGGATACCGGAGACAGCATCATGAGACGCACAGGCTCCGCCCTGCTGCTCCTCCCGTTGTCGCTGGGGTTTGCCACCCCCGGACACGCCCAGGAGGAATGGCGCACCGACTTCACCAAACACACCGTTCCGCTCGAAGAGATCGTCTCGGGGGGGCCTCCCAAAGACGGCATACCGGCCATCGACGAGCCGGTCTTCGTGAGTGTGCGCCAGGCCGATGCCTGGCTGAGGGATCGGGAGCCGGTCATCGTGGTGGAGCACCGGGACGACGTTCGCGCCTACCCCTATCAAATCATGATCTTCCACGAGATCGTGAACGACGAGGTCGCCGGCAAGCCGCTCTCGGTCACCTATTGCCCGCTGTGCAATACGGCGCTGGTATTCGAGCGGGTGCACGCCGGTCGGGTGCTGGACTTCGGGACGACGGGACGGCTTCGACTGTCGGACCTCGTCATGTACGACCGCCAGACCGAAACGTGGTGGCAACAGGCCAGCGGCGAGGCCCTCGTCGGCGAACTCGCGGGCGATCGTCTCACCCTTCATCCGGCGCAAACGACGAGCTGGGCCCAGTTCAAGGAGTCGCATCCGACCGGGCGGGTTCTTTCTCGCGAGACGGGGCACGACCGTCCGTACGGCCGCAATCCCTACCAGGGATACGACACCGGCGACGGACCGATTCGTTCGTTCTTCGACCGGGACGCCGACCAACGCCTTCCCCCCATGGAACGCGTCGCGGCCGTGACGATCGGCGACAGCCGGGTCGCCTATCCGTTCTCGAGCTTGAGAGAGAAGCGCGTCATTCACGATGTCGTCGACGATGAGCCGCTCGTGGTGTTCTGGGCACCGGGCACCGCCAGCGCGCTCGATCGCGATCAGATCGCCGAGGGACGGGATGTGGGTTCAAGCGGGGTGTTTCGCGCCACCCTGGGAACTCGAGAAATGTCGTTCGAGGCGGTGGATGGTGGGCACTTCACCGACCGTGACACCGGCAGCACATGGGACGTCACCGGGCGCGCGATCCGCGGCCCCCTGACCGGCCGCCGCCTGGAGGCGGTGCCTCACGGGGACTACCTCTGGTTCGCATGGGCCGCGTTTCGCCCGGACACGGAGATCCGACGTTGATCTGCCCGCGCCGTCGCTTTGCCGACCGCCGTTTTCGGAGGAGCCTTCTCCTGTGTGTGGCGATGCTCCCCGTCGGCGCAAGCGGACAATCACCCCGCACCCCGCCGCTGACCTCCGAGCTTTTTCCTTCGCGCCAGCTCATGCCGGGGTTCATCGCCGACATGAAGCAGCCCGGTTTCTACGGGGGACTGCGGTCGGTCACCTTCGACGAACCCAGCGCCCTGGTGCGAGGAGAGACCTCGGTATCGATCGCCGTGGTCGCGATCGGCGGGAGCTTCGGCCTGTGGGCCTTGAACCGAACCACGCCCGAGGGGCGGCTGGAAGGAATCCGTCTGGACTTCTTCGCTTCGACCTTCTCACAGTTCAATCTGTCGGTCTCGTCGGCCGACCTCCTCAACATCGACTACACCGTGGGACCGGCGCTGACCTCGCGCTTCGGTGGCTGGTCCGGGCGCCTTCGCTACTACCACCAGAGCAGCCATCTGGGCGACGAGCTCCTGTTGGCCGACCCGAACTTCGAGCGGATCAGCATCAGCTTCGAGGCGGTGGATCTGGTCCTGGCGCGGGAGATTCTCTGGGGACCGGTCACCGGGCGTGTCTATGGCGGCGGTGGACGCGTGCTGGGGTCGGACACCGAGCTGGCCCCGGGCATCCTGGAATGGGGTTTCGAGGTGTGGGGCGCGGAGCCGCGCAACTTCGTGGGCGACACCCGACTGCTGCCGATGCTCGGCACCCATGTCAGAGCCCTGGAGGTACGGGGATGGGGCGCCACTACGAGTGTGAAGGCCGGGGCCGAGTGGATCGGCACGGGGGACGGGCCGCGACTCCGCGTGCTCGGAGTGTTTCTCGACGGATTCGTCCCCTTCGGTCAGTTCTTTTCAGACACGCAACTGAGCGCCGCGGGAGTCGAGTTCCAGCTGGTCTTGTAGCCTGACGTCGGCCCTCCCTCACACCAGGTCCACGTCGGTCACGATCTCCACCAGCGCGGGCCCCGGATGCGCCAATGCACGCGCCAACGCCTCGTCGAGTTCGTCGGCGCGGGTGACCCGGATTCCCAGACCTCCGCACAGTTCGGCATACGCGGCGAACCCGGGATTGACCAGACTCGTCTGCCACACGTCCCAGTTTCCCGAACGTTGTTCCTTGGAGATCTTGCCCAGTTCGTCGTTGTTGAGGAGCACATGGGTGATGTCCATCTCGTACTTCACCGCCGTGGTGAACTCCGCCATGTACTGGCCGAAACCGCCGTCCCCCGACACCGACACCACCTTGCGGCCGCTGAAAAGCGGATCGTCTTCCTGCGTCGCGGCCCACGCTCCCAGGGCGGCGGGCAGGGCAAAGCCGATCGAGCCCAGATACCCCGACATGAGCACAGACTGGCGGGCGCACTCGAAGTAGCGGCCGAACGAGTAGGTGTTGTTTCCCACATCGACGGCGAGGATGGCGTCTTCGGGAACGGTGCGCGTAAGCGCCGCGAAGACCGCGGCCGACGACAACCCACGCCCACGATCATCCTCCTGCCGGCTCGCCTTCTCGGCGCGCCACAGCGCCCACCGCTCCGCGATCTCCTCGCTTTGATCCTCGGATGCCACGCCCGACTCCGTGAGGGCGGTGCGGAGCAGGCCGCACGTCACGCCGATCTCACCCCAGACCGGCACGTCGACGGCGTGGAATTTGCCCAGCATCATGGGATCGAAGTCGACCTGGATGATGGGCTTCTTCGGCGTGATGCCCGTGTGGTTGGAGAACGATGCGCCGAAGACCAGAAGCAGGTCGGCCTCGTTCATGAACCAGGAGGCCACGGGGGTACCGCTCCGACCCAGGACGCCGCATCCCAGGGGGTGTTGGTCCGAGACGAGACCCTTCGCCTTGAACGTGGTGAGAACGGGGCACCGAAGTCTCTCGGCCAGGGCCAGCACGCCGTCCATGTTGAACCGCGCGCCGTGCCCCACGATGATCGCCGGGCGCTTCGCCGCCTGGAGCCGGGCCACGGCCTCGTTCAGAGCCTCGGCGGGGGGCGTGATGGTTCGAGGCGTGAGGCGCCCCTTCGGGCCACCGGCCGTCGCACCGTCGGCGGCGGGAAGGGTCTGCACCTCGTCGGGAAAGATGAGGTGCGAGACGCCCCGGTTCAGAATGGCCGACTTGCACGCCAGGTTCACCAACTCGGCGTGGCGGCTGGTGTGCAGCACCGTCTGGCTCCACTGGGCCACCTTGCCGAACGCGCCGACCAGATCCACTTCCTGGAACGCGCCCGGCCCCAGAACCTGGGTGTCGACCTGCCCCGTGAGGGCGACGACGGGCGACCGGTCCACGTTGGCGTCCCACAGCCCAGTGAGGAGGTTGGTGGCACCGGGGCCGGCGATGGCGAAACACGCCGCCGGCCGCCCGGTCAGTTTGCCGTAGGCGCTGGCCGCGAACGACGCCGCGCCCTCGTGCCGGATCCCGTAGTAGCGCAGACGCCCCTCGGCCTCCTGGCGCCGGAGGGCGTCGGCCAGCCCCAGGTTGGAGTGGCCCACCATGCCCCAGACCTGACGAACGCCCCACTCTGTCAGGGTCTCGGCCATCACGTCGGACACCGTGCGCTCGTGGGGTTCCGGAGCGGGAAAACCCACATAGACGCCGTCGTCGCGAACCTCGACCGGATACGTCTCCACCCCGTCGTCGTAACCGCCCGGGGGCAGGCCCGTGGTCGGGTGGAAGTCCCAGCCGTGCCAGGGGCAGCGGAGGTATCCGTTCTCGATGGACCCTTCACCCAGGGGCCCTCCCTGGTGGGGGCACCGGTTGTCGAGCGCCGCATAGGTGCCCTCGTGGCGGGTCATGCACACCGTGGCATGGTGGCACGTGACGGGCTTGACCCGGCCCTCTCCCAACTCGTCGGGCTGCAGGACCCGTTCCCAGATCCGTTTCGTGTCCCGATCAGTCATGTGCGATTCCTGTAGCTTGCGAAGATGGGGTGGACGAAAAGAAACCCTCCGCGAATCATGGAAGTTTCCGAGGAGCGGTAGGGAACGAAGGACGCACGTCGCGACTTCGCTCGAATGAAGGCCCGCGGTACGCACCTCGGCCGTTCGCGGACTCGGGAAGTGGACAACGAGCTTCTGACATGAACGAAACGACGCTCACAATCGGCGCGCTGGCCCGTGCGGCCGGCGTAGGAGTGGAGACCGTGCGCTTCTACGAGCGCAGGGGACTCCTCGCACAGCCCCCGCGCACGCGGTCGGGCTATCGACAATTTCCCGCCGACGCCGTTGCGCGGCTCCGCTTCATCCGCCGCGCCCAGGGCCTTGGCTTCACGCTGGAAGAGATCCAGGAGCTACTCGCGCTGCGCGTGGACGAGGTGGCAGCGTGCCACACCGTCAAGGCGCGGGCCCGGGACAAGCTCGCGAGCGTCGAAGCCAAACTCCGCGAGCTACGCCGCATGCGCCGCGTGCTCCGCCAGCTCGTGAGCGCGTGTGCGGCACGCGAGCCCACCGGCGAGTGCCCGATCCTCGAGGAGTTGGAAGAGTCGGAGGATCGCCCACCACCCCCTTGACCCCGTACCACGGTACGGAGTGTAGCTTGGGCCAGACAGCGGGATTCCCGGGCCAACACCAAGGAGGCATTTCGTGAGGGATTCGTTCAAAGCCGTTCTCCCGAGTGCCGGGGGTATCGCTGCGGCGACCGCCTCGGCCCTCTGCTGTGCCGGGCCGATCCTGGCGGTGACGGTCGGTGTGTCCGGTGCAGGATTGGCTTCGACGTTCGAACCGCTCCGCCCGTACTTCCTCGTCGCAACGGCGGCTTTTCTGGTGCTGGGCTTCTGGCTCCTCGACCGGGAGGAGAGGAAGGCGTGCGAGCCGGGCAAGCCGTGCGCCGACCCGACTGTGCGTAGGCGCATGAAAGCCGTGCTGTGGGGAGCCACGATGGTCTCCGTCGTGTTCGCGAGCTTCCCGCTCTGGCAGGGATTGCTCCTGTAGGGACTGATCGCCCAGACCAAGGAGACTCAGATGGGTTGGAAAGAGTGGACCGCCGTAGCGGTGGTCATCGGGGGAGGAATTCTCCTACAGATCGCCGCACCGATGGACGCCCTGGACAAGGGTGGGGCGCACCCGGCGGCCGCGACCGGGCCCTTTCGCACCGTGGCGCTCGACGTCACCGGCATGACCTGAGCGGGTTGCGAAACGACGGCCCGTGTGGTCGTGGAACGAGTGGACGGTGTGCAGGATGCCCGGTTCTCATACGAGCGCGGCGAAGGCCTCGTCACCTATGACACCACCCGGACATCCCCCGAGCAATTCATCGCCGCATTGGCGCGCATGACGGACTACCGAGCGACGCTCCGACTCGAGCCGTCGGGAACGACCGGAACGGAGCGCCCGCCGACCGAGCCGGATTCGGCAGAAGCGATTCAGAAGCCGGGGGCCGACAGCGTCCCCAAGGGAGACCAGTAATGAGCGAGGCCGAGTACGACGTCGCCGTCGTGGGCGCCGGCTCCGCCGGATTCGCCGCGGCCACCAAGGTGGCAGAGTCGGGCGGGCGCGTTGTGATGATCCAGTCGGGCACCCTGGGCGGCACATGCGTCAACGTGGGCTGCGTGCCTTCCAAGGCGGTGATCCGCGCCGCGGAAACCCAGCGCGTGCGCGCTCATCATCCCTTCGACGGCGTTCCCCGCTCCGGCGAGCCGGCGGACTGGCATAAGGTCCGTGGCGCGAAGGACGATCTCGTGGGCGCCTTGCGACAGGCCAAATACGCCGACGTGCTGGCCGCGTACCCCGGCATCACCCTGGTCGAGGGACGAGGGAGACTGGCCCCCGACGGGAGGCTCCTCATGGCGGACGGATCGGTGGTAGCCGCCCGCAACGTGATCATCGCGACCGGCTCCTCGCCGAGCGTTCCAGACATCCCCGGGTTGATGGACGCCGGGTATCTGGACAGCACGGCGCTCCTTGATCTCGAGGTGCTACCTGCGTCCCTCGCCGTGCTGGGCGCGGGTTCGGTGGGGCTTGAACTTGCTCAGGCCTACGCCCGCCTCGGCGTGGAGGTCACCGTAATGGCCCGCTCCGGACTCCTTTCCAAGGGCGATCCCGACGCCGGCGCCGAGCTGGCCCGGCATCTTCGGGACGAGGGACTGAAGGTGCTGGCCGGCGTGGAGGTCGAGCGCGTCGAGCGGATCGGCAGCCTGCGCCGGATCCAGGGGCGGACGAAGTCGGAATCGATGACCGTGGAGGCAGAGGCGATTCTCGTCGCGACGGGCCGTCGGCCAAACACAGCAGGGATGGGCCTGGAGGAGGCGGGCGTCGAGTTGGGACCCCGCGGCGAGATCGTAGTGGACGAGCACATGTGCACCGCGCTACCACATGTCTACGCTGCGGGCGACGTGACCGGCGAGCCCATGCACGTCTATGTCGCCGCCTACGGCGCCACCATCGCCGCCGAGAATGTGTTGGGTGCCGACGCCACGCTCGACCTCTCGGTGCTTCCGCTGGTCACGTTCACGGACCCCGGCGTCGCAAGCGTCGGCCTCACCGAGGAGCAGGTGCGCTCCCAGGGGATCGAGCCCCTGGTCAGCACATTGCCCATGGAGTACGTACCCCGCGCCCTCGCCGCGCGCGACACCCGCGGCTTCATCAAGCTTGTGGCCGACGCGGCCACGCGCAGGATCGTCGGCGCGCACATCGTGGCGCATGAAGGGTGGGAGATGATCATGGAGCCCGCCATGGCCATCCGTTTCGGACTCACCATCGACGACCTGAGTTCGATGCTCCACCCGTACCTCACCCTTTCCGAGGGCGTCAAGCTGGCCGCGCTCACCTTCGAGAAGGACGTGGCCAAGTTGAGCTGCTGTGCGGTGTAGGAGGCGTCCAGCCGATCAGCGGTCTCTTCCTTCGCGGCGGTGTTCGTCGTCGGCAAACACGTGCAGCCGCCGAGGGTCCAACACCAGCGAGAGTTCCTGGCCGACCGGGGGCGGGCATTCCGCCGCCACGGCAAGCTCGAGGGAGAAGGTGCGCTCGGGGCCCGAGGGCATGCCCTCACCGGCGACGGGAATCACGATCCGCGCCGTGACCCCATGGGGGTGATGGAGAACCGCGACGACCGTCGCGGGAATCCCCGGTGTCGACGAGGGGGCCAGATGCCCCCCATCGGTGCCGAACAGCACGGTGACGGGTGCGGCGCCGGCGAGCGCGGCGCCCCGCTCTTCCGATGCTCCGCCCTCCACTGCCCAGCCGGCCAATCGCAAGCCGCTCGCGCCGAACATTCCCGGCACCTCGTTCGGGAAGCCCAGAAAGCGGGCGAGCGCGGCCGAGGCTGGGTGCCGGAAGATCACCTCGGGCGGACCGATCTGAGCGACGCCGCCCTCCAGGACCACGGCGACCCGGTCGACGGAGCGTCCGGCCTCCTCCAGGTCGTGGGTGACCAACACCATGGCCGGACCG
Organism: uncultured bacterium; assembly: GCA_965366355.1. GTDB lineage: Bacteria > Gemmatimonadota > Gemmatimonadetes > Longimicrobiales > Gaopeijiaceae > Gaopeijia. The sequence continues at coordinate 11,225 of CBDUEZ010000119.1, forward strand.
TATTCCGACTGGACGTCGAGAATCGCCTGGCGCACCTCTTCCCGCAGGGCGGGGTCGAGCGAGCTCAGGGGCTCGTCGAGAAGAAGGACTCGCGGACGGGCCACCACCGCCCGCGCCAGCGCAACCCGATGCGCCTGGCCACCCGACAGAGCAGACGGCGAACGGTCTTGCAGGTCGGCCATGCGCACCAACGCGAGGGCGTCCCGAACACGCCTCGCCACCTCGGCGCCCTTCACGCCGCGAACCCGGAGCGGGAA
>CBDUEZ010000120.1:0-11473 GCA_965366355.1 uncultured bacterium
ACCCTCGTCAAGACCACCGATAGACCAGATTCGCTCCGGTCACCAACTCGCGGGGGACCTCCACCTCGTCCCCATTCGAAAGGCGAAGGCGGATCCGCTCGCCCTCACCGTCCGCGACCCACCCAAGGAGCAGGCCTTCCAACCGACGTGAGCGCCCCGCAAGAGGAGTTTTCCCCTTGAGGACCACATCTTCGCCGGCAAAGCGCTCGAAATCGCGCGGCCGAATCAACGGCCGGTCGACACCGGGCGACGACACCTCCAGTACATACTTCTCCGGGACCGACTCGAGCTCGTCGAGCCACCGCTCGATTTCCCTACTCACACGAGCACACTCGTCGACCGTCACCGATCCCTGTCCCTCCGGGCGATCCACACGCAGCCGGATCACCGGCCGCTTCGCGCTTCCCGCCCACTCCACATCAACCAGCTCGAAGCCGATCGCCTCGACGCGAGCGTCCAGCTGCTTCGCGACCTGAGTCAAGGGTCTCCCCATTTCGATCTCCGAACCGGGCGAACTTCGCCCATACCGAATAAAAAAGCGGGGGCAAACCGCTCCCCCACTTCGAAAGGGCCGCTCTTCGGCGGCGCATCCGAGGATGCAGTATAGAGCTTTCCCGCCTACGGTTCAACCATCATTCGCCCTCGCGACGAATGACCGCACCGAGCGCGCGTAGGCGTTCATCGATCCGCTCGTATCCCCGTTCGATCTGTTGGATGTTGTGGATTCGGCTGGTGCCGTCGGCTCCCAGAGCGGCAATCAAGAGCGCCATGCCCGCCCGAATGTCGGGGCTCTCCACCGTGCCCCCACGCAGGGGTGTCGGACCGACCACGACCGCCCGGTGCGGATCGCAGAGGATAATTCGGGCGCCCATTCCCACGAGTTTGTCGGTAAAGAACATTCTCGACTCGAACATCTTTTCGTGCACGAGAATCGTGCCGGTGCACTTCACAGCCGTGACCAGGGCGATCGAGGTCAGGTCGGCCGGGAAGGCCGGCCACGGTCCGTCGTCGATCTTGGGGACCGCCCCGAAGGCGTCGTGCACGATCTCGTGTTCGCCCGCGCCGTGCACGCGAAGATCGGAGCCCTCGACGGAGCACTCGACCCCGAGGCGCCGGAACCCGAGTAGCGTCGAATCGAGGTGCTGGATCGGCGCCTCCTCGATCACGAGGTCACTGTTCGTGACGGCGGCGAGCCCGATGAACGACCCCGTCTCGATGTGATCGGCCCCGAGGGCGAACCGCGTACCGCCGAGGCGGTCCACGCCCTCGATCGTCAGCCGGCCGGTCCCGATCCCATCGATATGGGCTCCCATCGACACCAGAAGGTGGCAGAGGTCCTGCACGTGCGGTTCGGCCGCAGCGTTCCGGAGCACCGTGGTGCCTCGAGCCAATACGGCGGCCATGATGGCGTTCTCGGTTCCGGTGACCGAGGGCTCATCGAGAAAGATCGGCGCGCCGCGAAGACGCCCATCGACGTGAATGCGGTAGTCATCGCCCAATTCGACCCGGGCGCCGAGGGCCTCGAAAGCCAGAAAATGCGTATCCATTCGGCGGCGTCCGATCACGTCACCGCCCGGCGGAGGCAGTCGGACGTCGCCGAAGCGAGCGAGGAGAGGCCCCGCGAGAAGGAGCGAGGCGCGGATGCGGGCCGCCTGGTCCCGATCGACACTTCCGACTTCGACCCCGTGGGCATCGATCACCACGGTATTTGGGCCCTCCCAGGTCGCGGTGGCACCGAGCGACCGAATGATGTCGATGAGAGTCAGAACGTCGCGAATACGCGGCACGTTCTCGACGGCCACCGGCTGATCGGTCAAGACGGCCGCCGCGAGGCAAGGCAGCGCGGCGTTCTTGTTTCCGGCAGGGCGAATCCGCCCGGAGAGGGGGCGGCCTCCCTCCACGATGAAACGGCTCATGTCGATTGATGGGATGGCAGGAAGGGTGGGCCCGAGGCGGCTAACCATAGAGGGCTGCCGCAGACCCGGCAATCACCCTCAGGACACCGATGGTGCAGGCTCCGTGCCGCGCTTCCCGCCCACTCGCTGGGCGTTTCTTGACACCCCTGCGAGACTTCCTCTACGATCAAGCACCGCCACCGTCCGATCACTCCGCGGGGCGACCCCTTCCCGCTTCGCCGCCCGGTTTCCCATGCGCCTGAACCAGTACCTCCGCGCCGACCTCGTTCTTCCCAATCTCGAGGCGGATGACCTGCACGGCGTGGTCGAGGCGCTCGCCGATCACCTCGCCCGAGCCGCGGTCGTCCCCGACCGAAGTGAAGTGGCCGCGGCGCTCGCGAAGCGGGAGGCCGCGCACACGACCGCCATGGGACACGGGATGGCGCTGCCGCATGCCACCATTCCGGGGTTGGAGGCACCGGTGCTGCTCGTGGCGCTCGCTCCCGACGCCATTCAGTTCGGCCCTCCGGACACCGACCCGGTTCGGATCTTCTTCGTGTTGTTGTCTCCCCCCGGCCGGGAGGGTGAACACATCAAGCTCCTGGCCAGGATCTGCCGGCTGATCCGGCATCCCGGATTCGTCGACGAACTGGTCGCCGCCGACGACGGTGAAGCCGCCGTCGCGGTGATTCGTCGAGCCGATGAACAGCACGTCTGAGGACGCCCATGCAGATGCTCATCGCGGTCATCAACGACCCCGAGAAGATCGACGAGATTTTGGCTGGGTTCCTCGAACTCGGGATCACCGGAGCCACGGTCATGTCGACCGAGGGAATGGGACGCGTGTTGTCGCATGACATTCCCATCTTCGCGGGCCTACAGACCCTTCTGACGGGCTCGCGCCCTCAGAATCGCACGGTCTTCTCGGTGGTGTCGGACGAAAAACTCGAGCCCGCCTTCGCCCTCCTCCAGGACGTGTGCGGCAACCTGGAAGACCCCGCGACCGGCATCGCGTTCGCGCTTCCTGTGAGCCGGGTCGTGGGTCTTGCACCGGAGTTGGGTGGGGAGGGGACGTCGGCCTGACCGGCCGCGTCCTCCCTGCTGAAGACCCGTGGACCCCCTCGTTTCGACACTCGTCCTGATTCTCCTCGCCCTCCTCGGGGCGCGCTTCAGCTTTTCAACGGAACGGGTCCCGGCCGGGCCTCGCCTGCTCTTCCGCACCGGCACCCACTTTCTCTTCCTCGGCCTTGCGCTCGGCCCGGTAGGCCTGGGACTCCTGTCGGCCGATGCGGTGGTCCAGCTCTACCCCCTCCTCGGCCTCAGCCTGGGCTGGGTCGGGCTCTTGTTCGGCCTGCAACTCGACCGGGAAACGCTGCGCGCTTTCCCGCGGTCCTTTCACGTCGTCGCCCTCGGGCAGGCCGTGTTGACCTTCGTGATCTTCACGGGTCTCGCGCTCGGTGCGAGTCGATGGGCGGGATTGGACGGCACTCCGCTTCTGGCGTTGATCCTGGCCGCCGGCGCCACCGCGGCCGTGTCGAGCCCGGCGGGAATCGCCATGGTGTCGAGCAACTTCCTGGTGCGCGGCCAGGTGCGTCAGTTCCTCTTCTTCGTGGCCTCGCTCGATGCAGTGGTGGGAATCCTGGCCCTGCAGTTCACCTACGCCTACCTGCACGGTACCGAGGTCATGCCGGGCTTTGAGGTCGCAGGAACCGCCTTCTGGACAGCCGCCGACCTCGCGCTCGGCCTCGTCTGCGGGATCCTGCTCCTCTGGTTGATGCGGCTCAGGCCGGGTCGCGAGGAGCTCGTGCTCTATCTGCTTGGAGGATCGGCCCTCGTCGGGGGCGCGGCCCTTCAACTCCAACTGTCGCCCCTCGTCGCATCGACCGTGATGGGTGCCGTCGTCGCCAACTTCTCTCGCGACCGCAAGCGCATCTACCGGGCGCTTCAGCAGTGGGAGAAGCCGATCTACGTGGTGCTCCTGATCCTGGCGGGAGCCCAGCTGCGGCCGACGACCCTGTGGGTACTGCCTCTCGGAGTCGGATACTTCGCCCTGCGTGTTCTGGGGAAGTTGGCGGCGAATGCACTTCTCGTGCGAACGATCGCCCTGCCCTTCGACGCGCCGAAGCGGATCGGCCTCGGGCTCGTTCCCCAGGGCGGCATCTCGCTCGCGATGGCCCTGTCGGTCGTGCTGACCCTGTCGGGCGCCTCGATGAACGTATTCGGATACCCGGGCGTCGATCTCCTCTTCGCCATCGTCGTCGTGGGAGTGGTCCTATCGGAACTCAGCGGGCCCCTCTTCACGCATCAGGTCCTGCGTCGGGCCGGCGAGATCAAGCCGGCCGTCGAGCAGGCGCTGGCCGACGGTGATGTCGGGCGGGCAGAGGCAGAGGCTCTCGGTCGAAGCGAGTCGACGTGAGCCCCATCTGGCCTCGCGCCCCCCTGCTTGGGTAGACTAGGTCCATGCGTCTTCAAGTTGTTGACACCGTATTCGTGCAGGCCCCGCGTGACGCGCTTTCCGTGGCGGCCGATTGGGCGCTCGTCGTCGTGGCCGTCGCCATCGTCGTCACGGCCGTCGGCCTGCTCCTCGTCGTCGGTCGCACCGCGAGATCGTTGAGGAGGGTGGCCCGTTCGGCGGAGAAGAAGGCCGACCCACTTCTCGAGCGGAGTCGCTCGGTAGCCGCGAACGTGGAGTTCATCACCGCCACGTTACGAACCGATGTGGAGGGACTGCATCAATCGGTGCGGGGGCTCGCCGATCGACTGAAGGACGCCTCGTCGCGAATGGAGACCCGTGTCGACGAGTTCAATGCCCTGATGGACGTGGTTCAAGGCGAGGCCGAAGACGTCTTCATCGACACGGCGTCGACCGCGCGGGGGGTGCGCGCCGGCGCACGACGGCTGATCCGGCCGAGTCGGTCCAGGCCCGCCCCCCCCGTTCCCGAAGAGAGGGGCCTCGGCCCTGAACGCGAGCCCTGACCGGGCGCATGATCCAGGGGCTGGTTCTGATCGGCATCTGGCTTCTGATTCCCGAGCCTCTCTACGCCTGGGGGCCGGGGACCCATGTCGCGCTCGGTGAGCTCGTCCTTGGAGCCCTTCACCTACTCCCCGCCGGCCTCGCAGAGATTCTGCGTCGCCACCCCGTACCGTTCCTGTACGGCTCCATCGCCGCCGACATCTCGCTCGCCAAAAAATACGCCCCCGAAGGACGGCACTGCCACAACTGGCACGTCGGCGAAGAGATCTTCGACGCCGCCGGCGACGACTCGTTGCGGGCCGTCGGGCTCGGCTACCTGGCCCATCTCGCAGCCGACACGGTGGCGCACAACCTCTATGTACCCCGGCAGCTCCTGCTCACCTCGACGACCGCCGCGGTGGGGCACACCTACTGGGAACATCGTATGGACATGCACCTCGGCGAGGTCTTTCTCGGCAAGGCCAGAGCCCTCGTGATGGATCATGACCACGGTGCCGCAGACGCCCTCTTCGACGAGGTGCTGTCGGCCACCATCTTCAGCTTTCGCACCAATCGCCGGATCTTCCAGGGAATGATGCGGTTCCAGGGCGATGAGCGCTGGATGCAGCTGTTCGATCAGATCCTGAAGAAATCGCGATTCGACATTCCGAATCCGCTCGTCGAGCGGTACCGTGCCCTCGCCTTCGAGTCTATCGTCGATTATCTCGTGAACCGCCATCAGTCGGGGCCGGCTCAGCTCGATCCCGTCGGCGATCTCAATCTTCGACTCGCCAAGAAGGTGCGCCGGCGCGGCCTCGCCGGAGGGGCCGTTGCCGATCCCGGATTGTTGGAGACGATGGCCGACGACTTCTTTCCGCTTCCGGCGGATCCGACGCGGTTCTGGCCGCAGATCGAGGCCCCGCCCCTCCCCGGCAACGGTCGCTAGAATACCCTCCTAGAGCGTCCAGTCCTTCTCGAGGTTGGCATACCGCACCAGAAGGCGTTTTCGCCCGACGTCGTCGAAGTCGACCGTCACTTTGGTGTCCTTCCCGAAGCCAGTGACCTCCTTGACGGTCCCCGAGCCGAAGGTGGCGTGCGCCACCCGTTCGCCCTTCACGTAGCGAGGAGCGTCCTGATTCAAGGATGGTTCGAACGTCTCGTCGGGCACGAAGGTGGGCGTCGAGCGGGTATCGGTCTCGAAGCGGGGCGTCCGGCGGTGCGGCGTGCTCCCCTTCTGCCACGATTGCAGCTTCGGTGACAGGCGCGGCTCGACCAGATCTTCGGGAATCGCCTCGGCAAACGGGCTGAGCCGGCCGTACATGTACTCCCCTGCTCGGCGGCGCTGCCGAGCGTGACAGAGAACGAGCTTGTCTTCGGCGCGCGTGATCCCGACGTAGAAAAGCCGCCTCTCTTCTTCCATCACGGCGGGGTCGTCGTAGGCCCGACTGAGCGGAAACAGACCGTCTTCGAGGCCCGTGATGAAGACCATGGGAAACTCGAGCCCCTTGGCGTTGTGCAGGGTCATGAGCGTGACCGAGTCGGCATCGTCATCGAGCCGATCCACATCGGCCACGAGGGCGACCCGTTGCAGGAAGAGGTCCAGCTCGCTGAAGGCATCGATCTCTTCCTGCTCGATCTCGTCGAGCAGCTCGGCGTTGAAGTCCAGCGCCCCCGCAATCAACTCTCGCACGTTGTCGATGCGATCCTCTCCCTCGGGCCCCTCGTCTTCGAGATGCCGATAGAGATCGAGTTCCTCGACCAGATCCTTCAAGAGAGGCCCCACCCGAACCGTCGCGGCCCTCGCCGACCACGTCGAGATCATCGCGGCAAACGCCTGGAGGCCCTTCGCACCGCCGGAGGGAATTCCATCGATCTCCGACGCCCGAGAGGCGGCTTCGAGGAGGCTTACCCCTTCGGCACTCGCCCCGGCGGCCAGCCGTTCGATCGTCTTCGAACCGATGCCACGCCGAGGGTAGTTCACGACCCTCCGAAAGGCGTCTTCGTCGAGCGGGTTCGAGAGCAGCCGCAGGTAGCCCATGACGTCCTGGATCTCCCGGCGCTCGTAGAACCGTACACCCCCGACGATCTGGTAGGGAACGCCCTTGCGGCGGAACGCGTCTTCGAGGGCCCGTGATTGGGCGTTCGTGCGGTAGAGGATCGCAAAATCACGGTAGTTGTGCAGGCCCGGGCCGTTCTCGTAGCGGGCCGCAATCTCCTCCACGACGACCCGGGCCTCGTCGTTCTCGTCGGAGCATTCGACGCGGGTGATCGTCTCGCCGCCCTCGCGCTCCGTGCGCAACGTCTTGCCCTTGCGGTGGACGTTTTGCGAGATGACGGCGTTGGCCGCATCGAGAATCACCGCCGTGGAGCGGTAATTGCGTTCGAGCCGGATCACCGCCGCCCCGGGCCAGGTCTCCTCGAAGTCGAGGATGTTGCGGAGGTCGGCCCCCCGCCATCCGTAGATCGACTGATCGTCGTCGCCCACGACCATCAAATTCCCATGGCCCTCCGCGAGAAGCGCCAGGAACTGAAACTGCGCGTGGTTGGTGTCCTGGTACTCGTCGACGAGCAGGAACGAGAACCGGCTGCGGTACTGCTCCAGCACCTCCGCGTGGTTCCGAAACAGCTCGACCGGTTTCACGAGCAGATCGTCGAAGTCGAAGGCGTTCTGCTCCTTGAGCGCCTCCTGGTAAGCCGGATACACACGCGCGACGGCCCGGGCGAACAAGTCGAATCCCTCTTCGTGATCCTGACGGAATCGACTCGGCGTGATGAGCTGGTTCTTGGCCTCGGAGATCATGCCCCGGACCGCTTTCGGCTTGAAACGTTTGGGGTCGAAATCGAGTGACTGAAGGGTTCGCTTGATCTGGCGGAGCGTCTGCTCGGAGTCGAAGATCGTGAAGGCGCGGTCCCACCCGATCAGTGGTGCATGGCGCCGAAGCAGGCGCGCACCGAGTGAGTGGAACGTGCCCATCCACATGCCCCGAGGCTCTCCACCCAGGAACCGGCCGATGCGCTCGCGCATCTCGCCGGCGGCCTTGTTCGTAAAGGTGACCGCAAGGATGCGGTCGATCGCCACACCGTGCTCATGGACGAGGTGCGCCACCCGCGTCGTGAGCACGCGGGTCTTGCCCGACCCCGCGCCGGCCAGCACGAGCGCGGGCCCCTCGAAGTGCTCTACCGCGAGTCGTTGTTCGGGATTGAGCGTGTCGACGAGATCGAAAGCGGGAGACGAAGGCAAGAGGAAAACCGAGCTTGGAGACACGCCGAAGGGGGAGTCCGTCGCCCAGGCATGGCCCTCATGAAGGAGCCCGCGGGAGACGGATCTCAAAGGTCGCCCCCCATGGTCTCTCATCCAAGAGTTCGATGCGTCCTCGATGGACTCCTTCGACGATCCGCCGGGAGAGGGCGAGCCCTACCCCCCAGCCACCAGACTTCGTCGAGACGCCCGCCTCGAAGATCCGGTCTCTCACTTCGGGGTCGACACCCGGTCCCGTGTCGCGAATCTGAAGGACGATTCGGTCTCCGTCGCCCTCGTAGGCCCGAATGTCGATCTCCCCATCACGCCCCGCCAGCGCATCGAGGGCGTTCTTGACGACATTCTCGAGAGCCCACGCGAGGAGAACCGCATTCCCCATCACGGCCGGCACATCGGACGGCACATCGACGTTGAGCTCGACACCCCTCCCGAACCGGGGCAGGCGTGCCTGGAGGTATCGCTCCAGGTCTTCGACGACCTCGTGGAGCGAGAGCCGAGTCAGTTCAGGCTCCCGTCCGATCAGTTCGAACCGATGGCTGATTCGTTCGAGCCGAACGAGGTCTTCCTGGATCGCATCGGCGACTTCGCCCTCCCGAAGATCGCCGGGTCGTTCCCCGGGCCCGAGTCTCAACACCTCCAGCCAGCCCTGGAGAGACGAGATGGGCGTACCCAACTGGTGGGCCAGCTCTCGGGCCATCGACGTCCAGGCGCGCTCGTTGTCGGCCCTCCTCTGGGCACGAATCAAAGCGAACCCGATGATGACGGTCAGGAGGAGTCCCCCGGTCTGAAGCGACGAGATCCAGCCCAGACGTCGCACGATCGACGGATCGCCGAAGTGGATCCGGAAGTCGTCGGGGTCACCGATGGGCGGGTTCCGCAGGTCGAGGCTACGCACATAGTCCCGCACACGCATCTGACCGTCACGGGTACGGATATCGACCTCGAAGGGAAGGTTTTCGACCGCGTAGACCGTGTCGCGGGGGCCCGTGATGACGATGGGGATATCGGTCGAGAGCACGAGGTCCTGCAGGCGTGACAACGTCTCGTCGGTGCGCGACGGGTCGGGATCGACCACGGCGCGCTGCACCTCCGCGAAGATCTCCGTCAGCGTCTCGGCATTTTCACCGAGCGCGGCGCCGATGGCGCGCGTGTAGATCAGGTACCAGCCGAGAAAGACCAGAAAGAGCGTGGCCAGCAGCAGCGGCCACCGCCCGAACCTCACGACGAAGCCGAGATCCGGTCCGCGCCCACGTAGGCGTGCAGCGCGTCGGGAAGCCGGATCGACCCATCCTTCTGCTGGTGGGTCTCGAGGAGAGCGGCCACCGTGCGGGGCAGCGCAAGCGCCGAGCCGTTCAAGGTGTGCACGAGGTCGGGCTTCTCTCCGGCGGCCGGCCGGAAGCGCAGATCGGCGCGGCGCGCCTGATAGTCGCCGAACACCGAGCAGCTCGACACTTCGAGCCACGCTTCCACCCCCGGGGCCCACACTTCCAGGTCGTAGGTCATCGAGGCAGAGAAGCCGAGGTCGCCCCCGGCCAGAATCACGCGGCGATAGCGGAGGCCGAGATCGTCGAGAAGGGCCTCGGCCTCGGCCGTGAGTTCCTCCAACGCCTCGCGGCTCTGTTCGGGGCGCTCGTAGCGCACGAGCTCGACCTTGTCGAACTGGTGCACCCGCAGCAGCCCGCGCGTGTCTTTCCCCGCGGCCCCCGCCTCACGCCGAAAGCAGGGCGAATAGGCGGTCAGCTTCAGGGGGAGCGCGTCTCCATCGAGAAGCAGTCCGGCGTGCAGGTTCGTGACGGGCACCTCCGCCGTCGGAATCATCCAGAGATCGTCTCGCTCGATCTGGTAGGAATCCTCCGCGAACTTCGGCAACTGACCGGTTCCGGTCATGCTCGCACGATTCACGAGATACGGCACCCGCACCTCCTCATACCCGCGGTCGACATGTCGGTCGAGGAAGAACGAGATCAGCCCCCGCTGTAGGCGCGCGCCCCAGCCGCGGAGCACCGGAAAGCCGGAACCCGAAATGCGAGCCCCGCCCGCCATATCGAGAATCCCCAGCGTCTCGCCCAATTCCCAGTGCGGGAGGGGCTGGAAGTCGAAGGCCGGGGTCGCCCCCCGCTCGTGGACGACGATGTTGGCGTCTTCTCCGCCGGCGGGCACCTCGTCGAGCGGCGTGTTGGGGATCTCGAGGAGGGCCTCGTGGATCGCCGCCTCCGCATCGGCCGCCTGAGTATCGAGACGGGCGATGGAGGTTCCGACTTCACGCATCTCGGCGATGAGTTCCTCGGCCTCCTCCCCTTCCCTCTTCCGCCGACCGACCTCTTTGCTGACGGCGTTGCGTCGGGCCTTGAGATCGTTGACGTCGGTCAGGGCCCGGCGACGGCGCTCGTCGAGTTGCAGGAGCCTATCGATCGCCCCGGTGGCGTCGAGGCCGCGAAGGGCGAGCGCCTCGATGACCCCGTCCCGCTCCTCGCGAAGACGACGAATACCGAGCATGTGTCACTCCTCCGGCGGTACGAGATCTCGACTGTTGCAGATCGGGTTCGAATCGTACTTGAACCGAAGTGTGCCGCCGGCGACATCGATCTCGATGGGCTCGACCTTTCCGTAATAGGTACAGGTCTGGCCGAAGCTACCGGTCTGCTGGTTCGTGCGAACCACGTACAACTGCCCGAGTTCGACCGATACCGGGTCGACCCGCACATACAAGGCGGTGTCGGCCGGCGCGACGCGAATGCTTTCGAACGTCTCGGTGTCGATGCGGGCGATGCCGGCGTTGGTCTCGAGGCCGACGGCGGTCGGCGTGACAAAAACGAGTTCATTCCCGACCGTGTTGACCAGGAAGTCCCAGGTGCCGGTCGAACCCGCCGCTTCCACCCGGATCACGCGCCGGCTGTTCAAGTTGAAGCCGGACTCCAGGTTCAACTCGGGCCGGGCCAGCGAGTAGAGAAAGGCCGTGTCGGGCGACAGCGCCCAGTCGTTGAAACCGAAGGGGTCGTCATCGCCGCAAGCAGCGAGCGACGGGACGATCGCGATCGCGGCGAGGAGGGCCGGGACGCGAAAGGAGTGGAGGCGGCGCGGTCTGGCCATGGGGCTGATCGTCTACGGTGTCGAGGGCGGAACGCCCGACTTTGGCGAACGCAAGGTTAGGCGAGAGACGGTGCCGAAGTCAAGCCTCGAAAGCCCCGCCATTCCTTGACTTTACACCACCCACGGCATAGGTTCCGCCGCCGCTGAAGCTGAGTCCAACCGGAGGGATCGGGTGGCCCAACCGCCACGAGACACGAAGGTCGGACGTCGCATCCTCGTCGCCGACGACGAGCCCCACATCCGGCGCGTGCTGGAGACCTTGCTCGAACTCGAGGG
>CBDUEZ010000121.1:0-11405 GCA_965366355.1 uncultured bacterium
GCCCTGTCGCAGGAATTGACGCAGAAAGCGTCCCCCCGCCTCCGTTCCGAAGGCGATGCCCTGTTCGGCCGGAAATTCGCTCCGCAGATCGTATTTGGTGTAGGCCATCACATCGCGCACGACCGCGAGTCCCAGTCCGTTCACCTTGGGGTCCTGGGCCCGATAGACGAGCTCGTAGATTCGCCCGGCCTCGAACCCACCGTTCAGCGTGATGGCTTCGGGCCGCCCCGCGCTGGGACCGTCTGCGGCCACCACGAACTCCCACTCCGACCGGGGGATGGTATCGCGCGGACCATCCACCACATAGCGAACGGTGAGCACGTGGACCGGCGCCTCGGGCACGACCACGGGAAACGGAGCCTGACCCGGGGGCGACAGCTCCAGGAGATCGACATCGGTCTCCACCTGCCCATCGATCCGAACCCACCCCACGACGGGCGCGCCGTCGGCCTCGCGAGCCGTGGGCGCCGGAAGTACGAGGCCGCCCGGAATCGTCGCGAGCGCGTCTTCCCACCCGATCCAGATCAGGGTGAGCCCCTGATCGAGCAGGAGTGCGTCGCCGAGGTCGGCCTCGGTCGAAGGGTCGGCCGAGAGTGTGGTGGCGCCATGCAGAAGGCGAAGCGACCGCCCGAAGCCGCCCTCGCCCACGTCGAGCCACGCCACGCCGCGCCGGAGGGAGGCATCGACGGGTTGCAGGACGACGAAGTCGCTCCAGATCTCGACCAGACCCCCTTCGGTCCGCGGAGCGAGATCGAGATCGACGACGGCGGCATTCGCCGGATCATCGGGGTCGAACGCAAAAAGAATGCGCCCGATCAGCTTCTCGTAGGCGCCGGCCTCGGCAAAAGGACGCCCATCGAGAAGCACCTCGCGGCGGTCGACCACCACACGCACGACCTCGGCTGCTGCGGGGCCGGCCGTGCAGGCGAGGGCCCACCCGACGGCGAGCGCCCGCCGCAGTCGACGCCCCATCAGAAGGCCACCACGAGGCCGAGATCGAAGAGCAGGTAGCGCATCGCCACATCCTCGCCTCGGGAACGTCCGACGTCCACCACCCCGAACCGAGCACCGGGACTGAGCGAGAGGCGCTCCGTGAGGGCAAAGCGCACCCCGCCGCCACCTTCCCCCCCCCACCCGCGAGCAGACCGGGGCCCGCCCGGTACGTTCTCCACGCTCGGAGTCACCACTCCGGCTCGCAGCCAGGGCACGACGGTTCCGGAGGTGAGTTCGGCGCGCACCCCCGCTTCCCACTGGGTTGCGATCCAGCTGCCTCGACACGCGCCCCCGTCACAGTCGAAACGAAGCTGCGAGAAGCCGAAGTACAGGTAGGTGCGGGTGCCTCGGCGAATGCCGAATTGAAGCCCGGTGGCGGGCGCCGGACCCAGTTTGGCCTCGGGTGTGGGCTCGCCGAATGACCCCAGGGGTGACGAGATCCCTGCCCGCGCTTCGACGACCAGGGCGGACTGTGCCGAGAGAGGACGGCCCATCGCCAGACCACCGAAAACAATGGTCAGCAGGGCGAGGAGGAGTCCTCGAGTATGATCTACGGTCGTCGGCATCCCGGAAGGTAGGGGGGGACCGCCTCGGCGTGCCACAACGCGCGCTCCGCACCCGAGGTTGCAGGAGGGACTGCAGCCTGTCAGACTCCCGCACGATTTGATCCCTCCAGCCTGGTGCTCCATGCCCATTCAGCGAACCTCGCAGCGCGCGTCGACCTTCTCCGAGTCGGTCATTCGAGAAATGACTCGGGTCGCCCGCGAGCACGGCGCCGTGAATCTGGCCCAGGGTTTTCCCGACTTTCCGGCGCCCGACTTGCTCAAAGACGCGGCGTGCCGGGCGATTCGTGCAGACCACAACCAGTACGCCATTACGTGGGGAACGCCCCGTCTTCGTGCGGCCATTTCGGCGAGGTACGAGAAGGTCTATGGCATGCAGGTCGATCCCGACCGGGAAATCGTGGTCACCTGCGGGGCGACCGAGGCGATGGCCGCCGTGTTCCTGGCGCTCTTCGATCCGGGCGACGAGGTGCTGATTCCGGAGCCGTTCTACGAAAACTACGGCCCCGATGCGGTGCTGGCCGGGGCGCGGCCCGTGTTCGTGCCGATGTCGGAGCCGGATCTGCAATTCGACCCCGATGCCTTCGCGCACCGCGTGTCGCGACGCACCCGAGCGATCGTGATCAACACGCCCAACAACCCCACGGGCCGGGTCTTTTCGAAGGCGGAACTGGAAGGGGTCGCCCGCCTGTGCCGCACCCACGACCTCATCGCGATCACCGATGAGATCTACGAGTACATCACCTACGAGGGTCGACACATTCCGCTGGCCACGTTGCCGGGGATGCGTGAGCGCACGATCACCGTGAGCGGAGCCTCGAAGACCTTCGCGGTGACCGGATGGCGGGTCGGCACGATCGTGGCGCCGCCCGACCTTACCGACTCGATCCGAAAGGTGCACGACTTCCTGACGGTCGGCGCCCCTGCCCCGCTCCAGGAAGCGATCGCCGAGGCGATGGAAACCCTGGGCCCGGAGTACTACGAGGGTCTGAGCCGTGACTACGGTGCTCGCCGCGACATACTGATTCCCGGCCTGAAGCGGGCCGGATTCAACTGTCGCGCCCCCGAGGGGGCCTACTATGTGATGGCCGACATCAGCGCGCTCGCGAAGGGTACCGACGACGTCACCTTCAGCCGGTTTCTCGCACGCGAAGCGGGGGTGACCCCGGTCCCCGGATCGAGCTTCTTTTCACAGGCGGAGTTGGGACGGCACCTGGTGCGATTCGCCTTCTGCAAGCGGATCGAGACGCTGGAAGACGCTGTGGATCGTCTGGAACGGTTCAGCCGGGCGGGGAGCTAGCTGCCGCGTCTTCGATCTGACCGGCCGCTTCCGACCACCGGCCCATCATGCCCTCGAAGGCCCGCACCATGTCGGCGTCGAACTCGGTGCCCGCACCGTTGGCGAGATAGGCCATGACCCGCTCGTGTGGCCACGCGTCGCGATAGGGGCGGTGGGTACGCAGCGCGTCGTACACGTCGCAGACGTGCACGAGGTCGCTGGCCTCGTGGCACTTGCGTGCGACTTTCATGGCCGGGTAGCCCCCCCCGTCGGTGCGACGATGGTGTTCGTAGGCCACGACCGCAGCCAGGTCGAGATCGGCATCGTGTTCGAGGATCAGCCGGGCCCCCTCGACGGTGTGGGAGTGGATCACCGCTCGTTCGCTCGGCGTCAAAGCGCCGGGCTTGGTCAGGATCTCCTTTGGAATCCGAATCTTGCCCAGATCGTGCAGCAGCCCGGAGATCCCGAACCCTCGCACCTGCGCCGCTGAAAGCCTCAGTTCCTCCGCGAGGGCCATCGCGAGGACGCTCACGTTGAGGGCGTGGGTGGTCGTGTATTGATCGAAGTCCTTGAGTCGCGACAGCGGAAGAAGCATCGCCTGATCGGCGTACATGGCCTGCATCAGGGTCGAGACGACCGTCTCGGCCTCGGCCAGGTGAAGGCGGGCCCCCGATCGGAGTTCCGACTCGATCCAGCCGAGGGCGTCGGCCTCGGCGCGAAGATCGACCGATCGCGGTGTCGCATCGCCCTCACCGTGGGCCGCCGGCCGGGCGCCCGATCCTTCGTCGCGAAAGACCAGGCCGTAGCGAATGGCGGTCGGGCGGGTGACCCGGGCCTCGCTCGTCTCGGGGCGGCCATGCAGGAGCCGGCTGGAGAGGTCGTCGACGAACTGCTCGAGATCGGCGCGACCCACCGGCCCGACGAACTCGATGCGCTGCACTCCCACCCGAGCCAGGCGATCGGCCCAGGGCCACTCCCCGAGTCCGCGAAGCGGCCGAAGGCCGAAGACGATCTCTCCGTCGACGAACGAGAAGGTCGGGGCGGCCGTCTCCTCCTGCAATCGGCCCACGCTGTCGTGCAGTGTGTCGAGCGCGCGGCTCCGCGCCGGGTGTCCCGGGCCGTACGTGCCGAAGGCGGAAACGGTGCGCCCGAGGGCCCGGAGAACGTCGAGAGCCTCCTTCACGATGGGCCCGCCGCAGCGCGAAGGATCGGTGAGTGTGATGTGGCGGCGGAGCGAAGGAGCGACGTGATGTCGGGCGCGCCGGGCCAGCCACGCTGGAGGCAGTCGAGGGCGGCGGCCGCGACCGACGCCCCGTCGCCCAGGGTGTCTGAATCCTTGTGAAGGGCGCGGACCACAACCTCGAGCAGACACTCCCGCACCAGGGGCGAGCGATATCCCTCCATCGCGCGGATACCCAGAATGCGAAGCTCCGCGCTCCGTTCGGCGAGCACGACGCGCGTGAGGACCGCCTTCATCACACCCGGAGTGGGCGACGAGCGAAAGCTGAGGAGGGCTTGCTGCGCGAGACGCTCGTCCCGGTCGCCGACGGCGCGAATCAGGGCGGCCTCCATTCCTTCGGGTGACTGCAACGCGAGCGATAGTGCCGCCCTTCGCACCCTCGGGTCGACATGTTCGAGAAACGACAGTGGATCGATCTCGGCCTCGCCCGGCACCGCCGCCAGCAGGTTCAGGAGGTTTCGGGTGACGTACCAATAGGGGCTGGGAAGCCGGGCGGTGACCTCGGGGATCAAGGCGGACCCGAAGGTCACCAGCGTGTTGAAGATGACCCGGCGGGCCTCGCGCGTTCGGGCCGCCACCAGGCCGTCCACGAGAGGTGGGATCGCGCCGGGGCCCGCCGCCTTCGCCAGCCGCGCCAGGGGGGCCGCCTCGAGCTGTTCGCTGGCCACCGCGCGTCGCACGATGGCCGGCCGCTGAAGCGCGGTTTGAAGGGCCGCGGCCGCCGCGGTGTCGGGTACCTGGTCGAGGGCCTCGAACACCACGCGGAGTCGACCATGATCGAGCAGGGCGATCAGGGCCCGCTCGCCTCTCGGGCCCCACTGATCCAGTTCGAGAGACATCGCGATGACACGACCGGCCACCTCGCCGGCGTCGGAATCGTCTTCGCGGGCCGGGGCGTCGGGCGCAGCCCGGGCCATTCGGTCGAGCATTCGGGAATAGGCCGCCGGATTCGGGTCGTCGAGGGTCCAGTCATCCAGTAGCGTGCGTACATTGTCGCGAATGGCCCCGTCGGCGCGCCCGTCGTCGATCTCACCACCCTGCGTGGCGAGCTTGGTAAGCAGCCGCGTCATCGAGGTGGAGATGGTCTGTCCGGAGGCCTCGGCCGCGGAGTCGAGCATGTCGAGGAGCGCGTCGCGATCGAGGGCGTGGCTGGCCGAGCTCATGAGATCGCGCCGCCACGCCGCGTCACCGCCCTGCGCCATGAGCGCATACCGCGTCGGGGTATCGAGCGATCGGAGAAATTCCGACAGGCCCCGGCGAACGCCGTCGAGGCGATCGGCGTCGACCTTGGCCAGGGTGTCGATCAACGGGGCGAGGTAGCCTCCCACCAGGCGGACCTGGAGGGCGTCACCCTTCTGTGAAGCCAGGGCGGCGGCCAGCCGGTCAGGAAGATCGTCGTCGTCGAGGTCGACGTCGCCGACGGTCGAGCGAACGAGAGAGGCCCACAGCTCCTCGGCGCGAGCCTCACCGTCGGCCGACTCATACGGCGTGAGAGTCAGTTCGTCGTACGCGAGCGGTTCGATCGAGATGTGTGACCAGGAGATCGCGTCGGCCCGCTCTCTCTGCCCGAGGGGCCATGCCCCCCGGTCCACGTCGGGAGCGATGCGCGCCAGAAGATCGCGGACTTCTTTCGGGTCGATGCCCGCGTGGAACGACACGGACGCGATCTCGTGGTCGTGAAAACGCGCGGCGAGCGTGCGGAGCACGGGATGCCGCCGGTCCGACTCGCCGTCTCCCATCACGAAACAATCCCGCAGTACCCCGATTCTCAGGGTTTCGCGCTCCGCGAGTAGCCCCTCGAGCCGGCGGAGCACCGATGCCGCGACGGGGCGGAGCGAGGGGTGGTCGTGCGGATACATCGCGTACCGATGCACGCCAATCGACAACTCCAGGAGAAACTCCGCGACATCCCGTGGAAATGCGGGCGGAGTGGCAGGCGATGGGGCGATCTCGTTCGGGATCACGAGCCGTGGCGCGTTGGATGCGGGTCGGCGAACCACCGGGCGACCCATTGGCTTCTGGATGCTCGAAGTTCAAGATACACCGACAATCCCCCCGCGGCGACCTCGGCGGCGCCGTGATCTCTATCGTGCGAGTACACCGTGTCAGGCCATTCCTCTGTGACCCTCATCGCCCAGGCCCACGTCTTCGGTCATGAGCCCACGCCGGTTCGGGTGGTGCTCACTCCCCGGACGACGGGTTGGCGCGCCGGCCGCGCGGCCCGTTGGATCGTCGGAGGGCTGGTGATGGCGCCCGTCGTGGGCGTGGTCCCCCCGCATGCGCCCTGGGCGGCGGGAGCGGGGGTCGGAGGCATCGTTCTGGGACTCCGGAAGTGGGGAGAGCGCTTCACCCTCCAGGACGTGGAGGGGGTGTGCCCCCGGTGCGATGCGAGCCTCGGCCTCACGGGGACTCCACCCCTGAAGTCGCCACACCCGATTCCCTGCGATGCCTGCGGGAATCCGGTGTCGCTCCGGATCGACGTGGCGGATCTGGAACGGGCCGCGAACCGCGACTCAGTCGACGAGGTCTCGTAGGATCGGGAGCGGCGCGCGCCGCAGAAGACCACGGCTGCCGATGAACCCGGTGGCGACCGTGAGGAGCGCCACGCCCGTCGCGATCTGTAGCAGGACTGCGAAGTTCGGCGTAAAATCGAGATCGAACACCAGGGAGATCAAGGCCCACGCCGACGCGACCGAGAGGGCAAGGCCCGTGATCGCCGCGACCAGCCCGAGCGCGAGGTATTCCGAGAAGAAGACGGTGAGTAGCTGGTTTCGGCGCGCACCCAACGTCTTGAGGAGCGCCCCCTCGCGGAGGCGTTGATGCCGCGACGCGGCCAGCGCTCCGGCGAGTACGACGAGGCCGGCCAGGGCCGCGAACCCCGCGAGGAACCCGACGGCCTGTTGAGCACGGGCCAGAATGCCCTCGACCGCCTCCTGGATCCGGCTCAGGTCGATCGCCGAGATATTCGGGAAAGCCGCCACCATCTCTCGTTGAAAGGTGGCGAGCGCGGCGGGATCGGCGATTCGCGCGAGGATCACCCAGCTGGCGGGTGCATCATCGAGGGTGCCCGGCTCGAAGACCACGAAGAAGTTGGTCTGGAAGCGGTCCCAGTCGACGGTGCGTACGCTCGTGATGACCGACGGGATCGACCGACCCTCGACGCTCCAGGTGAGTTCGTCGCCCAGGCCGACGCCGAGGTCGTCGGCAAGGTCGGACTCGATCGAGATGCGCGCCGTGCCCTCGGGGGCCGGTGACGCGTCGGGCCACCAGTCGCCCTCGATGAGCACCTCCGCCGAGGTCAGGGTGTCGCGCCAGGTATGACGATATTCCCTGCGCACGGCCCACCCGGCGGGGGCATCGTCGCCCCCTTCGAGACGGAGCGTTTCGACATCCACCCCCCCGATGGAGACGAGGCGCGCCGAAATGAGGGGCGTCACATCGGCCCCGCTCCTCGCATCGGGTGGAAGAAGCGTGACGACTCGTTCCCGCTGATCGGGCTGCACGTCGAAGAGCAGGAGATTGGGCTGTCCGGCGGCCGAATCGAGGGTCAACACGCGTCCCAGATTCTGCTGAACCTGGAGCACGGTGCCCACGATGAAGGCCCCGAAGCCGAGCGCCAGCGTGACCGAGACGGTTTGATTGCCGGGTCGAAAAAGGTTGGAGAAGCCCTGCCGGATCGGATACGGGGCCGAGGCCGGGAACAGGCGGCGCGACGCGGCGATCGCCGCCGTTCCGACTCCCCAGAGCGCCGCCGTGGCGATCGCGAGTCCCGCGGCGAAGGCGAGCCCTTCGGCCGCTCGAGGCGCCTCGATGATCGACAGGGCGACCACCGACAACGCCAGGGCGGCCACGGCCATGATGCGACTCGGGGTCAGCGCCTTGGTGCCCCCTTCGATCGTGTGTCGAAACGCCCGCAGCGGCGGCACGTCTCGCACCGCCAGTAGCGGGAGGAGAGCGAAGATCGCCGCGACCCAGACCCCCAGACCGAGGCCCGCGGCGGCCGTCGACCACGACACCTGCGACTCGACGTCGACCGGGAGCACCCCCGACAGCACGGTCGGGAGCGAGAGCTGGATCGCGATCCCCAGCACCACGCCCCCCAGCGCTCCGGCGAAACCCAGAGCCGCGGCCTGCAGGAGGTAGGCGACGAACACCCCGGACTGGCGGGCGCCCAGACAGCGAAGCACCGCCACCTGTGTGACGCGCTCCTTCACGAAGACATGGATCGCGCTCGCCACTCCGATGCCGCCCAGAAGGAGCGCCCCGAGTCCGACGAGTCCGAGGTATCGACCGAGGAACCCCACGGCCCGGGTCATCCGGCGTGCCCGCTGGTTGGCCGTGGTGTAGTCGACGCCCGTGGCCCTCGAGGCCCGCCCGATCGGGGGATCGCACGAAGGTCTCCCACCGCGCCAGTGAGCCGAAGCCGAGCAGGCCGGTCGCGTCGAGGGTGGTCGGAGTGATCCACACCCGGGGCCCGACCGCCGATTGGAAGCCGGGATCGGTGGGGAGGTCGTCGACGACCCCCCTCACGACGACCCGGGCCAGACCGATCGACAGCGTGTCGCCCAGGCGTACGTCGAGCTGGGTCAACACCGCTCGATCCACCAGGGCGCCGTCATCGCCCCTCGCCTCCCAGGCCCCGGGCGGCTCCGACGTCACCGGTCCGTAGAAGGGCCAGTCGCCCTGCACCGACCAGACCTGCAGGAGGCGCAGTCCGTCGGTGCGCGGCGCCGACACCATCGAGACCGTGTGAATGACCTCGGCGGTTTCGGCTCCGGTCGAGCGCAGAGAATCGAGAATGACACCGACCGAGTCGGGGAGCGGGCGGTCGCCGTCGAGCTTGGCGTCGGCGCCCATGAGCACCTGCGCCTGGGCCCGTACCGACCGCTCCACATCTTCCCGAAAGCTTCGCACGGCCACGAGTGCCGCCACCCCGAGGGTAATGGAGAGCCCGTACAATCCGACGCGGCGAAAGCTGGCTCGACCCTCCCACCAGGCCAGCCGCAGCGGGAAGAAATTCACGAGTCGGCCGGCCTGGGTGCGGCGATGCCGGCCGTGTCGGACACGAGTCCCCCGCGCCCGAGGCCGAGCACCCGATGGGCCCGTTGAGCCAGGGACTGGTCGTGGGTGACCAACACGAGGGTCGTGCGCGCCTCCCGGTTGAGTTCCTCCATGAGGGCGACCACCGTCGAACCTGTCTTGGGGTCCAGGTTCCCGGTGGGCTCGTCGGCGAAGAGGATTCGCGGGCGGTTGGAGAAGGCTCGCGCGAGGGCGACCCGCTGCTGCTCCCCGCCCGACAGCTGGGTCGGGTAGTGGTCGAGGCGATCCCCGAGTCCCACGCGATCGAGCAGGTCCCGAGCCCGCTCACGGTAGCCGGTGGGCCGCTCCCGGCCCATCAACTCCAGCGGCACGAGCACATTCTCGAGCGCCGTCAGCGTCGGCAGCAGGTGGAAGGTCTGGAAGACAAAGCCTACGTTTCGGGCGCGGAAGCCGGCTCGCCCGTCTTCGGTGAGCGAGAAGATGTCTTCGCCGGCCAGGATCACCCGACCCGTGGTGGGTTCGTCGAGTCCCGCCAGAAGGCCCAGCAGGGTCGTCTTTCCGGTGCCCGATGGGCCGACCATGGCGACGAAGCCCTCGGCCTCGATCTTCAGGTCGACACCTTCGAGGACGGCGAGGGGGCGTCCCCCGCTGCGGTAGGTTTTTCCCAGATTTTCAGCGACGATCATATGGCCCACTGGTTCAACTCGAAATCGATCACCGGCGCGGTGTGCGCGCTCGGCCTGCTCGCCTGCGGATCACCCCCCGCGGCAGACGACGGAGACTCCCGCCGCGCAGATGCCGACCCCGCTGCCACGGCCTCGGTTCCCGTCGCGTCGCCGCGCGACGACGACACCGGTCCGCGAGTCGTCTTTCTGGGCACGAGTCTCACGGCCGGACTGGGGCTTCGCAGTCCCAGTGAGCGTTGGCCCGAGCTTCTCGACCGCATGGCCGACAGCGCGGGCGTTCCGATTCGATCCGTGAATGCCGGACGAAGCGGCGATACCAGCGCCGCCGGCCTCTCGCGACTCGAGTGGGCACTCGCCGAACCGGTGAGTGTGATGGTCGTGGAGTTGGGAGCGAACGATGGCCTTCGCGGGCAGCCGACGTCGGCGCTCGCCGACAATCTGCGCGAGGTGATCGAACGCACACGGGCGGCCTGGCCCGACGCACAGATCCTGCTGATCGGAATGGAGGCCCCCACCAATCTCGGGGCAGAATACACGGCTCGCTTCCGCGCGGTGTTTGCCGAGGTGGCGGAAGAAGAAGGGGTGGCGCTCGTGCCCTTTCTTCTCGAGGGAGTGGCCGGTGTGCCCGAACTCAACCAGTCGGATCGTATTCACCCCACGGCCGCCGGGCATGCTCGTGTGGCCGAGACCGTATGGCCCTACTTCGAGCCACTGATTCGCGCCGCCGCGGGGGCGGGCGCATGAAGGCCCTGAAGTGGTTCATCGGAGCGGTCGCGCTGGTGTTGCTCACGATCGTCGGGATCGGCCTCGCCCTTCCCGGCACGTGGGAGGCCCACAGTGAGATCACCCTCGACGCGAGCCCCGAGGTGGTCTTCGGCTACCTCGACTCGGTCGAAGGCTGGTCTGCCTGGGCGCCGCTCTCGGCGGTCGAAGGGGCGCGCTCGGGCCCCGCACGCGGAGCCGGTGCGACACTCCGATGGGACGACGACGAGTGGGGGCAGGGCGAATGGGCCCTGACGGAGGCCGAAGCTCCCCGCCGGGTCGCCTACGAGGTGCAAGTCGAAGACGGCGCCCTGGTGACCCGGGGGCACGTCGTGCTCACGCCCGCACCGGAGGGGGGCACCCTCTTGGAGTGGAGGGAGAGCGGAGACTTCGGGTGGAATCCGGTTCTCGCCTACATGGCGCTCGGTATGGAGCGCCTGCAGGGCAACGAGATGGCGAAGGGGCTTGCAGCCCTGAAGTCACGACTCGAGTCACCCGGCTCGTAGACCGCCGGACACGGGGCGCCTCGCGGCGCCCCGCCCGGAGCTGGACGCGCTGCTGGACCTAGACCCGCTGCTTGTAGTAGTCGACCAGGTCGCGATTCGTCGGCATGCGCTTCATCACGCCGAGGAGCTCGGTCATCGCCTCGGAGTTGCCCACACCGGCCAGCTGACGCCGGAGCGCCCTCGACAGGTCCAGCACGTCGGGCTCGAGCAGAAGCTCTTCCTTTCGCGTGGCCGAAGCGTTGAGATCGATGGCCGGAAAGATCCGGCGATCGGCGAGTTCCCGCGACAGCACGAGTTCGCTGTTGCCGGTGCCCTTGAACTCCTCGAAGATCACCT
>CBDUEZ010000122.1:0-11229 GCA_965366355.1 uncultured bacterium
ATTCGGCTCCGTGGCAACTCGTCGGTCTCGATGACGAACCAGCCAATCATCTACATCGACGGCGTTCGCATGATGGACGGCACCTTCCCGCGCGTGCGTTCGATCGCCGTTTCGCCGCAGGGACGGGGCGCCCAGATCACGGCGAGCCCGCTCGACAACATCACTCCGAACGACATCGAGCGGATCGAGGTCCTCAAGGGCTCCGCCGCCACGACGCTGTACGGCACCGAGGCTTCGGCCGGCGTGATTCAGGTCTTCACCAAGCGCGGTTCGCGCGGGGCGCCGGTCTGGACCATCGAAACGCAGCAGGGCACCGGTTGGGCCAAGAAGTACGGCGTCAACGGTGTCGACTACATGCACATGGAGAACTTTCTCCGTGGTTCCTGGCTGGGCGGCGGGTATGAGGGTGGCGAGTTCTCGCGGGAATGCGTGACCGACAATCAGCCCGACAACCCTTCGTCTCCTGGATATGACGAGACGGTCCAGAACTCGCGCTGGCAGGGCGTGAACTCGTCGGCCGACGGTGCGTGCCGGTATCCCGGGGCGCAGTGGTACCAGAACTACAACATGTCCGTGAGGGGCGGCAACGAGCAGCTTCAGTACTTCCTCTCCGGTGGGTACCAGGACGACACGGGCATGCTGCCGCTCGACGCGCAGGAGAAGTACAGCCTGCAGGCCAACTTCACGATGTCGCCGGTTGACGACCTGACGCTGCAGTGGACGACGGGCCTCAACAGCCAGCACATCACGAGCACGCCGTCCGGAAACAACCTGTCGGGCATCGAGCTCCAGTCCATGCGCCAGGAGCGCGGGTATTTCTCCGGAGACGGTGATCCGCGCGAGATCGCACAGGCGCTCGACTACGACTTCCAGTTGCAGGTCGAGGGTCTGACCACGGGTCTGACGGTCAGCTACAGCCCGCTCTCCGATCTCACCAACCGGCTGACGATCGGTTACGACTACCGTCAGCAGGAAGCTCGCAACCTGATGCCGATCGGCTTCTGGGAGATCCCCGAGGGATCCCTGACGACCGACGTCTTCCAGAAGAGGCTTCTCACCTTCGACTACGTCGGGACGTATCAGTTCGACCTGACCGACGCCGTGAGCACGTCGTTCTCCTGGGGTGGTCAGGCCGTCGGGAACGACCTCCGCCAGGTCACGGCCGGAGGCACCAACTTCCCCGGCGCGGTGGAGCCGACCGTGAGTTCGGCCGCCATTCGCGTGTCTGAAGAAACCCGCCAGAAGGTCTGGAACGCCGGGTTCTTCTTCCAGAACGTGTTCGACATCAGCGACAAGTACTTCTTGACCACCGGTGTTCGGGTGGACGGCAACAGCGCGTTCGGCTCGGGCTTCGGGCTGCAGGTCTACCCGAAGGTCAGCGGAAGCTGGATCATCAGCGACGAGGGCTTCTGGCCCGAGAGTCTCGGTTCCGTGAAGCTGCGCTCGGCCTTCGGTAAGTCCGGTCGCGCCCCCGGTACCTTCGACGCCGTTCGGACGTGGAATCCGGTGGGGTACATCGGAAGCCCGGCCTTCCTGCCGCAGAACCGCGGAAACTCCGACCTCGGTCCCGAGGTCACGCAGGAGTTCGAGGTCGGCTTCGACGCGTCGTGGTTCGACGACCGCATCGCGGCAGTTTTCACCTACTACCGTCAGCGGACCGACGACGCTCTCATGAACGTCTCGGCAATTCCGTCGCTCGGCTTCTCGAGCAGTCAGCTCGAGAATGTGGGCACGATCGGCAACAACGGAATGGAACTGCAGCTCAACGCGGCCGTGATCGAAGGCGCCACCTGGGGTCTCGACCTCGGGCTCGGCATCTCGACGGTCAAGACCGAGGTGCTCGACCTTGGCGGCACGCAGCCGTTCAACGCGCTCAGTGGTCGGATCGAGGAAGGGTATCCGGTACCGGTCGCGTATGACGACAAGCGCGTGTCCAACCGGAACGAGATCGCCGACTACGAATACGATCGCGGCGAAAACGGCGAAGGGATCTACATCGGGCCGGTCTTCCCGACCCACTTCGTGACGCCGAGCCTGACGCTTCGAGTGCCGGGCAACGTCTCGATCTCGGCGCGCGGTGAATACCGCGGTGGTAACTTCGCCGAGGTCAACCCGATGCCGATCAGCCGTTCGGTGCGGTCGCCGCTCTGCTTCCCGTACTATTCCGACCCGGCAAACAGCAACGAACTCAAGGACGGCATCCCGGCCATCTGGCGGGAGCGTTGCTCCCCGAGTGGTGCCGACGACTACTGGTTCGACGCCGATTACTTCAAGCTCCGTAGTGTGAGCGCGGCGATTCCGGTCGACTTCATTTTCCCCGAGCGGGTCTCCAACGCCATGCTCACGATCACGCTTCAGAACGCCTTCGACTGGTACCGCGAAATTCCGTGGTACGACGTCGAGCTTTCCTCTGATGCTGGATCAGGTCAGGCAGGTGAGGGTTTCGCGAATGCGGCCGAGCGCACGCCTGCGCCCGCGACGCTCCGGTTCTCCCTGCGCGTGACGTTCTGAGGAGACTACAGACTATGACCTACAATACCATCAAGAGGACGCTGGGTGCGGCTGGCGCCGCGGCTGTGCTGACGTTGTTCACAGCCGGTTGCGACGTCACCAACCCGGGTCCGATTCAGGACGAATTCCTGGGCGACGAGGCCGCACAGATCGGTCTCGTGAATGGAGCCATTCGGTCGATCGTGACCGGATTCACCGGCTCCGCCTACGACATGGAGATGATTTCTCGCCAGATCTTCCCGGGTGGACAGATTGGGGCATGGGGAAATCCTGTTCACATTCATGCGGGCCACGTCGAGGACGAGTACGGGGGCCCCTTCACAGGAATGCATCAGGCCCGGTTCGTAGCCGAGACCGCGATCCAGCGGTTCACGGCGGCGGGTGCCAGCGACGAGCGCATGTACCTGGCCCATCTCTGGGCGGGCTGGTCGTACCGGATCCTGGGTGAGTGGTGGTGCGACACCGTGCTTCCGAGCACGGATCCGAGCAACACCGACCCGCCGGAGTATTTTGCCGGCACGACCGATCCGTACTTCCAGCGGGCGGTCGAGTCGTTCACCTCGGCGCTCAGCTTTGCCGCGACTCCAGAACAGCGGAACGCGGCCTACGCGGGGCGCGCCCAGGCGCACCTCTGGCTTGGAAACTGGCAGAACGCCTTCGAGGACGCGGGGCAGGTGACCGACGGCTTCGTCTTGGCGCTCGACCAGGACGAGTCGGAATCCGGTCTCTACAACTATATCTGGGAGGCCAACAGCGGGACGTTCCGCTCGTACACCACCAAGTTCACCTTCTACGAGGACTACTACCTGAACACGGGTGATCCTCGGGTGCGGTGGGGCACGGCCGATGCGTATCCGGTGGCTGTCGGAAGCCTCTCGGGCTTTGGGCAGGTTCCGTACAAGCCGATGCTCAAGTACACCTCCCGCAACGACGATGTGAACATCGCGAGTGCGGATGAGATGCGCCTGATTCAGGCCGAGGCCACCCTGCGGGGTGCCGGAGCGGGCTCGACTGCCGCTGCCATGGCCCTGATCAACCAGGTCCGGACCGCCAACGTGGCGGACGTCACGGACGCCAACGGGTATGTCTCGCCCGGAAGCACGCCTCTCGAGGCGTTGACCGCGGCGGACGCCACCGAGGCCTGGACACATTTGAAGCGTGAGCGTCGGATCGAGATGTGGCTGGAAGGACGGGCCGCTCCCGATGAACGCCGCTGGGCTGCGACGAATGCACCGGGTGCGCTGGACATCCCGAATTGGGAAGACCCGAACCATCCGGGCTACACCCCGCTCTTCACTCAGTACACGCGGGGCCCGTTCTGCTTCGACATTCCCGCCGGCGAGCGGGATCGCAATCCGAACGTGCCAGGTGTAGGCGGCTGATCGTTCGGCGGGTGTAGGCTAACCCAGTACGAAAAGAGCGGGGTGGGGGATCGACTTCCCCACCCCGCTCTCTCGTATTCTCCACCGGCCTTTCGCCACCAACCTAAGGGTGGGTCCCAACCCCGATTCGGGTCAGGGGGAGCGGCCGATCCCAAAGCTGAACGGAATCCGTACCGAGAGGTTTGGATCGATCACGTCCTGACTGTTGTCCGACCCCACGGCATCGATGATCCGCAAAAGCAGAATCGTACCCCCACCCACGACCCCACCGATCGCAAGTACCGTCATCGGCACATCGATCTCGCGGAGTTCGATGCCGATGATCTGGTTGGTGGGCACACGTACGAGTTGAGCGATATTGTTGCCCATGCCCTGCTGCGCCTCGTCATTGCGCTGACGCACGCGGATCATGAAGTGCGTCGCCTCTGCAGCTTCGATCTTGCCCTCGATCTGCGGAACGATGGCGCTGTTCAGGCTGGAGACCTGCTCCAACTCCGCCGCCCCGTCTCGCGTGACGACGAGCCTCACATCCTGGCCGACCGGGGGAGCCGGGTCGATCTGAGCGGGCAGATACTTGTAGCATCCCCCCGTGGCCGGTAGCGCCACGAATACCAGGGCGAGCCACGCTCGGCGACTCCTCACACCACTGATTGCCTCAATACGAACGAACGAAGGCATCAACGACCCTCCTCCTGCCGGGGACATCGGTCATTTCAATCGGCCGGCGGCCGAGCGTGAACGGTATGCGGCATGGCCATTCGCGGGCAAGTGCGCCCGGGCCGACCTTTCGGCCGACTGCCGTGCTTTCGACTCCCCTGTCATTATTACCCGGGTGTTATTGACAACGCCTCCGGTTGAACTAGCTTCGGGCCATGACCGATCTCCTCACGAGTGCCGCGCCGACCTTCTCGGCATTCGATGAGGGCCGCCTCATCGCCTCGGGCACGCTGGCTGAAGTTGCGATCGAGCTGCTCCGAATGGGCGCGGACCAGGGGCCCCGGACCGCCCTGATCTTCAGCGATCTGACGGGTGGCGTGATCGACTTCGATCTCGGTGGCCCCCGCGCCGATATCGAGGCGCGGGCAGACCGCCGAGTCGCCGCCCTTCGACGTGCGGGCGACGACGAAGCCCCCCATCGGGGGCGCGGGCGGCCTCGACTCGGGGTGGTCTCGCGCGAGGTGACCCTGCTGCCTCGGCACTGGGCCTGGCTGTCGGCCCAACGGGGCGGCGCGTCGGCCACTCTGCGCCGATTGGTCGACGACGCTCGCCGCACCCACGAGGCTCGGGATCGGGCACGAAAGGCGCAAGACGCAACCTACCGGTTCTTGTCTGCGGTGGCGGGCGACTTCGCGGGGTATGAAGAGACCATCCGGGCACTCTTTCGATCCGATCGATCCGCTTTCCAGACCCACAGTTCCAGCTGGCCCGACGACCTACGGGCCTATGCCCTGCGCCTGGCTGCCCCAGCGATGGACGCTCGACCGCCGACCCCACCCGAGATCGGCGACCCCACGTCCGGCACCCCTCTCTCCGAACAAGGCTGACTCCCTGTGCAGGACATGACGGAGGGTCCGATCCCGGGCCACCTCGCGCGAATGGCCGTACCCATTGCCATCGGTATGGTGTTTCAGACGCTCTACTACCTCGTCGATCTCTATTTCGTGGGTCGGCTGGGCGACGCCGCTCTGGCGGGCCTCGGCTCGGCCGGTACGGTTCAGTTCCTGGTCATGGCGCTCACACAGGTGCTCGCCGTGGGCACCATGGCGCTCATCGCGCAGGCCAGCGGCCGCAAGGACCGCCACGACGCCAATGTCGTCTTCAACCAGAGTCTCGCGCTGGCGGCGCTGTGTGCGGGGGTCACCCTCGTCGTCGGGTACACCTCCATGAACGCCTTCATGGCGACCCTCGGCGCCGATGCGGAAACCATGGAAGCGGGCCGCACCTACCTCCGCTGGTTCATTCCGGGATTGGCGCTCCAGTTCGCACTCGTCTCGATGGGCGCCGCCCTTCGTGGCACGGGGATCGTGACCCCGACGATCATCGTGCAGGTCTCCACCGTGATCCTGAACGCGATCCTTTCGCCGATCATGATCGCCGGTTGGTTGACGGGCCGCCCGCTGGGTGTGGCCGGTGCCGGAATCTCCACGACGATCTCGATCGCCGTCGCCGTCGTCCTCATGCTCGTCTATTTCGTGCGGCTCGAACGTTACGTGGGCTTCGACCTGAGCCTGGCGCGTCCCCGATGGCTGGAGTGGAAGCGCATTCTCGCGATCGGCATCCCGCCGGGGGCCGAGTTCGTGCTGATCTTCGTCTACACGGCGGCGGTCTATGGGCTGATTCGAGGCTTCGGTCCCGAGGCGCAGGCCGGCTTCGGCATCGGCTCGCGCGTAATGCAGGCGATCTTCCTGCCGGCCATGGCCATCGCCTTCGCCGCGGCGCCCGTGGCCGGCCAGAACGTCGGCGCCGGAAAGCCGGAGCGCGTGCGCCAGACGTTTCGCACGGCCGTCACGACCTTGTCGGCACTCATGATCCTGCTGACCGCCTTCTGCCAGTGGCGGCCCGAGGTGTTGGTGGGGTTCTTCACGAACGACGCCGCCGTTGTGGAGGTCGGAGCCGAATATCTCCGCATCATTTCGTGGAACTTCGTGGCGACCGGAATCATCTTCACCTGCTCGGGGCTGTTCCAGGCTCTCGGCAACACCGTTCCTTCGCTCTTCGCGAGCGGCACCCGCCTGGCCACCTTTCTGCTTCCCGCCTTGTGGATGGCGCGGCAGGACGGGTTCGAGTTGCGGCACCTCTGGTGGCTGTCGGTCGCCACGGTCGCCCTTCAGGCCGCTCTGTGTTGGTGGTTGCTGGCGGTGCGCCTTCCGGCGGCTGCGGTGCGGGCACCCCGACCGGCCACCTGAGTCGCCCTGGAGCACCATCGTAGGCAGCGCCTTCCTTTGCCGGCAATAATTGCGCGACCACGTCTCGAAACGTGCTGCTCCGCGTCCCGAAACACCCCGACCACCCGCCAGCCGCTGCGCCAAACGGGGGTTCCGCCACCGGTACGTTTCTTGCTTTAACGCTAGTAAGGTTAGGCACGACCTAATAGTCGCCAAGGAAGAACCGTCGGTGCTGCCGCTCATACTCACAGTGATCTGGATCAGCGCTGCCGGAGCCGTCACGGTTCCGGGGCTGGAGTATTATCTCACCCCGCTCGCGGAGCGCGCCTATTCACCTCTGGCCGATCAGTGGGGGCCCACGGGGCTCGTCGGCCAAGGGCTCGGAATCGTCGGCACCGCCATGATATCGCTCGGCGTGGTCGGGTACATGGTGCGCAAGCGGGTGCCCTGGCTGAGTTCGTGGGGTGCTCTCCGGCACTGGCTGCAGGTGCACATCTTTCTCTGCACCCTGGGGCCGTACTTCGTGATGCTTCACACCACCTTCAAGTTCGGTGGCGTCATCTCGGTCGCCTTCTGGAGCATGGCCGTCGTGGTCGCCAGCGGGGTATTCGGCCGCTACGTGTACGCTCGGATCCCCAAGACCATTCACGGACGTTTCCTCGACCTGGAGGCGGTCGGCGACCGGAGTCGACAACTCCTCGATGCCCTCCAGGAGCGGACAGGCAGCGCGGCCGACGAGCTTCGCGCCCTGCTCGAACGCGACCCGTTGCCAGCGCGCGCGCCGGGCATGATGGGGGCTCTCGCTCTCGCCGTCCGCTCCGACGTCCAGGGGCGGAGGCAGAAGCGCGAGGTCCGTCGTTTTCTGCAGACCCGCTCGATTCCAACCGAGCTGCACAGCCCGGTTCTCGCCATCGCCACTCAACGCCACCGGCTTCAACGGCAAGCGCTCCTGCTCCAGCCGTTCCAACGCCTTTTTCGGTATTGGCACGTCATACACCTTCCCCTCGCCGTGACGATGTTCCTGATCCTTGCCGTGCATGTCGCCGTGGCCGTGGCCTTCGGCTACACCTGGATCTTCTGATCATGCCGACTCGGGACCGGCTTCCGATCATCGTCTCGTTGCTCCTCGGGATCGCCGTCGTCTCGGTGTTGTTCGCCCGGCGGTCGACCGAAGCCGCGCGACCTTCTTCGGCGGCCGCCGATGCCGTGGCTCGAGCGCACGAAGCAGCCGGGGTTCGCACCGACGCCCCCGCCCCCGTCGCCCCTGGGTTCGAAGCCCGACTCGCCGAGTCCCGAGCGCGCCTGGCGGAATCGCCCGACGACCCCGATCGCCTCCTCGAGCTCGCACGCCTACTCCATGACGGTCATCAGCCCGACGAGGCCGTCGCCTTGTACCGCCGTGCCGTCGCGGTCGACCCCGAGCGAGCCGATGCCCAATATGACCTCGCGGCTGTATTGGCCGAGTTGCGGCACTGGGCAGAGGCCACCGATGTGCTCGAGGCGCGCCTCGCCCAGGCCCCGGACGACGTCGTGGCCCTCTACGACCTGGGAGCCGTGCGGGCGAACGCCGGTGACCGCAGGGGCGCCCGCGGCTGGTTCGAACGCGTCCTGACCACATCGACCGACACCACCATCCGTCGACGCGCCGAGGGGGCGCTGCGGCGCCTGGAGGGTCCGCCAGAATGAGGTACGGCTCGCCGAGTCGAGTCGCACGGCTCATCGCGCTCGTGGCCATCCTGGCCGCCGCAGCACCGGCGGAAGCGCAGTTGATCTCGCCGGGAAAGCTGTCGGCGCCCCACAGCGGTCTCGAGGGCATTCGGAACTGTACCCAATGTCACCAGTTGGGCCGCCGGGGTGTCAGCCGAGACCTCTGCCTCGACTGCCATCAACCGTTGGCCGCCCGACTGGAGCGCGAGCAGGGTTTTCACGCCACGCTCGCGGAGCCGGACTGTGCCAGCTGTCACAAGGACCACTTCGGAGCCGACTTCGCTTTGGTCAAGCTCGACACCCTCGCCTTCGACCACGAGCGTACCGGCCACCCTCTGGAGGGGGCGCACGAAGTCGTCGACTGTCGCAGCTGTCACACCCCGACGCGCATCGCCGATCCCGCCGTGCGGCAGGTGAAGGGAGATCGGGGCGCGCTCGAGCGCACGTTCCTGGGCCTCGCTACCGGGTGTGACGATTGCCACGCGACCGACGACCCCCATGTCGACACGTTTGCGGACCAACCCTGTACCGACTGCCACACTCAGGACACCTGGGACGGCGCCCCCGGCTTCGATCACGCAGAGACGCGCTACCCTCTGACGGGACGCCATCGAGGCGCCGACTGCCGGGGCTGTCACACCGATCTGCCCGCCGACGTCGAGTCCGGCCCGTGGCCCCGGGGAGAGGCTCTGAGGTTCGACGGACTCCGCGTTGAAGGCTGCGCCACCTGCCATGCGGATCCCCACGACGGTGCGATGGACGACCGTTGCCAATCGTGCCACGACACGCGGGACTGGCTAGGGGTCGATCGGGAGCGGGTCGCGTCGCGATTCGATCACGCTTCGACGGGGTTCGACCTCGTGGGGCGCCATGAGGCGATGGAATGCGCGGACTGCCACGACGCTCAACGCGTGGCGGGGCTCAGCGGCATCGCGATGACCTTCGACTCCTCGACGCGAGACCACGCCTTTCCGCGCCCAGTGGCCGGCACCTGCGCCACATGTCACACCGACCCTCACGACGGGCTCTTCGAAGACCTCCCGGCGGGTGGGGTCTGCACCGACTGCCACGGCGAAGTGAACTGGCTTCCGGCGTCGTACGACCTCGCTCGTCACAATCGCGAGGCCGCCTTCGTGCTGGAGGGAGCGCACGCCGTGATTCCCTGCGCGACCTGTCACGAGTCGAGCGATGGCCGACTGGAGTTCGCACTGGGAGTCCCAGAGAACTGTGTGAGCTGCCACGAGGCCGACGACCCACATGGGGGGCAGTTCGTGGGCCGGGGCTGCGACGGCTGTCACGGCATCGATTCCTTTCTACCGGTGGCCGTCGACCACGACGCGACCCGCTTTCCCCTCGACGGCGGCCACACCGCACTAGACTGCGCCGACTGTCACCGAACCGAGCCGAACGACCGGGGCGGCGTGATGACCCTCTACAGGCCTTTGGGAACCGACTGCCGAGACTGCCATGGAGGGACGTCGTGAACCGCTGGACGCTGTGGGTCTACGCGTCGATGACGGCTCTCGTTGTCGGCGCGCCGGCACGGGGGTCGTCGCAACAGAACCCGCATGGACCCCTCCCCGCTGAGCTGGACTGTGCGGCCTGCCACACCGCCGAAGGCTGGACACAGCTACGGGCGCAGCCGGACTTCACGCATGGACAAGACGACGGGTTCGTTCTCACGGGAGCCCACGTCGCAGCGAAGTGCGCGACGTGCCACATCGACCTCCGATTCGACACACCCGACCTTCAAGCCGACGACTGCGCCGCATGCCACATCGATGTGCATGAGGGGCAGATCCTCGATGATTGCACCTCCTGTCACACCACCCAGAGCTTCACCGAACTGGACGGCGAATGGATCCACGCGCGCACCGCTCTTCCCCTCGACGGGGCCCACCTCGACGTCCCCTGTCAGGGGTGCCATGCCGATGAAGGGCCGGGCGTGTACACCGGCATCGAACCGGACTGCGCCGCCTGCCACATGGACTCGTACACATCCGCGCAGACGGTCGACCATGAAGCGGCTGGGTACCCCACGGACTGCACCAGCTGCCACACCGCCCTCGGTTGGACCGACGCGCCGTTCTTCGACCACGCCGCCTCGTCGTCGGGTTTTCCGCTTCTGGGAGCACACGAGGACGTTCAATGTGCCTCATGCCACGTCGTTCCGGGCATGGAGTCGATCTTCGCCACCGACGATGCGAACGACTGCGTAGCCTGCCACCAGGTGGATTTCGATCGCGACCATCCCGGCTCGACGGTCGACACCGACTGCACCACGTGTCACACCCTCAACGCATGGGTGGTGAGCGACTTCGACCATGGGTTGACCGGCTTCGATCTTCTCGGGGGGCACGCTCCGCTCGACTGTGCCGATTGCCACAGCGACGGCCATCGCGGGGTGCTCTTCGAGACCCCCTCGAGCCAGGAGGACTGCGTCGTCTGTCATCAGCTCGACTACGACGACGAACACGCCGGGTCCGGCTTTCCGACCACCTGCCTGGACTGCCACGAGCAGACCGAGTGGGATCGGGTCGCCATCGATCACCCGTCCCTCGCGAACGGCTTCGAACTGCTGGGACGGCATGCTGAAGCCGAATGTGTGACCTGCCACACGGTCCCGGATTTCGGACTTCTTTTTGCCCCACCCGCCTCACAGAACGACTGCGTCGCGTGCCACCAGGCGGACTACGACGGGGAGCACGCCGGCACAGGATTCCCACTCGGGTGCGCGGACTGTC
>CBDUEZ010000123.1:0-11207 GCA_965366355.1 uncultured bacterium
GCGCCTTCCTGGTGACGATGATGTGGGGTGTTCGTCGGGGACTGTTCTCGAACGAGGCGGGTCAGGGCTCGGCACCCATCGCACACGCCGCCGCGAAGACCGATGAGCCGGTGTCGGAGGGTGTGGTGGCGCTCCTCGAGCCCTTCATCGACACCATCGTGATCTGCACGATGACGGCCCTGGTCATCATCATGACGGGTGTGCACGAGGCGAGGCATCCCACCGAGATCCAGCTCACCGGAGGTGACCTCTCGTACGTCGCGCTCGGCGAGAATGGGCGCTACCAGGGCATCGCGTCGCCGGCCGAGATCGTCATCGCCAACGGGGTGCAAGACGTATCCAGCGTGGGCGTCGTGGCGGTTGCCTGGCATGAGAGCCCGGTCGAGACGCTCTACGTCGACGCGGCGCAGACGATGGTGTTCAGCGGCACGGTCTACCCCGCGGGGGACGGGGAACAGGGACGGGCAGTCGCCGCCGACGGGACGGAATACACCTCGTTGTTCGGTGACGCCGTCGAGAGCGGCGCTCCACTGACCGCCATGGCCTTCGGTGTCGGGCTCCCCGGCACCTTCGGGCAGTTCATCGTCGTGACCTCGGTTCTGCTCTTCGCGGTCTCCACCGCCATCTCCTGGAGCTACTACGGGGATCGCTGCGCGAACTACCTCTGGGGTCCCAAGGCGATCCTGCCGTACAAGGCGGTCTTCGTGGCGATGCACTTCGTGGGCGCCGTGGCACCGCTCGCGGTGGTCTGGTCGCTCGGAGACGTGGCCCTGGCGATCGTCATCGTACCGAACCTGATCGCCCTGCTCCTTCTGTCTGGGCAGGTGCGCGAGATGACGACGTCGTACTTCGAGCGGAAGCCCTGGATCGGCAACGCGGACGCGAAGGCGAAGGGAGACTGATCACGAAGGGGCCGTCGGCAGATGCCGGCGGCCTCTTCGTTCGTCAGTTCGGAGTGGGGGCGTCCACGTTCTCACCGTGTCCCGACAAGTCGGCCCAGGTGGGCGGTCGAAGGGTCAGGTCGATCGCGAGCCAGAGCGTCTTCGCGAACGGATAGAAGACGATGGGCCCCGGGATCATCAGGCCGATCAGGGCCCACTTCAGGGCGGTCCAGGGCACGTCGGGCCAGGTCATCAGGATGACGGCCAGAGCGCCTGCGGCGATCGTGAACTCGGCGGTCACGAAGTTGATCACGTAGCTGCCGAGGAAGTAGTCGGGCTCGTTGCGATCGAGGATCAGATTGCAGTTCGGGCACGTCTGCTCCATCACGATCCATCGCTGGAACAAGCCGCCTCCTCCGCAGTTGGGGCAGCGACGGCGCGCGCCCCGTCCAAGATGGGTCATCCAACGGCGGTGATCGAACTGAATGGGGTCGGAAGGTCGTGTGTGCATGGTTGGAAACTAGTTGGAAGAAGTGCCGCGCGCGGCCCCCGCGAATTGAAGCGCTCTCGCCGCATCGATGCCGGCGCCTGCCCGCCCGTCGATTTGAATCGACGACCCGACGATCAAACCCGTCGCTCCCGCCTCGAACAGAGCACGAGCGTTGTCGGACGTGGCGCCGCTCCCCACGAACAGCGGAGCATCGGGAACGGCCGAGCGGACGGTTTCGACGCGCGCCGGATCCGTGGGGCGTCCCGTACCCGCCCCCGACACGATGAGGGCGTCGGCGCCCGCCCGACTCCATGAGTCGCGCGCCTCGTCGTCCAGTCGTCTCCCGGGGGTCGGTGCCGCATGTTTGACGTGCACGTCGGCGAGGAGGGCGCACCCGGGCACGAGCGCCCGACGAACGCGGGCGATCTCGTGGGCTCGGCCGACGATGGGCCCCTGGTCGGTCCACATCGTACCGGCGAGGACGTTGATGCGAACGAATGCGGCACCCGTGGCGGCGGCGATGCCCAGGGCCGCACGGGCGTCGTTTCGGAGTACGTTGACGCCGACCGGGAGGCCATTCGCCGACTCGCGTGCCGCGACGACCGCTCGTGTGATCCCCGCGACCGTCTCCGCGGGTACCTGATCGGGGTAGAACGGGGCGTCTCCGAAGTTCTCCACGAGTATTCCGTCGAAGTCGGCGTCGACCAGAGCCGACGCTTCCGCCCGCACGCGCTCGAGGATCTGATCCATGCCGAGTAGGCTGCCGGGGGCGCCGGGCAGCGCCGGGAGATGCACCATGCCGATGAGCACGGGCCGTCGCGCCGAGAAGGGGAAGGGACGGGTCATGGATTCAAGGCTTTTCGGAGTCGGGAGGGTCGTCGGTGGGGGGTGGCCGTGGGCCCCGCACGATTCGACCGGGCAGAACCGCATCGTGGCCGAACCGAGAGCGTAGTCCATCGACGGTATGCGCCAGGAGGCGGTCGCGTTCACTCTCGTGCTCGGGGTCGTCGGGCCCGTCGAAGAGAGCCAACTGCCGCGCGGTGTCGCCTGCCGTGAAGTTCGTGAGACCAACGCCGAGGAGCCGGGCGCCCGTGCGGCGGAGACGGCGGAGGTCGGCGAGCAGCTCTCGGGCGGTCGGATACAGAACGCTCTCCGACTCGACCGCTTCGGGGAAGGTGTGGGCGCGCTGTCGCGTCTTGAAGTCGCTGTCTCGAATCTTGACGGTGAGCGTGCGTGCGCGAAGTCCCTTGGCCCGCATGGTACCGGCGACCGAGACGGTGAGCCGGAGAAGCTCGCGCTCGAGGTCTTCGGCTCGATGCAGGTCACGAAAGAAGGTTCGCTCCGAACTGATCGACTTCCGGGGCTCGTGACGAGAGACGCGTGAGTCGTCCACGCCGAACACCCGCCTACGGAGCCATCGGGCACGGGAGTCGCCGAACCAACGCTCGAGCCAGGCCGGATCGACTCTCCTCACGTCGGCCACGGTCTTGAGCCCCTTGTCACGAAGGCTGGTGAGAAGGGCGGGGCCTATTCCCGGGAGTTGAGCCAGCTCCAGTTCGGCGACGAAGCTGGCCTCGTCGCCGGGAGCCACGATGAAGACACCGTCGGGCTTGGCCCGTCCCACGGCCAGCTTCGCGACCAGCCGGTTCACTCCCCCTCCGACCGAGACGCGAATCTCCGACGCGGCGAAGACTCCGTCTTTGACGCGCCTCGCGGTGTGTTCGAGGGATTCCCCCTTCAGCAGTCGCTCGGTCCCGGTGAAGTCGAGATAGAACTCGTCGATCGACGCCGCCTGGACGACCGGAGCCAGCTCCTCCAGCGCCTCTCGAACCCGCCGACTCCGCTCGGAGCATGCAGACCGCGAGACCGGGGCCACCGTTGCCTGCGGGCACAGCTGAAGCGCTCGACCCGTCGGCATCGCGCTCCTCACGCCCATCGCGCGGCAGGAGTACGAAGCCGACGTCACCACTCCCCGGCCGCTGGCGGAGCCGCCCACGATGAGAAACTCAGCCCGACCCGCGCCGTCGGGGTCTTCCAGCCGCGCCACCTGCACGAAGAAGGCGTCGCAGTCGACCAGGAGAATTCGCGGCTGAAGGGAATCGAACGAAGACATCGAGTGGCGATGGTCCACGTGAGAAGAGGCGCGATCGAACTCCTCGACTCTACGCCGATGAGACCCTCGGCGGAACCGTCGGGGAGGGCGGGGGTTGATTCTGCCTGTTCCTTGAACCTCTCGACCCTACGTTTCCGGAGGCCGTCCGCGATGGGCTACCCGTTCGAACTTCCCGCACTCGGTTATGACTACAGCGCACTCGAGCCGCACATCGATGCGCGTACCATGGAGATCCACCACTCCAAACATCACGCCGGCTACACGGCGAAGTTCAATGCGGCGCTTGCCGACCATGCCGAGTTGCATGGCCGATCGGCCGAGGACCTCGTCGCCAGCTGGGCCTCGCTCCCGACCGCGGTTCAGGGGGCGGTACGGAACAACGGTGGGGGCTTCGTCAATCACTCGCTCTTCTGGGACGTGATGACCCCCGGCGGGGCCAGTGCCCCGTCCGGTGACCTCGCTGCGGCGATCGACGCGGCCTTCGGTTCGTTCGACGACTTCAAGTTGGCCTTCGCGTCGAAAGCCGGTGGGCAGTTCGGGTCCGGGTGGGGATGGTTGGTGGTGTCGGGCGGATCCCTCTCGATCGTGTCGACCGCCAACCAGGACTCTCCGCTGAGCGACGGAAAAACTCCGATCCTCGGTGTCGACGTCTGGGAGCACGCGTACTACCTGAACTACCAGAACCGTCGCCCCGACTATCTGGCGGCCTTCTGGAACGTGGTGAACTGGACCAAGGTGGCCGAGCGGTTCGCCGCTGCACGCGGCTGATTCGAGCTGAGCAGCGCCCCCGGTTCGGGTCGACCGAGCCGGGGGCGACGCTCGGAGTCCGGAACGTGATTCTTGTGCGTTCGGCTCCAGATGTTTATTGGTGGTGAATCGGCGTAACTCCCCGCCCTCGTTCCAACCATCAGCGATCGCACCCGATGACCCTGTCTTTGCGCCTGCGCACCCTTCGTATTTCGGCCCTGGCGGTCCTGCTCGCCGTCGGGCTGGGTGGCGGTACGTCGGCGTTGGGCGCGCAGAGTCTTGCCGGGTCGGCCCGATCGCTGGATGTGCAGAATGCTCAGGCTCAGAAGCACGACTTCACCTACATCGCGAACTCGTCGCAGGTGAGGCAGTTCGTGGAGTCGGGGTATCTCGTTCCGGTGCGGGCGAACCGCGACTTCGATCTTCACGCGGTGTCGTTCCCCTACGCACGGCCCGAAGGCGAGTTGTTCATTCGCCGACTCGCCGCCCAGTACCGCGCCGCCTGTGGTGAGAAACTCGTCGTCACTTCTCTCACCCGGCCCCAGTCGCGGCAACCGCGCAATGCGTCGGACCGGTCGGTGCACCCAACCGGGATGGCGATCGATCTCCGCTACAGCGGGGATCGCAACTGTCGACAATGGCTGGAGGGCGTGCTCATCAGTCTCGAAGGCTCCGGCGTGCTCGAGGCCACGCGCGAGCGGTACCCGGCGCACTATCACATCGCGCTGTTCCCGCAGCCCTACGCGTCGTATGTGAGCCGGGTCGCTTCGGCGGACGAACCGACGACTACGCGGTCGGCCGAACGGGTGGCCGAGGCCGCGTCACTGATCGAGACCTACCAGGTACGCCGGGGCGATTCGCTGTGGACGATCGCCCGCGACCACGGGGTCTCCATCGCCGACATCCGATCGTCGAACGACCTGCGCTCGAGCAAGATCTTCGCGGGTCAGGTCCTCCGGGTACCGGCGCGTTCTCAGCGCTGATCCCTCAGCGTTCCCCGGTGTACGGGGTCCCCCCAATGCCGTCCTCCTGAGTATTGCAATCTGCGACTGCGGGGCATTGCAACCTGCAACGGCATGGGGTACCGTCTGAGCATGGAGCCGACCCCCCCGACACCGTTTCTAGATCCCCGAGGTATTCTCCGGTGGGTCTTTCTGGGCCGCTTGACTCTGCTGGCCGCGATCGTCGTCGCGGCATGGGTGGGCCTCGCCGGTGTCGAAGATGCGGGAAACGCTCTCGCCGTGGCCTCGACGGCGTTCGTCATCGCGATCGTCTTCACGGCGGCTTCTCTTGCCTGGATTCGCTGGCGGTCGCGGTCGCCCTCCAACGCGTTTCGGTATCTGCAGGTCATCTTCGACGTGTTGGCCGTCACCGTGGTCGTTCATCTCACGAGCGGCCCGGCGAGCGACTTCTCGCCCACCTACGTGCTGGTGATCGCCGAAGCCGCTCTGCTGCTCCCGCTGCCCGGTGGGGTCTTTGCCGGTGTGCTCGCGAGCGTGCTGTTCGGCGCCGACGCGTTGTTGCTTCACGAGGGGGTGCCGACCCCGGCGCTGGCGTTGCAGGTGGGGTTGTTCACGGTGGTCGCGGTTGCGATCGGAGTGCTCGGTGACCGCCTTCGCCGCACCCGGATTCGGCTCGACCGCGTCGAGTCGGAACTGGAGCAGCTCCGTCTCGACACCTCGGTCATTCTCGACACGCTCGCGACCGGGGTGATGACGCTCGATGAAGACGGACGGCTGGCGTATCTCAACCCGGCGGGGGCCAAGCTTCTGGGTGTCGACCCGGGAGAGTGGGCGGCGGAACGAGTGATCGCCCGCCTCGACGCGATGGCGCCCGGCTTTGGCGACGTGTTGCGCCGGTCGATCGAAGACGGTGTGGCGGAGCGCCGCTTCAAATCGTATCTCGACCGGGATGGCCGGCGGGTCACGCTCGGAATTTCGACCACGGTGATGGACCGCGGGGCCGCGGGCCCCTTCTCTGCGACGGCCCTCTTTCAAGATATCACCGATCAAGAGGCCCTTACTCTCCTGACCCGACGTGCCGATCGGCTGGGCGCCGTTGCCGAGCTCAGCGCCTCGCTCGCGCACGAGATCAAAAACCCGCTCGCGTCGATTCGGTCGGCTGTCGAACAGCTCAGTCGAGGGGTTCGCGAGGCCGCGGATCGGGAAGTTCTCGAGCGGCTCGTCCTCACCGAGTCCGACCGACTGAGTCGACTCCTCAGCGAGTTCCTCGATTTTTCGGGACTGCGTATGGGACGTCGGGAGTCTGTCGACTTCTCCGGCCTGGTCACGCGCGTCAGCGAGGTGGTCCGGCAGCACCCCGAGGCGCTGGGCCCGGGTGTCGAGGTGTCCCTCGATCTCCCCTCGGGTGAAGCTCCGCTTCTGGGTGACCGCGACCTGCTCCATCGGGCCGTCTTCAACCTGGTCCTCAATGCCGTGCAGTTTTCGGGCGATGCTGGGCGGGTGGAGGTCGAACTTCGTCGGGTGCCTGGTCGAGAGGTCCCCGGGCCGCCACACGCTGCGTCGGCGTGGCGGTTGCGGGTGAGAGACTCCGGGCCGGGCATCAATGCCGAGGCCGCCCAGAGGATCTTCGACCCGTTCTATACCACTCGGCGCGGCGGCAACGGCCTTGGTTTGGCGGTCGTGCATCGGGCGGTCGAGGCGCACGAGGGAGCGGTCCTCGTGGGTGATGCTCCGTCGGGTGGCGCCGAATTCACCCTGTTCCTACCAGCGGAAGACGACGAATGAGTGACGAGGTTCACATACTCCTCGTAGACGACGAGGTCGGGATCCTCGAGACTCTGCAGATCCTGTTCCGGAACGAGGGTTATCGAGTCAGTGTGTGCTCGTCCGGCCCGGAGGCACTCGGTCGATTGGCGGAGGAGCGACCCGACATCGTCTTGACCGATATTCGCATGCCGGGCGCGACCGGTCTCGAGGTGCTCGCCCGGGCCCAGGAGGTCGATCCGAAGATGGCCGTGATCCTGATGACGGCTCAGGCCTCTCTTCAGTCGGCGGTTCGGGCCGTCAACGAAGGCGCCTACTACTACCTCCAGAAGCCCTTCGCCAACGACGAACTCCTCGCGATCTGTCGCCGGGCCGCCGAGGCGCGACAGCTCAAGGTCGAAAACCAGGCCCTGAAGAAGGAGATTCGGCGTAGGGAACGTCATCTCGGCGATCGCCCCATCGGCAAGGCCCGCCCCTTTCTCGAGGCGCTTCAACTTGCCGAGACGGTGGCGCCGACCGATTCGACGGTGCTCGTCACGGGCGAGAGTGGGTCGGGAAAAGAGGTCGTCGCCCGGTACATGCATGCGCTTTCGGAGCGCGCCGAGCTGGGATTCTACTCGATCAATTGCGGAGCGTTGCCCGAGAGTCTTCTGGAGAGCGAGCTCTTCGGCCATACCAAGGGTTCGTTCACCGGCGCCGTGAAGGACAAACGGGGGCTGCTGGAGGCCGCCGACGGGGGCACGTTGTTCCTCGATGAAATCGGCGAGACCACGCCCGCCACGCAGGTGAAATTGCTGCGGGCGCTTCAGGAGCGAGAAGTGATCCCGGTGGGTGCGACGGAGCCCATCTCCGTCGACGTGCGGATCATCGCGGCGACCAACCGCGAGCTCGAAGACGAGATCCGGCGCGGCGCTTTTCGAAGCGACCTCTACTACCGGCTCAATGTGATCGCACTCCACCTCCCCCCGTTGCGAGACCGCAGGGACGATATTCCCCTGCTCGCGAAGTTTTTTCTCGAGCGCATGGGGGGGGCACGAACCAATGGGACTC
The DNA here is from genome assembly GCA_965366355.1 of uncultured bacterium. Lineage (GTDB taxonomy): Bacteria > Gemmatimonadota > Gemmatimonadetes > Longimicrobiales > Gaopeijiaceae > Gaopeijia. Next base: position 8,008 of record CBDUEZ010000123.1, read on the forward strand.
CGGAGATGGCGCCGGAGACTCTGCAGCTCCTTTCCGAGTATGACTGGCCCGGGAACGTGCGCGAGCTCGAAAACGCTCTGGAGCACGCCCTGATCGTTTCGAAAGGCGCGGCGTTGGTGCCCGCGCATCTTCCGGAACGGGTCCGCGAGGCTCCGGCTCCGCGCCTGGTGGCGGGCGGGTTGCCCCCCAATCCGTCGATGGAGGTGATCGAACGGGCCTATATCGCCTGGGTTCTTCAGGCCGAGGGGGGCAACAAGACCCGGGCGGCCGAGGTGCTCGGGATCGATCCGTCGACACTCTACCGCAAGCTGAACCGATACGAGATCGAGGTCTGAAGCCCATGTCTGACAAATCCATGTCCGATCCACGCCGGCGCAGAGCGTGGGACGACCTTCCCTGGGGCGATGTCGTGGTATCGGTCGTTATTCCGGTCTACAACGAGCGCGAAACCGTGGAGTCGCTCCTCAGGCGTGTCGACGAGGTCGGCCTGACGACCGAGGTGATCGTGGTCGACGATGGATCGACGGATGGCACCCGTGACATTCTTCCCGATCTCGAGACCGAGGGCATCATCGACACCCTCGTCTTCCACCCGCGCAACCAAGGCAAGGGAGCCGCTCTCCGGACCGGCTTTCAGCACGCGACCGGAGACGTGGTCGTGGTTCAGGACGCCGACCTCGAATACGATCCGCGGGAGTTCCCGGTGCTTCTAGAACCGATCCTCTCCGGGAAGGCCGATGCGGTCTACGGCAGTCGGTTCCTCGGCGGCCCCCACCGGGTGCTCTTCTTCTGGCACAGTGTGGGGAATCGGGTGCTGACCCTGCTCAGCAACATGTTCACCGACCTCAACCTCACCGACATGGAGACCTGCTATAAGATGGTCCGGCGGGAACTCCTCCAGTCCCTGCCGCTCTCGGCAGATCGGTTCGGCATCGAGCCGGAACTGACGGCGCGGCTGGCTCAGTCGGGCGCTCGGGTCTACGAACTTCCGATCAGCTACGATGGGCGGTCGTATGCCGAAGGCAAGAAGATCGGCTGGCGAGATGGGGTTTCGGCCATCTGGTCGATCGTGAAGTTCAATATGTCGGGTCCGCGAGCCCCTCGGTGGCATCCGCCAGCCCTTCCGATGTGGGAAGCCAGGCGGGCGCTCGAGGGCCTCGAGAACCCGTCTTCCGCGGTCGAGCCCGACGCGTCTTGAGCCACTCGGCCAGGGCGCTGGCGCTGGTCGCGGTGCTGGCGACCGCCGTCTTCTCCAACAGTCTGAAGAACGGATTCGCCTACGACGATCAGGGGATCGTGGTCCAGAACCCCGTGGTCACGGACGGCGACGCGTGGGCCGCTCTGGGCGAGCCGTACTGGGCCGGCGAGGCGGGAGTGGGACGGCTGTATCGCCCCGTGGTTCAGGCGGCATTCGCCTCCCAATGGAAGGCCTTCGACGGCGATGCCCGGGGGTTCCACATCGTCAACCTGGCCTTGCACGCCGCAGTGAGCGTCCTGGTCGGTCTGCTGTGCGGCCACCTCGTCGGCGCGATGGGCGGTGAGTCGTCCGGCCGCCGGCGGGTGATCGCTTCGCTGGTCGGTGGCGGCCTGTTCGCCGTGCATCCCGTGCATGTCGAGGCGGTGTCGAATGTCGTCGGCCAGGCCGAACTCTGGTCGGCGTTCGGGGTGCTGGCCGCAATTCTGGTCCATATCGAGACCCGCGAGGCCGACTTCGCTCCGCGGCTCCTGGGGACCCTCGGCATCGGAGCCCTTTTCGGTCTTGCGTTCGGGGCGAAAGAAATCGCCGTGGTGCTTCCGATCTTGCTCCTTCTGGTCGAAGCGGGGAAGCCCAGAGAGGGGACGCGCCTCTTCGATCGCCTCGTCCTTCAGTTTCCGAGGATCCTTCTTCTGGGGGCCGTCGGGGCGTTCCTGCTCGTGGCCCGCTACTCGGTCCTCGGTGCCCTGGCGGGCGAAGATGTCACGGCGGTGCTCGCCGGGCTCGGCCCCTCGGAGCGCCTCGCGCACGTCCTTCCCCTGTGGACGGAGTACGTGAGGCTCCTCGTCTGGCCCGTATCGTTGGCCGCGGACTACGACCCGGGGGTGATTTTCTCTGCCTCGGGACCGTCCGCGATGCAAACCGCGGTCGGAGGGGTCGTCCTTGCGGGGTGGGTCGGCGGGGCCGTCTGGCTGTGGTCCAGGTCGCGAGCCACGGCGCTGGGTCTCGCCTGGTTTCTTCTGGCGATCCTTCCCGTATCGAACCTGCTCTTCGCGACCGGCTCCCTCATGGCCGAGCGGACCCTCTACCTGCCCTCTGTGGGCCTTTCGATCGTCGTGGCCTCGGTCGTGGCGTCGACCTCGACGGCCCCCCTTCGAGCAAGGCGCCTGACGGCGGCGTTGGCCGGATTGGTGCTCGTGGGCCTCTCGGTGCGTTCTTTCGTTCGGACGCCGACCTGGGAATCGAGCTTTACCGTGATGCAGACCCTGGTGCGGGACCACCCGACCTCGTGGAGGGCGCACAAGGCGCGCGCCGAGGGGCTGGTCAACGTCGGGCGCCTCGACGAGGCTGCTGCGGCGTACCGATCGGGAGTCGAGGCCCTCCCGACCCGATTCGACATGGTGGCGGCCACCGGAGCCTTCCTGAAGGAGCAGCGGCGGCTGGACGAGGCCCGGCCGTATCTCGAGCGAGCAGTCGCGATTCAGCCGGAACGGCCTTCGCCATGGGTTCTTCTCGCCGAGTTGGAACTGCTGGAGGGCCGCTTCCGCGAGGCTCATGAGGTCGCGACCCGCGGAATCGCGTCGGCCGTCGAGAGCGCGGAGTTGTGGGGTGTCCTTTCGGAGGCCTATGTAGGGGGTGGCCTGCTCCCCGCTGCTATTCGAGCTCGAGAGGCGGCCCTGGCGCGTCGTCCGGAGTGGCCGGAGGGCTGGCGCCGACTGGGTGAGCTGTTGGAGGCGGTCGATGCGGACCCTGATCGAATCCGGCAGGTCCGGGCCCGAATCGGGGAGCCGGGCGGGCAGAGCCCCTGACCGTTGTAAAACTCCAGCATCTTGCAAATTCCAAGAGCGGAGCCCGGTATCGGCGCGTGTGAGCCCTCTTGGTAGATGGTAATAACGCGTTGCGATACAACGACTTGTGACATTTGGGGACCGCTTGGCCCCTGCTTTGCCTTAGAGGGGTGTGCGAATCGAGTTCCACCTCTCTGAAGTGCTACACACCCGACCAA
>CBDUEZ010000124.1:0-11197 GCA_965366355.1 uncultured bacterium
CTGGAGCCGCGCGGACCGATAGTCCAAGCCGTACTCCGGTCGTCGGGAGACCCGGGTCGTCGCGCGTGTCGAGGCCGGCGGTGGCCACCGCGGCCACCTCGGTGCGAGCGGCCGATCCGAGGGGGGCGAGACTGTCGAACCCGTATGCTCCCGGATCGACGCGACCCATGTCGAGCACGTTTACTCCGACGCCCCACGACCAGCCGCCGCCGGGCCGGAGCACCAGGCGGGCGGTCGCCTCTCTCTCTCCGCGATGCGACAGGTAGTCGCCCTCGTCGCGGGTGAGGCGTGTCTCGTTGCCCAGACCGAAGTAGCGCACGATGTGGTGCGACGATGCGCGGCCCCGGGTCTCCAATCGAAGGGTCGGAGAGAGCGAGCGATCGAACATCGCTTTGAACAGCCAGTCTTCGGCGCCGAATCCGCGCAATACCTCGAACGAGGCCTGGCTCTGATAGGGGGACGCCGCGAAGCCGAAGCTCGTGCGTCGAACCCCGGCGCCGACGTAGAGGCCGTCGTCGGAATCGAAGGTGACCACCGGGACCGGGATCGTCTGCGTTCCCCAATCCCGCTGGTTCCAGGCCAGATAACCGGTCAGCAGACTGTCCTGCTGCAGCTCCGGAGCCGTCGTGGCGAACGCCTCTGGGCCGAGATTCAGGGATTCGAGTCGGTCGGAGTCGTAGATGTAGACGTTGGCGCCCGATGTTTGATCGACCACCTGATCGCGGCCCGAGGCGAGAACCGCCCGAATTTTCACCCGGGGGCGAGCGAGGATCGACACGTGATCCGCCGCACCGGCCAGGTACAAGCGCACTTCATCGGTGTCGTCTTCATCGAAGATGCGTGCAAACACCGGTTCATCGAGGTCGCCCGCGAAGAGACGAACCCGCGTAGACCCCTCGACCTCGTCGACCACGACCGAGTCCGACAGCTCCGTGCCGTGCACACTCACGGCCTTTGCGAGAAGCTCGTAGAACTCCATGGCGTAGGCGGCGAGGCCGTCGCGCCGAGCTCGGAGCGCGGGGCGCAGAACCTCTACTTCCGACGCATACGAGGGCGGTAGGGTGCCCAGGGCTCGCTCGATGACGTCGTCGGTGAGGAGTCCCTGCACTTCTGCGGCGATCGACTCGAACTGGCCGCGGCCGAGGCCGTTGAGGAGCATCCGGTCGACGCGTTGAGCGCTCCAATGCAACTGATCGATCCTGGGGAATTCCGGCCCGAATCCGACGTATTTCGGAAAGTAGATGGCGGTAATCCTGGGGAGAACGCCGTCGATCCGGGTGAAGGCCCAGTCGCGATCGCGGGGGATCGGCTCCCATCGGGTGCGTTCACCGTCTTCGAAGGCGGCCCACCGCCATTGATCGCTGTGGCGGTCCCAGTCGCCGACCAGGAAGTCGATGAGCCGAGCCCTCAGAAGGCGTTCCTGATTCACATAGTTCCTGGGCTCTTCCCTGAGGCGTTCGTACAGAGCCTCCGAGCCCGTGATCTTGGTCGATCCCGCAAACCCGGGGGAGTCGTCTTCTCCTTCATTGGGACGCACTTCCAGCCACCCCATGCGGCCCGCGAACAGGTCGCGGTACTCGCCGAGCCGGGCGTCGTCGGGCATGACCACGGGGCGGGGCTTGGCCACCAGCACGCCCACCGTCTCCAGAAACTCGGCCACGATGAGCGCCGCCAGTGGAAACTGTGCAGCCATCTGATCCTGCATCACGTCTTCGACCGCCGTGGACCGGAGCGGGCCGGGCAGGGCCCGGGCGGCGGTCTTCACGATCGATCGGAACTGATACGTCTGACCATCTTTCCCGCTCAGGCGAAGGCCGAGCGTCTGTTTTCCTCCGCTGAGTTCCGAGACCTCCAACCCACCGCCCACGGCATCCAGGTCGAGTACGGGCACACCGATCGGCCGAGTCCACAAGTGGCGGTTGAGGTCGCCCAGAAACCAACGGTGGAACCAACCCGCCGGAAACGTCTCCCCCGGGGGCGCGACCACACTGTCGCCCGCGGCCGGCAGGAGCACTGCGGGAATCGCCGGAGGCGGGGGCACGATGTCGTCGACGTCGGGATCCTGGGCCGAGAGGCCGGCGGGACCCGTTCCAATGGTCGCCACGAGCGCGAGCAGAGCGGTGGCAGTACGGTTGAAGCGAGCAAAGGCGAACATGGATCCATCCCGGATATATGAATACGACGGCTGCACCGAACGACACTCGGGCGTCATCAGGTGAGGCGTTTGCGGAGGCCCTTCACGGGCTTCAGTTCGGCCGCGGTGAGCACCTTGCCGGCACCACAATCGAGATCCTTGATCATGAGGCCGACGCTGACCTTCTTCTTCAGTCGAACCAGATACTCGAGCGCGAGCGCACCATCGTCGCGCTCGATGGTGTCGACGTGCACCGACCGGCTGGTGTGCTCGTCGAGCACGGCCTTCATGTGTTTCTTCGCCTCTGCCTCGTCGTGGGAGTAGGCGACGATCAGCGTGTCGTACTTCCGCTTCTTGCGAAGGGCGTCGGCACGGATGTAGTCGGAGAGGTGGTCGATGGAGTCTTGTAGATCTCTCAATTCGGTCGCCTCGACGGGCCGAACGCCGTCGGCATCGCCGACTCGCACCGCGCGATGTGATTCGCCCGGAACGAGGGCCTCGCTGAGGGCGATGCCGCCGTGGCTGAGCCCCAGGCTGGGTTCGACAGCACCGATGTTGAGCTTCCACAGTACGATCGCGAGCAGCGAGAAGGCTGCGGAGATCGCGGCGGCGAGCGTAAAACTCCCGGTGCCCGCCGCGAGTCCGATTCCGATGGCCGCGAAGGCGAAGACCGCGTTTTCGAGGTCCTTCACCGTGGTGCGGAAACGCACAGCGGCAACGATTCCGGCGAGCGCAAAGGCGATGGCGAGATCGCCCTGCACGACCTGAACGACTCCGGCAACGACCAGGGGCAGGGCCGTCAACATGCGCACGAAGGCTCGATCATACCCTTCCTGCCGCATGATGACCGTATAGGTCCAGACGACGGGTACCGCGACCACGAGGGCACCTACGAGAGCCAGGAGCCCCAGGAGCACGGTTTCGACGACCGACGCGATCATCGCGCGAGACGGACCGCCGATGTCGCTGGTCAGACTCGGGAAGGCTTCCGACCCCGGCATTTCCGGAATCAGCAAGCGTCCGAACCAGGGCATGACCCATGTGATTGCGCCAAGGAGCACCGCAAGGGCGAAAAAATACCCTGCGAGCTTCGTGATGGGCGAATGCACTACGTTCGAGACTTTCAAGGAAACTCCGGGGGAAGGAGGTTGAAGCGATGAGCCCGGAGAAATGCAACAGCCGTGCCGTTGTCGATTCGATGATTCTGAGCGGAAATCCCCACAGGAAGGGGGTGCTCGCGTGCATTGAACGGCCGTCGTCGTTCAAATCGCACGATGGTGCTTTCACCTGCGTTGGGTGGGGGTGTTGCTCCTACCTCGACGCGACCGTGACTTGAAGCACACCGAATGCAAACGCTGAAATGCGAAGCCCGTCGGGGAGGGCGACCAGATTCGCCACGTGCACCGAGTCGATGCCGCCACTCAGCCGAACCCCCGAGGCGATTTCAGAATTCAGCCCATCTTCGGCCATTTCGGTCGACCACTCGATGAGCTCGCGAAGGGGCCACCGCGTGCGTTGGCCGATAAGCCCCGGAGCGCCCACGTCGAGGACCCAGGCCGCCGTGCGAACGAGAAGGTCGTTCGTGGCCGCCTCGAAATCGAGATCTCGCAGAAACACCACCTGATCGGTGGCATCGAAGGTGGGGGTGCCGACGAGGTAGAGGGTGCCTTCGACGTCGCCGGTCACCTCGACCGCGACCGAAACGCGCCCGTCGCCGATCCCTTCGAGTGCTACCCGTTCGACCCGCAGCGAATTGCCTGCCGCGGTCAACGTGCGCCCGCGAACGGCGCCGCTGACGGTCTCGGCCAGGGCCGGATACTCGGCGCTGGTCTCGACGACGGCACGGAATCCCGGATTCGAGGCGCCGGTCACGGTTTCGAGACGGGGGAGCGGATGGCGCTCGACCTGCGGGGCTTCAGCCCCCAGATGGATCTTGGGACTCGCCTCGAGTACCGCCTGCACGTCGATCGATTCTCCCGCACCTCGAATACGCTCCACCGAGATCGCGCGGGGACCAATCGTAAGCCACACGCGATCACCCAGTTGCACGGGCTCCTGAAGGGAGTCCCACCATCCCTCGAAGTCCGATCGAATGTCGACCCCCTGCACCAGCTCGTCGATCGTAGCGCGCTGATCCTCGGCGAACGACTCCGCCTCGGTGACCAACCGCTCGGTGACGTCGAGGCCCAGGATCGTAACCTCGCACCGGTCGCGGTCGTCTTCGCTGAAGGCCTCGATCTCGAGCAGGTGGTCTCCCATCTGGAGGTTCCACGATGGCGAGATGCGGAGCGGAGCGGTGGCCGCCACACGCATTCGAGGACGCTCGTCGTCGGAGCCGCACGAGGCCGGGGCGTCGGGCAGAAGTGGCAGGTCGATTCTTGTGCGGAAGCGATATTCGACGACCGACTCGATTCTCGCGAGGTCGCGATCGAAACTCCCGACCAACGCGCCGCGCGACAACTCGACGGCAAACTCCGTTTCGCCATCCTCCGCCACGATCAGCGAGTCGATGTCGCCCCAAGCGCGGGGCAGGGTTTCCTCGACCGCATCGAGGATCATCGACAGGTCGATTCTCAGGGGAACCACGAAGGTCGACGAGGCCTCGAGGGCTTCGGCCGGAGCAACCGAGGCCTGGGACTCCGGGGGTGGGGGTCGGAGCTTCGGAGCACCCTCGCATCCAACGATGGCGAGGAGGCCAGCCCAAAGAAGGTGTCGGGTCATCTCCCGCCGCCGATGGTATCTGCCGGAGCGTCGAGCGACTGTTCCGGCGCCAGTCGTTCCGAATAGACCAACTGGATCCCCGCCGTTTCGCGGTCCATGCAGGCGATTCGATCCCGGGCCGGCGTGGCGGGACAGGTTGGATCCGACGACTCCGCAGCGAACACGTAGAGGTCGACCGCTTCGTTGCGACGAAAGATCAACGCCATATAGCCCGGGCGTGTGGCCGCGTACCGCAGGTTATCGGCGGCGGCAAGCTGAGTCAGTTTGCTCCCGGCTCCCGACACCAGAATCGTGGCGGGCCCGTCCTGGGTGTCGGGGTCGAGCACCTGGAGGGAATGGTCGTGGCCGGCAGCGAAGACGAGCGGCGGCTTTCCTGCGCGCCGAAACGCAGCCCGAAGGTTCGTTCTGAAGTCGCTGTACACCGGCGAATTGAGGTCCTGGATGAGGGTGCCGGACTTCTGCATCAGATACATCAGTCCGATCGCCTTCGCTCCCGGTGCTAGAAGGCCGTGGGGACCAGCCGACTGGTAGGGGTGATGAGCCAACATGATGACGTGGCGATCCTCCGCGTCGTCCATCACGCTATCGACCCGCTCGAAGAAGGCGTCTCGCTCGAGTTCGCCGGGGGACTGCAGAAACCAGTGCGTGTCGAGCGCGACGAGCCGGACGTTTTCGCGCACGTCACGAGTGTGAGGCCCGGGATCGCCGGCCTCCGGGATCAGCCACACCGGGGTGCCCGCGGCTCGGGCCGAGTCGAGCAGTGCCTCTTGATTACGCAGTCGGTTGAGCCCGAACTCGCCCGTTGAATTGCCCCAGTCGTGGTTGCCCGCGAGAAACACGCCCGCGGTCCCCCGGGCCCGCGAGAACGGTCCGTCGAGTACATCGATCTGCGCCCAGAGGCGCGACGAATCCTCGGGAAAAAACCCACTACCACGTCTCCGGATGCCCACCGGATACACGTTGTCGCCGAGAAAGGCGACGGTCACGGCCGAGTCGCGCACGAGTCGTTCCGACCAGTACTCGACACTTTCTCCGAGATGGCGAAGCACGGGGGACGTCCCGCGCAGTGCATTCCCCGCATCGCCGATGAGAAACACGACGGCATCCACGGCGTCGGGTTCGGGAAACGCCATCGGCGGTTCGCCTCGAAACTCCGGAGCCAGCGCCGGAGTGCAGCTCGCCAGCGCCAGCGCCGCCGCGGCCAGGAGCCGAACCGGCGTCGGCCGTTTCATCGACCACCCCCGCCCAGGGGGATGGTGAACTCGAAGAGCGTCGTGGTCGGGCCGGGCTCCCCTTCGTCGAAGGCGTCTTTCGCGCCCAACACGACTCCCCCCAGCAGCCCGATCGCACTCCCGATGATGCCTCCCGCCCACCGCCCTTCGGACGTGCCCCAGATGAGGTGCCCCGCACCGACGCCGATGGCGCCGCCGCCGAGGAATCCCAGCGAACCCCACCCGACCGAGCGGCCGAGGGCGGTCGACGACTCGACCCCCACCCAGGCGCCGGCGATGGGGCCCGCCACGAGGGGCAGAATTTCGGGCCGAATCTGGAGCACCTCGTCGAACGAGAAGAGAAAGTGCCCGAAGCGCGCCTTCGTCACGTAGATCGCCAACATCGAGTAGGTGCCCACCACGAATCCACCGCCCGCGCCGAGAACTCCGGACGCGACGGTCGATTGAGCCGCGGCCTTCGGCGGTTGGACGAGAGGGAGGCTGAGAAGAAGTAGGCACACCGCCGCGTGGCGCAGGCGCGCCGGCGCGGACGCCTGCACGCCGGGCGTGGGCGCGGGCAGGAGGCAAACGCGTTGAATTCGAGAGATCATCGATACCGGTCGCGAAGGGGTCACTCAGTCGGACTCCCTCGACGCAAGAGACATGCCTCCCGCGAACAAATCTCGGTCGGCACCGAATTTGCGTCTGAGCGAGTGCCAGCTCGGAAACCGAGCGATGTGTACCGCCAAACCGATCACGCACTCAGAGCGCACTCGAGGAATCATGAAAATCCGACCTTTTCTAATTCCGATCTTGCTGGCCGGAGGTTTCCTGGCCGTCGTGATGATGAGCATCGGCGTCGCCGCCACGCCTGGCGACCCCGACGCGATCTCCGCCGATTCCATGGCGGCCCTGGAAGTTCAGGTACACCTCGACCGTGCAGGCTTTTCGCCCGGCATTCTCGACGGGCGCGACGGCCAGAACACGGCGACCGCCATTTACTGGTTCCAGTATCGCGAAGGGCTCCCCACGACCGGAACCCCCGACAGTATCACCCGCCAGGCTCTGGCTCGCGTCGCAGGGCAGGCCCCCGCCGTCGTTCGCGTCGCGTTGTCGCCGGCTCACGTCGAAGGCCCGTTCGTCGCGATTCCCGACGACATCTATGCGAAGGCGAAGCTCGATGGACTCTATTACGAATCTCTCGAAGAGAAGCTCTCCGAGCAGTTCCAGGTGCACCCCGACATGCTCCGGCGCCTGAACCCCGGGGTCGCGTTGAACTCGCTGGCGGCGGGCGATTCCCTGATGGTGCCCAATGTCGGCGAACGCCCGGCCCACGCGCCCGAGACGGCCGACCAGGTCGTCGTGTCGGCCTCCGGGAACTTCGTCCAGGTGCTCGATGCCGACGGCGCGATCCTGTACCACTTCCCGGCGACGCTGGGGTCGACGTTCGATCCCTCGCCCGACGGGACGTTCTCGATCGTTTCGATTACGAAAGATCCGTGGTGGCACTACCAACCGTCGATCCTGGAATCGGTACCCGACGATGAGCCCGAGGCCCGTATTCCGCCGGGGCCCAACAATGCCGTCGGGGCGGTCTGGATGGAGCTCTCGGAGCCCCACTACGGAATCCACGGCACCTCCGCGCCCGAGAGTATCGGGACGGCGACGTCGGCGGGGTGTGTGCGCCTCACGAATTGGGACGCGCTGTATCTGGCGAGCCGCGTCGCTCCGGGCACCCCGGTCAAATTCGTCGAACGCCGATCGTCGGCTACCGAACGAGAAGCGAGTAGGGATTGATCGAGTCCCCGTCCCAGAAGTCATCCGGGTCGTCGGTGGTCCACAGGGCGAAGTGCAGGTGATATGAGCCCGGGGCAGCGTTCCCGGTGTCTCCGACGTACCCGATGACGGTGCCCTGCGCCACCTCGTCTCCCTCGCCTAGACCCGGCGCGTAAGCGTCGAGGTGAGCGTAGTAGAGCACGGTGCTGTCGTCGTCGGCGACCTGATAGATGGTCAGACCGCCCAGCTCACTCTCGAAGAGTCGCGCGATCTCGCCGTCGGTCGCCGCGATCACGGGAGTGCCCTGAGGGGCGTGAATATCGATGGCATCATGGCTCCGACCTCCGGACCGCGCGTCGGTGAAGGTGTCGCTCAAGTCGTCGGGAGCGACGCCAGCCACCGGAATGACAAGCGAGAAGGCGGAGACGGGCAGCCGCCGCGGTCTGACCGCGGCCGTTTCTTCGACGGGGGGTGCGCTCTCCATCGGTTCGAGCTCGACCGGGGCCTCGAGCTTCGGGATCTCGACGATGGGGGGCTCCGGCGCTGGCGACTCGGGGCGGATATCCCGGGCCCGCGGGGCCGCCGAAGGCGCGTCCGCGGGGGCGCGCTCCCAGGCCTCGGGGGCACTCACCGGCCGATCGGTCCCGGTCGACGTCGCCTGGGGGACCGGAGCCGACATCACCCGCCGTCCCCACACCACCACACCGCCGGCCACCCCAACCCACACGGCGAGAAAAAGCCAATACCAGGACGGAAATCGGGTGTTCATCGTTCAGGCCTCCGCGTGTGAACAGATTCTCCGCCCCCTACCGGTACAAGATCCAAGCCAGCCCACGGCGAGTGTGATATAACCGCTGCCGCCCGGAGGCGTTGGCTCAGAAGTTGCGTGACGAGGAGCCTGAAGAGAGACCCGTCGTTCAACCTGGAGAACCGTCATGGGACAATGTGCGCGTTGCGGAAACCACTACGACAAATCGTTTGAGATCGTGAAGGAAGGCCGTACGTACACGTTCGATTCCTTCGAGTGTGCGATCGCCGATCTCGCACCCCGTTGTGAGGTCTGCGGCGTCACCATGATCGGCCACGGCCTCGAAGCGGATGGTCGCTTCTTCTGTTGTGATCATTGCGCCGAGAAGGCCGGCGTCGAGGGCCTGCGCGACCGCAGGTGAACCTCACCAACACACCACGAACCACAGGAGTTGAGAATGGGACTGTTTGGATTCATCAAAGATGCAGGCAAGAAGGTCTTCGGGCGCGACGAAGACGAGGCAACGCCGAAGGGACCGGCGCCCGTGGGGACGAGGGATCTGCCCTCGGCCAATGAACGGAAGGCCGACGCACTGTCTCACGCCGTGCACCGCATGGGGTTGGGGGTGACGGCCCTGAAGGTCGAGTTCAACGCTGGCACGGCCACGGTGTTCGGTAACGCTCCCGACCAGGAGACGCGAGAGAAGGTCGTGCTGACGATCGGGAATACCTTCGGCGTGGCTCAGGTCGACGACCGCATGGTCGTGACCAATCCCAAGCCCCAGGCGCGGTTGCACACGGTCGAGGCGGGCGACACGCTGTCGGCGATCGCCGCGAAATACCTCGGGAAGGCGTCGCGGTATCCGGAGATCTTCGAGGCGAACAAGCCGATGCTCGAAGACCCCGACAAGATCTATCCGGGGCAGGTGCTTCGCATTCCGGCCAGCTGAATCGTTCGTTTTGGTTGAATGTCTGAACGCAAAGAGGGGCGGGCGACGCCGATTGGCTCGGCAGCGCCCGCCCCTTCGGCCGTTCAGCAGACTGAACGGGCTCCGCGGTCGGCGTCAGACGCCGACGGGGTGCCGCCGAGCATACGCGTCCAACCCGTAGTAGCTCCGAACCTGGTCGACGAACTGGTAGTCCGCGTGGGTCGGCCAGTTGTCCTTGTCGAAGCCGGGGGCGGCCTCGAGACGCGGCTTGTCGACATCGAGCACGAAGCAGTGGTCGTCGGTATCCAGCGTCATCGCCTCGAAGGGCACCGCGAACAGCTTGTTGCCGATCCCCATGAAGCCTCCGAAATCGAGGACCGCATACGCCACCCGACCGGTCGGGACGTCGAGCATGATGTCCTTGATCTCACCCAGATGATCGCCGCCACGGTTGCGAACCTTGTTGCCCGCCAAAGAATCCGCTGACAGCACGAATGGCGTTCCCATTGTCTACTCCTTTTGATGTGAAACACGTTGAGTCCTTCGTCCCCTATCCAACGCAAGCTCCGTTCCAACCGGGCACGATTCTCGCCTCTGGTCGACATGTCTCGTATACGTCGACCCCCCAGATCATCGAGGAGGCCCTGATGAGTCTGTCGAGCACGCTTCTGAAAGCCCTCGCCGTGGCCCGGGCGCCACGGGCTTCGCTGGTGTTGACCCATCCGGTCGGTGGTACGGCCGCCTTGATCGCCCTCCGTGCAGCCCGTAAGGCGGCTCCGCCTCGGCTCGGCTCGGCGCTCCTCTGGATCGCGGTGAGCGCCGCGGTCCCGCTCGTGCTCCGAGCCCGAGGTCGGCGCCGCGCGGGGGCCTCAGCGACGGAGTCGGCGCGTCGCGGGCCGGTCGCGAGTGGCGTGGCTGTACTTGATGAGTGAGACGAAGATGACGCCGCCCAGGGCGTTCCCCAGGGTGGCCGGCGCGAGGAAGGCGACGAAGTCTCCGGCCTCCACCGCATGGGTGAAGAGCCCCGCCAGAACCTCTGCGGTGCCGACGATGCTGTGATGAAGTCCCGCGAGTCCGATTCCGGCCGTTACCAACCAGACCAGTAGGATTCTCGACACCGTCTCGCGTGCCGCAGAGAGGGTCCACGACAACAGACCCATCAGCCATCCCGCGAGAATCCCGCTCACGAGGGTCACCGACCACACGGGCTCGGTGACCTCGTGGGCGATGGCTCCGAAGGCGGCGGGGTCGATGATTCCCAGGCGCGGACCAATCCAGGTGGCGATCGCGGCGAAGATCGCGGCCCCCAGGAGATTGGTGCTGTAGACCACCCCCCAGAGTCGCGCGAGCGACCCGACCCCAGCGCGCCCGCTCAAGACTGGAAACACGGCGAGGGTCGTGTGTTCCGTGAAGAGCTCGGAGCGCCCGATGATGACGAAGATGAAGCCGATCGGGTACATGTTGGCGACGACCGCGTGGGTGCCGGGGTCGGCCAGATCACCACCCATCAGGGTGAGCACCACCGCCATGAAAAACAGGCTGAAGCCGACGTCCAGACCGGCAGAGAGGCCGGACAAAGCGAGCCCGAAGGTCGGACGTTGAAGTTCGTCCATTCCCTGGGCGATTTCATGATCCAGGATCGCGGCATACGACTTCGGCCGATCTTCACACGTTTCGTC
>CBDUEZ010000125.1:0-11157 GCA_965366355.1 uncultured bacterium
ACCCCGTCCCGATGCGGCACGGCATGACGCCGGGCGAACTGGCGCGCACCTTCCGCGGGCTCTTCGGCGTCGAGGCCGACCTCACCGTGGTGCCCGTCGAGGGCTGGTTGCCCTCCACCCGATTCGACGCCACCGGGCTGCCCTGGGTGCCCCCGTCTCCCAACATGCCCGACCTCACCAGCGCCCTGCACTACCCGGGGACCTGCCTCTTCGAGGGCACGAACCTATCGGTCGGCCGCGGCACGGATCGACCCTTCCAGCAGGTCGGGGCGCCCTGGCTGGACGGCGCGTCGCTGGCCGCGGCCCTCGATGGGTATGGATTCGCCGGCGTCCGTTTCGAGCCGGTACACTTCACGCCGACCCAGCCGACCGACGGAAAATGGTCGGGAGAAGAGGTCTCGGGGGTGCGCTTCGTGGTCACCGACGCCGACGTCTACGATCCGACCCTGGCCTCCGTGGCGGCCCTGATCGAGGCCCGTGCCCAGGGGGGTGATCGTTGGGACTGGAACGTGGCCCACATCGATCGGTTGGCGGGCACCGACGCCCTGCGGCTGGGCATCGATGCCGGGCGCTCCCTCGCGGAGCTGACGGGTGACTGGACCGCGTCGCGCGACGCCTTCGTCGAGGCCTCGATGCCCTACCGCCTCTACCCGCGCTGACGCGTCGACCGACCGGCGCGCTCGCGGCGCCGCCGCCCTCGCGACCCCTGAACGAACCATCGGGCCGGGGGCGTCTGCACCCCCGACCCGATGGTCAGTCCCGTCACACCTGTCGAACCCCGGTCAGCACCTTCGTCAGGGCGTTGCGGGCGCCGTGGGCGTAGCGCAGGAGCCACCCGCGTCGGCGTAGGTCCCACCCAGAGATGCCGCGGTCGATGTGTTGAGCCCCGCGAGATAGGTGTCGATCGCGGTGGCTCCCAACCCAACGACCCCGAACACCGAGGCGCCGGCCTGCTGCACCTCGATCCCGGTCGCCCCGGCCGATCCCGCGCTGGTGTTTCCGGTCACCGTGGTGCACAACTCGTGGTCGCCCGAGGTGGAGATCTGAATGCCACCGAGGGGGGCGGCGTTTTCGGGCGCCGCCACCGAGTTGTTGGTGAGGATCACATTCGAGTCGACGCCGGCCGCGACACCGGTCTCGAGGTTCAGGGAGAGGATCCCGGCCGCATCATGGCTATTCAGGGTGTTGCCATCGGCCCGGAAGCGGCTGAGCCCCGTGCCGGCGTGCACGAAGGAGATCCCGTTCCCCGACAGGGCGCCCGAGCCGGCCGCACCAAGCGTTCCCACCACGTTGCTCGTCACATCGGCATCGACGGTCGATCCCGCCGACTCCACGATGAAGATGCCGGAGCCGGCCGCGTCCAGGATCGTGTTGTTCGTGACCGCCACCCGGGTCGAACTCGTGCCGCCTCCCGTGACCGAGATGGCCCCGCCACCCGAATCGGTGTCGTCGAACGATCCGCCGGTGATCGTGAGGTCGAGACTGGCCGTCCCGGCGGGCGTCGCGTCGACACCCTCACCCAGGAGCTCGGTGAACGAGGTGCCGCCGGTCACCAGCACCGTCATCGAGGCGGTGCCGACCGGCGCGAGCGCAATACCCTGCGTGCCGACGCCGGCCGCGATACCCGTCTGGTTGTTGGCGAAGCTTCCGCCCGTCACGGTCAGGCTCAGGGCTCCCGTGGAATTGTGGACCGCGAGCCCTGCCTGGGCGAAGCCGTCTACGACCGTGTTTCCGATCGTGGCCGTCCCGAAGAGGCCGTCCGGCCCCCCGGAGGCCCCGAAGTGCAGGGCGTCGTCACCCGCTCCGTCTCCGTTGTTCAGGAATGACGAATTCGCGAGCGACAGGCCGGTCACCCGGGTTCCGTCGATGCCGTGACCGCCGGTACGCGCCACCAGGAGGTTGTTGATCGTGAGCCCGGGAGCCCCGGTCACGTCGGTCGCCGAGATGCCGTGGCCGGCGATCAGGTTCGTCGCGTCGGGCGCCTCGCCCGCCGAGGCCGAGCCATCACCGATGATCATGTTGGCCAGGCTCACGGCGCCGGTGGTATTCAGCACGATGCCGTCGCCCGTGGTGTTCGTGATGGTCCCACCCGAACCGCCGGTGGTGCCGGAACCGCTCACCGAGAAGGCGCCCGCCCCGGTGTTGTCGACGATGATCCCATTGGTCGCGCCGTCGGCGTCGACTCGCTGGAACGTCACCCCGGCGGCGCCGATCGTGGTGTTCGCGATGTTCACAGCCGTGCCGGTGGTCGAGAGCACGGAATTGCCGGACCCCTGCACCGTGACGGTGCCGCCACCGGTCGCGGCGAAGCCCGCCCCCGATGTGACGTCGATGTCGAGACCGCCGCCCGTGAAGTCGAAGGTGGCCCCAGGGTTGGCCGAGAGGACGACGCCCGAGCCCGCTCCTGCGTTGGCGATCACCAGCGACGACAGGGTGAACGCTCCCGAAGAGCCGCTGATGTCGATCCCCGGACCGCCGGAGTTGGTGATCGTGACGCCGGAGACCGTCGCCGCGTTCACACCCGCCGCCAGCACGCCGGCACCCGACGGGGCGGAGATGTCGAAGCCGGCCAGCGTCGCTCCATCGGCCAACGTGACGGCGGCTCCGCCGGCGTTCGTGAGAACCGGACGGCCTCCGCCACTCGGGTTGACGATCGTGCCGAGACCTGTCGTGAGCCCCAGCGCCTCACCGATCAGTTGCTGCCCTGCCTGGAAGGCGAAACCTCCCGCCAGCGGAGTCACCCCGCTGTTGCCTCGTCGCACGAAGACGATGTCGCCGGGCGCAGAGGCGCCCGCCGCGGCACCCACGCTCGTGAACGGAGCAGACGACGTCCCGGTCGACGTACCGGCGAAGGTGTCGTCGACGAACCAGACGGCCGCACCGAACGAGATCGTCACCGTGCGTGTGACCGGCGTGGTCCCGTCGGTCACCGTGTAGTCGAAGGTGTCGTCGGCCGTACGGCCCACCGGCGGCGTGTAGGTGAAGGTGCCGTCGGCGTTGATGGTCACGGCCGCACCCGCGGTTACGGTGCCCCCGACCAGGGAGATGGTGAGGCCGTCTCCATCGGCGTCCAGGAAGTTCGACAGCAGGTTGCCCGTGACGAAGACGCCGGGTGTGAGGGTTCTCGATGCGGCGACCTGCAGTCCCACATTCGTGTGGGTCGTGAACGTTTCGATCGGCGATCCCACCACGATGGGCGGATCGTCGGCGGGCACCATCGTGACTCCCACGTCGCCCGGGCCCGAGAGGTTCGTACCGTCGGACACGGTGAACTGGAAGAAGTCGGCGCCCGAGTAGTGCGGATCGGGCGTGTAGGTCACCGACGCCGTGAACGGCCCAAGCGACGTGATCGCCCCCAGCGTGCCGTGCAGGGGCGCCGTCACGATCGCGAAGGTGAGCGGATCACCCTGCTGGTCGATGCCGGTCAGCGTGATCGCGACCGGCGTGTCTTCGGGCGTCGACACGTTGGTCGCCACCGCGAGCGGCGCCTCGGTGATCAGTTGTACGGTCACGGTTGCGGCCGCGCTGACGTCGATGCCGTCGGTGACCCGGTAGGTGAAGGACTGCGGCCCGGCCGTCGCGGCTCCGGGGGAGTAGACGACCCGAGCCGAAGCCGGGCCCGTCGAGGTAATGGCTCCCAGCGTACCGACGGCGGGACCGGTGACGATTTCGAAGGTGAGCGGGTCGCCGTCGGGATCGGTGGCCGTCAGGTTGACTCCGACGTCCGATCCAACGAAGCCGGTCGTGGAGGCGTTGAAGGCCACGGGGGCCTCGTTGACGACGGTCAGGTCGACCACGAAGGGGACCGCGTCGTAGCCATCGTCGAGCAGGAGGCTGAACGAATCATCTCCGGCAAACCCTGGCGTGGGCGTGTAGAGAATCTTGACCCCCGAGAGGGTCGGCTCGAGCGGGCCGAGTGTCCCGTGGCTCGGCGCGGCCGCGATCGTCTTCGTCACCGGGTCGGCATCGGCATCGGTGATACCGATCGAGATCCGAGTGGCGGCGTTGCGGCGCACGACCACGGGGCTCCCGCCTACGATCGTGCCCGCCGGCACGCGGTTGGCCGTCAGCGAGACCGTGGCCGGTGGCGACGCGTCGTTCCCGTCGGTCGCCCGGTACGTGAACGTCTCGTTGCCGATGTAGCCCTCGTTCGGTGTGTAGGTGATCCGAGCGGTGCTGGTCGCCGAGGTGCCCTGCGCCGCATTGAGCCCGGCCGGCGGCGCCGTCGCCGTGAATCCCGAGAGGGAGCCGTTCGCCGGCGCCGTGACGACCTCGAAGGTCAAGGCGTCGCCGTCGGCATCGGTCCCCGATACGTCGACAGTGAACGGACCGAAGGCCGGCCGACGCGCCGAGACCCCCACGACCGACGGCGCGATGTTCGTGACGGTGATGTTCACCTCGCCGTCGACCGTCGACACCCCATCGGAGACCCGAAAGGTCACCTGATCCGTGCCCGCGAAGCCCTGATTCGGCGTGTACGACACCCGCGCCCCCGAGGTGATCTCGGTGATCTGCGCCGTCCCGTTCGACGGGCCGCTGGTGACCGAATACGTCAGGGTGCGCCCGTCGATCGACGACACCAACACGGTCGCCTGCACCGCCGTGTTCTTCGCGGTCGACACGGCGATCGGGTTCAGGGCGGTGGGGAGGCCGATCACGACCGTGGTCGGATCGGCGTCGTCACCGCAGGCCGAGAGTGCCAGGGCCGTGATGGCGAAGATCGAAAATCGGCGAATGTGCGATAGCATGCGAAGACCCTTGAAGGGCGGAAACGTCGGGGCGCTTACCAATTGTTCCACCTCGGCGACCCCCGCGCAACACTTCCTAAACAGATGATTTCTTCGAGCGGCCCGGTCGCGTCAGCGAATCTCGAAGCGGGTCCCGGGCACGGGAAGGCTCCAGCGTCGATCATCTCCGTCGAGCGCTCGTCGCAGGCGGGCGACAAAATCGGGCAGGAGGGTGAAGGGCACCGGCTCGGGGTCGGCCGAGGGGGCCTCGAACAAGTTCTCCCAATGCCCCAGAATCACGTGGCGCGCTCGGGTGTTTGCGAGAATGGCCTCGGGCTGCCAAGGCACTTCGGCGTAGGTGGCGGGCACGATCAACGCCACGTCGACCGTGTCCATCTGCTCCGGAACAAATCCGAACGGCTCGCGGGCCACCGCGTCCTGATAGTAGATCCGAACCACCGCCCGACCCTGCGGATCGACGACCTCGAAGACGAAGGCCAGCGTCTCGCCCTCGAGCCACTCGTCGGCGGCCCGAGGCGGTTCGGCGAGATCTGCAGACCTCTCGCCCTCGTACAACGTCAGGCCGGCGAGGTGCGGGGCGTGGTCCGACAGGAGGGGGAGCACTCTCAGGTCGGGCCCGAGGCGGATCCAGCGCCCACCACCCTCGACACTGGCGGCATCGGCCGAGACATCGACCATGCGCGAGGCATCCACTCCCCAACGGGCCGCGAGCGGCGCCATGGTGTGGAGCGCCGTCGCATTGGCCAGAATCCGGGCCCGAGGAGCCAGCCGCGCGGCGAGCCAGGGCACGTCCATCAGGTGATCGTAGTGGGCGTGGCCCGACAGGATCGCCGACACATCGCTCACGTCGGGCGCGCCGAATCGCCGCAGGCCGTCGACAATCGCCACGGTATCGGCCTCGATGGTGCCGAACCCCGATGCCCACATCGAGGGATTCGAAAACAGAGGGGCCGTAAGCACCCGGGTACGAGCCGTCTCGATCAGCCAACCCCCGACGCCGAGATAGGTCAGGGAGACGGGCGAGGTGAGACCCGCCGCGGAAAGAGGAAGCATCACCTGCCCGCGGTCGAAGTCACTCGACTCCAACGCCGGAACGCAGCCCACAGCGAGGGCCGGGAGTAGCCACACGACCCACCGCAACCCTTTCACGCTAGGATCCGGCCGCGTGGCGCTCCACCCGCTCGATGAAGGCCGCAGAGAGGCGACGGGTCACCGGCCCGACTCGGCCCTCACCAACCGCACGACCATCGATGCGCACCGTCGGGCGTACCTCCGTCGTCGTGCCGGTGAAGAAGGCCTCATCGGCCCGCGCCAACTCCTCGATCTGGATCGCCCTCTCCTCGACCCGCAGTCCCAGGCCACGAGCCAGCTCCAGCACGCAGCCCCGTGTGATGCCGTGCAAGATCACATTGCTCCTGGGGTGCGTCACCACCGTCTCACCGAAGACCGCGAAGAAGTTGCTGTGCGCGCCCTCCAGGGCGATTCCGTCACGAACGAGTAGTGCGTCGCTCACTCCGGCGTCGGCGGCAGCCTGCTGGGCGAGGACGTTGGGCAGCAGGGCGATCGTCTTGATGTCGACCCTCGACCACCGCCGGTCGGGCACCGTCACCGCGTCGAATCCCGCCTGCCAGGCCTCGTCGGAGGGGCGTCGATAGGCACGCGCAAACGCGTACACCGTCGGCTCGACCCGCGTCGTCGGAAAGGCGTGACTTCGCGGCGCCGCGCCCCGCGTGATCTGCACGTAGACGTAGGCGATCGGTTCGCTCGCCAGGTCGTTGTCCACCAACAGGCGGTCATGCACCTCGTCGAGACCGTCCAGATTCGCGTCGATGCGCAGCTCGCAGAGGCCCCTGAGGAGACGCTCGCGATGGCGGTCCATAAGAAAGAACCGACCCCGATAGGCCGGGGTCACTTCATAGATGCCGTCGGCGAACAGGAATCCCCGGTCGTTGACCGAGACGCGAGCCTCGGACGCCGGGAGCCACGCGCCGTTGAGATAGACGATGCTCATGCTCGATCCTACCGCAGGCTGTTGAATACGACAACGGGGGACGCCCTCGATCGAGAGCGTCCCCCGTGAGCGGCACCGACCGCCGGTTGGTCAGGCTTCGGCGTTGTTCTCCAGGCTCTTGAACTGCTCGAGCAGTTCGGCCTCGGCAATGCCCGAAGTCGCCTCTTCCTTCTCGGAGTCCTCGACGACCTCGGCTTCCTGGACCGCTTCCCCTCCGGCATCGGAGGCCTCTGCGTCGCCGCCGTCTCCCGCCCCGAGCGCCTTCGGCTTCTCGGAGCTCCCCGCCAGGAGTCCCATCTCCTGCTTGAGGGCCAGCAGCTTGTCTTCGAGCCCGACGTCGCCGCCCCCGGATTCCAGGCGCATGAACTCGGTTTCGAGGTTGTCGCTTCCCAGAGCCTCGTCGACCTCGGCCGCAGCAAGGCTCTTCCGCTCCGACTCTTCGATCTTTTCGGCCATACGGTTGAAGGCCTCGAAGGCGGAGGTGTCGGACAGCCCCGACATCGTCTCATGAATGCGCTTCTGCGCCTGAGCGCGCTTCTGCTTGGCAATCAGCAGATTCCGCTTGCGCCGCGCCTCTTCGATCTTGTCGTTCAGCTGACGGAGAGACCCCTTCAGCTTCTCGGTCTCGTCGGCTTGCGCCCGCCAGGTCTGGTCGAGCATCTGCACACGTTGTGCGTGCTCCTGCTGCCGCATCAGGGCCTGCTTGGCGAGATCGTCACGGCCTTCCTTGACCGCCAGCATCGCCCTGCGCTCCCAATCCCGGGTCTGCTTCACCTCTTCGTCGAGTTGCCCGCGCAGCTTGCGCTCGTCGGCGATGGCGGCGGCAACCTCCCGCTTGGCCTTCGCAAGCTGGTCGCGCATGTCCAGAATGATCTGGTTCAGCATCTTCTCGGGGTTCTCTGCCCTCGAGATCAGATCATTGATATTGGACTTGAACAGCGTCGAAAACTTTGAAAAAATCCCCATCAGGCCTCCTTCACGGGCTCACCCGCGAGGTCACGAATGCGCTCCATGTGTCCGGAGGCCGCCAGGTGAATGCTCTCGACCGAAGCCTGAACCTCGACGAAATCCAGCGTCTCCAACTCCAGCGTGTCGCTGATGATGAGTTCGCCATCTTCAATGCCGTATGCACCATGCACGACGTCGCTGGCGTTCATCTCGAGGAGCGTGCGGTAGAGCTCCTCGTTGCCTGCCTCTTCCGAGAGGTCCATGACCTTCATGCGAAGCAGAAGTAGGGGCGGGGCGTAGCTGACGACCAGCGGGTATCCGCCATTACGGGTGCGAACGAGGAACATGCCCTCATCCAGTTCCTGATAGTCCACATCCATGCGGATGAGGAAACTTTCGAGGTCTTCTCGCGTGACCATCGACGACTCCGTTCTCGGTGTGCGGCAGCGCCCTGCGCAGGGCCCGGAAAACACGGCTGGGGCCCTCGGGGCTATCGGTGTCCTACGCCCGTCGCGCCCTGGTGGTTTCCCAACGCACGAAACTACAGGGAAGGCCGGCGGCGCGCGACCGGTGGTCGTTCCCTCTACGACCGAGCCAGGAGTTGGCCGAGGTAGCGCCCCGTGTAGGAGGCCTCCTCTTCGGCGATGCCCTCGGGTGTGCCCTCCGCGACCACACCACCCCCCGCGGCGCCTCCTCCCGGCCCCAGATCGATCACCCAGTCTGCGGTCTTCACCACCTCGAGGTTGTGCTCGATCACGACCACCGTGTTGCCCAACTCGACCAACCGGTGGAGCACGCCGAGCAGGACACGCACGTCTTCGAAGTGCAGGCCCGTGGTCGGCTCGTCGAGGATGTAGAGCGTGTTGCCCGTTTGTCGCTTCGACAACTCGGTGGCCAGCTTCACCCTCTGCGCCTCATCGCCCGACAACGTCGTCGCGGCCTGCCCGAGGTGAACGTAGTCGAGGCCCACATCGTGGAGCGTCTGGAGTTTGTCGCGAATGCGGGGGACCGCCTCGAAGAACTCGAGCGCCTCCTCGACCGTCATGTCCAACACCTCGGCGATGTTGCGGCCCTTGTAGCGCACGTCGAGCGTTTCGCGATTGTACCGCTTGGCCTTGCAGACGTCGCAGGGCACGTAGACGTCGGGCAGGAAGTGCATCTCGATCTTCACGAGCCCGTCGCCCTTGCACGCCTCGCACCGTCCCCCCTTCACATTGAAGGAGAACCGCCCGGGTGCGTAGCCACGCATCTGCGACTCCGGGAGAGTCGCGAAGAGGTCACGGATGGGTGTGAAGAGCCCGGTGTAGGTCGCCGGATTCGATCGGGGTGTTCGACCGATCGGCGACTGATCGACGTCGATGACCTTGTCGATCAACTCGAGTCCGTCGATTCCGGCATGGGGCGCCGGCGCCGACTTGGCCCGGTAGAAATGCCTCGACAATGCGGAATACAGCGTCTCGTTGACGAGTGTCGACTTTCCCGACCCACTCACCCCGGTCACGGCCGTGAAGGTCCCGAGCGGGAATTCGACGTCGATTCCGCGCAGGTTGTTGCCCCGAGCGTCGCGCACCCGCAGCACGCGGCCGCGGTCGACCGGACGGCGCTTCTCCGGAACGGGAATGACACGTTCTCCGCGCAGGTAGGCTCCCGTGAGCGAATCCGGGGAGTCGAGGACCGCCTGCAGCTCACCTTCGGCCACCACCGCCCCGCCATGTCGGCCCGCCCCGGGGCCGAGGTCGACGATCCAATCCGCCGCCCGGATGGTGTCTTCATCGTGCTCGACCACCACCACGGTGTTGCCGAGATCCCGGAGCGCGCGGAGGGTTCCGAGGAGCCGTTCATTGTCGCGCTGATGGAGTCCGATCGACGGCTCGTCGAGAATGTAGAGCACTCCCACGAGCCGACTTCCGATCTGTGTCGCGAGTCGGATCCTCTGCGCCTCGCCGCCCGACAACGTCCCGGCGGCTCGCCCCAGCGACAGATACCCGAGGCCGACGTCGGTCAGGAATCCCAACCGCTCCCTGACCTCTTTCAGGATCGGCCCGGCGATCTCCTCGGGCAGCTCGGCCGAACCGGTGCGAAGAGAGGAAACGAATTCGAGTGCGGCATCGATGGGAAGTTCGACCACCTGACCAACGGACCGCCCGCCGACGGTCACGGCCCGCGACTCCGGCCGCAGGCGGGAGCCATGGCACGTGCCACACGGCAGGGTCGACATGTAGTCCTCGAGCTGCGCTCGAACGTTCGTCGACTGGGTCTGGGCGTAGCGCCGCTGAACACTCGCGACGACCCCCTCCCACACATCTTCGTAGTGCCCCTTGAGCTTTCCCGATCCCGACTGGTACGGGAAACGGATCTTCATGCTGCCCGATCCGAACAACACCGCATCGCGAACGTCTTCGCGCAGCTTTCCCCATGGCGACGACAGCTTGAACTCGTAGGCCTCGGCCAGGCCGGGCAGAACCGAATGCCGGAGGTGACCGGAAGGTGCGCCCCAGGGGAGGACGACGCCCTCGAGGATCGTGATCGAGTGGTCGCCCAGAAGCAGGTGGGCGTTCACCTCTTTTCGGGTCCCGAGTCCGTCACAATCCGGACACGCACCATACGGGGAGTTGAAGGAGAACTGCCGCGGCTCGAGTTCGGCGAGAGACGTGCCACAGGAGGCGCAGGCGTAGTGCTCGCTGAAGACATGGATCGTGGGCTCGACGCGCCGGGCATGTTCGACGACCTCGACGACGCCGTCGGCCGCCCGCAGAGCGGTCTCGACCGAGTCGGCCAGGCGCGCCCGATCGTCGGGGTCGATCTTGAGGCGGTCGACCACTATGGAGATGTCGTGGTTCTCGTACCGGTTCAGCGACGGCGGATCGGTCAACTCGAACGTTTCGCCGTCCACCCGAGCCCGCACGAAGCCTTCCTTGCGCGCTTTCTCGAAGAGCTCTCGGAATTCTCCCTTGCGGCCGCGCACGAGCGGGGCCAGAACCTCCACTCGGGTGCCGGCCTCGAAGTCGAGGAGCCGTTCGACGATCTGGGTTGCGGACTGGCGAAGTACGGGGTCGCCGCACGACGGACAATGGGGAATCCCCACCCGGGCCCAGAGCAGGCGTAGGTAGTCGTACACCTCGGTTACGGTGCCCACGGTCGATCGCGGGTTTCGACTCACCGTTTTCTGCTCGATCGAAATCGCCGGCGACAAGCCCTCGATTCCGTCGACGTCGGGCTTTTCCATCAACCCGAGGAACTGGCGAGCGTAGGCCGAGAGCGACTCGACATACCTGCGCTGCCCCTCGGCGTAGATCGTATCGAAGGCCAGGGAACTCTTTCCCGACCCCGACAGCCCCGTGATGACCACCAGCCGCTCACGGGGCAGGTGGACGTCGATATTGCGCAGGTTGTGTTCCCGCGCGCCGCGCACGATGATGTTGTTTTGCATTCGACCCGAAGAATAACCGA
>CBDUEZ010000126.1:0-11147 GCA_965366355.1 uncultured bacterium
GGGAAACGTGCGGGATCGACGAGGGCGCGCGGGTCGCCAGCGTCGACGGCCGCGCGCCTGGAGTTGAGGGCGAAGAACGACGCGTGGGCACCGAGAAAGAGATCGACGTCGACCGCGCGCAGTTGAGCGATACTGCCGCAGAAGTCGGCGGCGATGCCCGGATAGGTCTCCTCATCGCCGACGAGGGTGTACGTCGGCCAGAGGCCCAGCGAGCAGATCGAGAGCCAGGTCAGGGGTTCTCCGTCGACGGCCGTTTGTCCCTGCCAGGTCGTACATCCGGGAGTGTGCCCCGGGGTGAGACGTGCGATGAGCGTGAGGTCGCCCACGCGCACGGAATCGAGATGGCCAATGATCCGGTCGGCCGTGAACGAGCGGTAGGTCGGGCGCGTGACTCCTGGGCCGACGCCGCCACGGGCGGCGATCTCGGCGTCGGCGGCGCTCATCACCACCTCGGGGCCATGGCGTTCCACGAAGGTCGCAACGCCCGCGACGTGATCGTCGTGGGCCTGACTGGTGATCACGACTCGCACATCGGCGGGGTCGAAGCCGAGCGCCCGGATGTTCGACTCCAGGAGATCGACGGTCTCTTCGAGCGGCACGTCGATAAGAATGTGGCCCTCGGGTGACGTGAAGAGGTACGAGGCGAGCTCCTCCGTCCCCACGTACCACAGATCTTCGGCGATCTGGAACGGGGCGACCGGTCGAGCCCACGACCCGGGCATGTCCTGCCCCGCCAGCGGATAACTCGAGCCGCACGCGACACACCCGGCTACGAACGGCACCCATGCCCATCTCCCTCTCATCCACCCTCCGTCGATCGAGTCCCCGGTGGCGATGTCCAATCCGGCCGCGAGATCACGATAGGCAGGCGTTCGAATCCGGGCCAGGTGGGGAGTCGCTTGCCGCGCGGCACCGCCCGCGTCAGGTTCTCCCGCCATGACTTCCAACCATCGTGAGCCGTCACGGCTCGAGTCGCTGATTCCGATTCTCGCCCTCGTCGCTCTTCTGGGGGCCTCGGTCTTCTTGTACGGGGCGGATTCCTCGTACGGGCCCAACCAGATCGCGCTCATCGCGGCCGCGATGGTGGCGGTCGTTCTCGGCATCCGAAACGGCTACACCTGGAAGGAGATCGAGAGCGGCATCGTGCATGGCATCTCGCTGTCGACGGGCGCGGTGTTGATCCTGCTCATGGTCGGCGCGCTCATCGGCACCTGGATCCTGTCGGGCACCGTGCCCACGATGATCTTCTATGGCCTGGGGGTGCTGAGTCCCGACTGGTTCTACCCGGCCGCCCTGATCATCTGCGCCGTCGTCGCTCTGGCCACCGGGAGCTCGTGGACGACGGCCGGCACCATCGGAGTGGCTCTCATCGGTGTCGCGAGTGTTCAGGGACTGAACCTCGGTGTCGCTGCGGGCGCTATCATTTCGGGGGCCTATTTCGGTGACAAGATGTCGCCGCTATCAGACACCACCAATCTCGCTCCGGCCATGGCGGGCACCGATCTGTTCACGCACATCCGGCATATGGTGTGGACGACGACCCCCAGTGTGTTGATTGCGCTCGTGCTGTTTTCGGTGATCGGGCTACGAGGTTCCTCTGCTGCCGACGCCGCTGAGATCGCTGCGATGCAGGCTCAGATCGGCGACCAGTTCGTGGTCAACCCGCTCATGCTCCTGCCGGTCGCGCTCGTGATCGGCCTCGTGCTCCGCAAGATGCCGGCGTTTCCAGCGCTTTTTATCGGTGCCTTCGCGGGAGCGCTCTTTGCCGTGGTCTTCCAGCGCGAGGCCGTGGTGGGTTTCGTCGGCCAACCCGAACTCGGAACGGGACTGGCTCTGCTCAAGGGTGCGTGGACCGCGCTGCACAGCGGCTTCGTCCTGGATTCGGGCAACGCCGGACTCGATGAGCTTCTGTCGCGGGGCGGAATGGTCAGCATGCTCAACACCGTGTGGCTGATTCTGAGCGCGATGACCTTCGGCGCCGTGATGGAGACCACCCAGATGCTCCAGCGGATCGCCGATTGGATTCTCGGAGCGGTGCGCGGTACCGGTTCACTCATTCTGGCCACGCTCGGGACGTCGATCGGCATGAACGTGATCGCGTCCGACCAGTACATGGCCATCGTACTCCCGGGGCGCATGTTCCGGGCGGAGTTCGAGCGTCGCGGACTGGCGCCCGAGAACCTGTCGCGCACACTCGAAGACTCCGGCACTCTCACCTCGGTGCTCGTGCCCTGGAACACCTGTGGAGCGTTCATGGCCGGTACCCTCGGGGTAGCGACCGTGGCCTACGCGCCCTTCGCCTTCTTCAACATTCTCAGCCCCATGGTCGCCGCGGTCTACGGCTTCACGGGCATATCGATCAAACGGATCTCGTCGGACGACGACGGCGACGCGGCGGCAGCGGCCTGAGCCGGGCGGTCTCGCTGGGTTCGTGATCGGCGCGTCGGGCGGCGGTCAGCGATCCCCCGGAGCCGCTCGACCCGCGCGACTCGCCGCATAGGCAATGCCGCGTAGGCGGTTGAGTTCGCCGAGGGGCCGCAGAACGTGGCCGGTGGGGTCGGGCCAGTCGGGTTCCGCTCGGAAGCCCGGCTCGGGCGACGACGAACCGGACGTTTCGGCCGATGACGAAGAGGACGCCTCCCCCGGCGACCCAGGGTTATCGGCCCCGGAACTCAACCGGAGCGTGCCGACCGCAATCCACGGGCACTCCCAGACGACGCGGTGATCATCCAGAGGTGTGCGCTCGGGGTCGAGAAAACCCTGCAGCTCGAACGACCACTCGACCGATCCGACCTCGAGGCGGGCCTGCAGGTCGTCGTGGAGCGCATCACCGTTCTGGCGGGCGCCTTCATCGTGCAGCGCGTCTCCATCGTGCCCGCGGAGCCCTGGGTCGACACCTCGGCGGGCGGCGAATCGATAGCGCACCGCGAAACGCCCGAGTTGAAAGGGCGCGCGGCTGTAGAAGTCGAGGGCCGCCAGGCTCGTGCCGCGCACGCGGGCTCGCGACACGGTACGCACCATCCGGAGCGCGTCTCGCGGCCCGAGGTCGGCCACCAGCCCCGCGAGGCCGCGGATCTTCGCCGCCGTGCCCCCTCTGGCGGCGGTCGACGCTGCTCGAAGGGAGGCGATCAGTGCAGCGGCATCGCGTGCATGATGGGCTTCGCCCGTCGTCGTGAGCAGGTCGAGCCGGCGGTCCCCGTCGAGGATCCGTACAGCGAGTCCCCGCTGGTCCGGGACCATGTCCGACTGCCGGACGGGTGAAGCACTCGAGAGGCGCACGTGCACCGGCCAGTCCGCGCCGGGCCGGAAGGGTCCCAGTTGCAGCGCTTCGGGAATGCCGTCCCCGATCGAGAGGCGGGCTCGGCGCGTGTCGATGATCCCCTTTGCATGAAGGGCTCGCCCAGCTCGCCCACCCTTTGCAGCGGAGGCCTGCAGATCGACAATGGCGGCGCGAACCGCTTCGAGGAGCTGAGCCTCGTCGTCCGGAGTCCGCCCGTCCGGAGCCCGCCCACCCGGCGCGTCGGCCCAGTTCTCGTTCCATGCCGCGATGCGCGGGTCGCGGAAAGGGTGCGGGTCGCGGAGAGGACGCCCGTCTCGGGAACGACGCCCGTTTCGGGTCACGACGACCGCGTGCGGGCTCGGTCACCGCTCCACGGATCGTGGGCGAGCGACTTGACGAAGGCGCGGATCGGATGCCGGCTGGGATCGAGAGTCCCCTCATCCCAGGGCTCGAAGCCGTTGCTCACGTTGCCGAGACCGGCCTCGGCGAGGTCTGGAAAATGACGCAGAAGCACGTCTTTGAACGTGGTGCGGTCGATCCAGGCGATCCCCTCGGGCGAGTAGATCTCCGGGCGGTAGTCGGTGGTGAAGAAGCGGTCGCCCAGGAGACGCCAGCTCGCGTTCAAGATGAACACCTGGAACAGGGTCTCGCCGAACCCGAACCCGGCCGGCCGGTTGCCTTCGCACAGCGTCCCCACCAGCAGATCCACATCGTCCACGCGGTCGCGCCCCTCCTCGTCGGTGCCGTAGAGGCGACGAAGTGTGGCGGCCGACTCCGCGTCGTCGCAGAGTTCGTCGAAGCTGGGGACGCGTTTGAGGCCCAGTTCGGCCCGAAGCTGATTGTAGGGCGGCACACCGCGCTCCCGGTCCCGGTAGAGGTCGATCGCCCCGAGGTCGGTGACGGGCATTCCCGGGATGGTCACGTCGGTGAGCGCCGCGGGGTAGTTGTTGTTGACGAGGGCGCAGCAGTTCTGCTCGCCCATCGCGGTGGCGATGGCCTCGAGGCCGTGCCGTCGAACGAGGTCGTGGACGGCTGCGTTGCGGAGCCGGAGAAGAGGGACTTCGTCGGTGCCCCCCTCCGGAAGTGGCAGATGCAGGGCGTCGGGGAGGAGCGAGTGCATGCGGTAGACGGCCGTGAACTCTTCGGAGAGGCCATACCGCGCAAAATCGGCGCTGGGCCCACCCACGATTCCGCCCATCTCCTGGCTCGCGATGGGGATCGGCTCGAGGGTCTTCTTGTTTTCGCCTCCGAACCACTTGGTGAGGAGTCCGTACCAGTTCGCGTGCATCGCGTCGTGAATGGTGCGGTTGGCCAGAATGCTGGGCGTCCATTCCACCGTGTGGATCTTGGCGATCTCCGCGGCATTGATGAGGCGCGCGGTCTGGAAGAGGCGCTCATCGTCCCAATCGGGGTAGTGCTCGAGCAGGTGATCGCAGATCGCATTGTGCTCCCGCGCGAAAAGGGCGTGGAGCATCGCGATTCCGAGCCACCAGTTCCGCACGAAGCCGGCCCGTTCGATCCCCGTGTCGGGGTCGATCGGCAGGTAACCGTCGTCGGAGAGTGTGAGCTTGCCGTCGACTCCACTGCGCAGGGATCGTTGGGTCGCCTCATCGCTCCCGTAGACCTGCGAGGCGTCCCACCAATGGGTCACCTCGTTGAGGCGCGTGGGCGGGCGATCGCCGTCGGCCTCGCAGTGGGTCGGGTCACTCGGAGACGCCGGCACCGACAACGCGTCGATCCCGTATCGGCGGAGCGGATCGTCGTCGGCCAGGGGAATCTGGTCCATGCGGGTCGAATCGGGGGTCCCGTGGCTCACCCAATCGTGGATCATGAACTGGATCCAACTGGCGGCCCACACGTTCAGAAAGGGCACCTCGGTGCGCTGGCCCCGAGGAGCCAGAAGCGCTCTCGACAGCTCCCTCACGCTCACAGGGTTCGTACCGGGTTTCTCTCGCGGGCGGGTGGCCTCGAGGCCCGCTTCGCACCCGACGTTGCGGTGGAACCGCGTGAATGCGGCGCCGACCATGGGATCGTAGCGGCCGTCGGGGTCCTTGCGGAGGTCGTTCCAACTCCCGTCGGCCGTTCGCCAGTAGCGGGCCCACTCCGGAGGTTCTTCATCGGTCTCCCAGAAGCCCGTCTTCACGCCGTCGGCGTAGGGACCGACGAGATTGTTGGCGAAGAGCGCCTCGCGCATGAAGGCGAGCTTCATGATCTGGAAGGGAGCTCGCAGGCGCTCGGGTAGGTGAGCCGCCGAGACGTGCCAGTTGGTCCAGACCCCGTCGTCGATGCCCGCCGCACCGGCTCGATCGGCCATACGTTCGACCAGGGTGCGCCCGACCGTGCCGATGGCGGCGCCGGCCCCCGCGCCCACCCCGCCCACGATGCGACCGAGGATCCCCCGGGAGCGTGGCTGCTCGAGGCGTGGGGCGGCACGGTCTCCCGGACGGGGTCCGCCTGCCGGAATCCCCGACTCGAACGCAACCCGGAATCGCTCCATTTCCGGCTCGTCTTCGGCGATGCGCGTCGCGACGTTGGCCGCAGCGCGTTCGATCTTCGCCAGGAGTTCGGGATCCGACGAATGGCGGCCCAGCGCCTCGCGCCACGCCTCTTCGGCCAGGTCGTAGCGGCCGGCAAGGAAATGCGCGTCGCCGCGGGCCGCCTCACGGCTCGCGACAGTGTCGGGGGGACTACTGATTTTCTCAGACATCGCTCAAACCTCTTTCAATGTGCCGCGCGATCTCCCTTCCTGTCGTTCTACGCGTGGTCATTGGAAGCGAGGGATCACACTTCACCTCGAGGCACTTCATGAATCGATCGCCGTCCCCCGAGTTCGACGTTCTGATCATCGGCTCCGGTTTCGCGGGGCTCTGCATGGCGATTAAACTGCGGCTCGAAGGTCACGCCTCGTTCGTCGTGCTGGAGCAGGGACCGGACGTGGGCGGGACGTGGCGGGTGAACACCTACCCGGGATGCGCATGCGACGTCCCGTCTCACCTGTACTCGTATTCCTTCGAGTGCAATCCCGACTGGAGCCGCACGTACCCGCGGCAGGCGGAGATCTGGCAGTACCTGCGCGACTGCGCCGACAAGTATGACGTGCGCCGAGCCATCCGCTTCAATACGCAGGTTCTCGAAGCGTCGTTCGACGAATCGCACGGCTTCTGGTCTGTGCGCACGGCCGGCGGCGGGATGGTGACGGCGCGCGTACTCGTCTCGGGAATGGGGGGGCTGAGTAGGCCGAACGTGCCGGCTCTGCCCGGGCTCGACCGGTTCGAGGGTCCCGCCTTTCATTCCGCGGAGTGGGACTCCTCCTTCGACCCTGCCGGCAAGCGAGTCGCGGTGGTCGGCACGGGCGCCAGCTCCATCCAGATCGTGCCACAGATCGCTCCCGATGTCGAGCAACTCCATCTCTTTCAGCGATCACCGCCCTGGATCGTGCCCAAGCCGGATCGACCGATCCGGGGCTGGGAGAAGGCGCTGTTCCGGTGGATCCCGGGCTACATGCGGGCCATACGGCACATGCTCTACCTGCGCCAGGAGGTCCTCGGCTTCGGCTACTCCATGAATCCGCGACTTCT
The DNA here is from genome assembly GCA_965366355.1 of uncultured bacterium. Taxonomy (GTDB): domain Bacteria; phylum Gemmatimonadota; class Gemmatimonadetes; order Longimicrobiales; family Gaopeijiaceae; genus Gaopeijia. Next base: position 6,859 of record CBDUEZ010000126.1, read on the forward strand.
CGCGCTGCCCCGGAGGTGGGCGCTCCGCAACCTGGCACGCCAGGTGCCCGACGACGAGCTCCGAGGCGACCTCACGCCCGCCTATCACATCGGGTGCAAGCGCGTGCTCCTCACCAACGACTACCTACCGGCGCTATGCCGCCCGAACGTCGAGGTCGTCACCGATACGATCACCGAAATCCGGACCCACGGCGTGGTGACGAACGACGGGGTGGAACGGTCCGTCGACGCCATCATCTTCGGAACCGGGTTTCGCACGATGGACCTTCTGTCACCCGTTCGCTTCGTGGGCCGGGACGGCGTGGTGCTGAACGACCTGTGGTCGAAGCTCCCGCGTGCGTACTTCGGGGTGACCGCCGCCGGGTTTCCGAACCTCTTCTTCATCATCGGTCCGAACAGTCGGGTGGCCAACAACTCGATCATCTTCATGATGGAGGCCCAGGTCGATTACATCATGAAGTGCCTTCGGTCGATGCGCCGGCAGGGTGCGCGCACGCTCGAGGTGAAGCCTGAAGTGCAGGACGCCTACAATCGGGAACTCGTGGAACGCACCCGGAGGACGGTGTTCAAGACGGGCTGCACGAGCTGGTATCTGGACGCGAAGGGGGAGAGCCCGATTCTGTGGCCCGGCCTCACTTCGGAGTATTGGCTCCGGTCGCGCCGCGTGCGCACGAAGGACTTCGCCTTCGAAGGTCCGAGCGCCTGAGCGAGTAGGAGCCCGGCCACAGGAGATCTGCGATCCCGGCGGCGGTGGCCGCGAAGGCGCGATTCGTGCTCATCATCGCAACAATGTGCACATCCGGATTCCGCTCATTGCCTCTCCTCGTCGATCCGGTAGCGCACCACGCTCTCGACATCGAGGTCGTCGCGCATCACGCCCCAGGCGTGGACCTCGTCGGCGGCCCAGAGGGTGACCGACTGCGGCACCATGACGTCGGCTACTGGATCTCCGGCCGGCGACAGCACCCGCCAGCGTCGTCCATCGGGTCTGGCCCGCATGCCGATCCAGATTCGCCCGTCCATGCCTACAACGAGCCGTTGCGCCTCACTGTAGATCTCGGGAGCCGCGGCTTGGAGCTTCGACTCCGCTTCTTCCGACCGGGCTCCGTTCCGGGTGGCCGCAGCGGCGATGGCGGAGTCCATGAGGGTGCCGGGAATCGGCACGGCCGCGAACGGATAGGTGCGGTCGAAGACCTCGGTACCCGCGGCGTCCTTCACCAACACCCGGTAGGTGGGCTCCGGGAGGGCCGTGATGTCGGTAGACAGGTGCGCGAACCGGCCGCCGTCCGCCGAGACGATCCAGTAGGAGCGAGCCACGAACGGGATCTGCGAGAACGAGACGGCTCCGCCGCCGAGATCGACCGTGACAGAGGTTCCCTCCGAAGACGGCACCATAGTCACGACGTGCCGGATCGTGCCGTCTCGCGCCAGGCGCAGCAGTGGAGTGCCCTCGTCCGGGATCTCCGGAGGACCGTCCTCGCGCCGGATCGCCCAGGCCAGACTTTCACCGTCGCCGTACATGGCGAACGGGGAGGGGAGCAGGTAGCTCGCGGTTCCCGAGGTATCGTCGGGTGCGGGCCGGGCGGCATCGTGGTTGCGAACGGTGCGCACCGCTTCCAGGTCCGGCGAGATCCCCACCGCGCGGCCAAGCTGAGTGTCGCTGACCCACAAGCTGTCTACGATCCAGCCCGCCCGGACCGGGCGGCGAAACTCGCCTGGCCCGTCGCCTTCCCTCCCCACTGCTCCCAGGTCGGTGCCCTCCGCGTCGAAGAACCTCACCTGGTAATCCTGCCACTGAAGGAGGGCGATGCGCCCGTCGCTGGACACGCCCAGCCAGTTGATGGGCACGAGGTCGTGCGCGTACCCGTCGATGCGGAGGTCCTCTCGAGCGATCAGGGTGGGAATTCCCGGGACGGCCCCCGGTTCGTCTTCGCCGGGGCCACAGGCTGCGATCGCCACACATACCAGCCCTACCCACCCCCGCATCACCGCACCGCCTCGGGCGGACCGATCGCCTGCACCAGCACGTACTCGACGTCGAAATCATCGCGGATCGTCGCCACCACGTGCTCCGCCCCCACCGACAGCGCCCGCCAACCGTCCGGCACCGAGACCCGGCAAACGAACCCCCCGTCGGACTCGAAGACGAACCAGGAGGCGGGGCCCTGGTCGAGGGGCCGGCGGTAGTCTTCCACCCAGAGGCGACCTTCGGCGGTGGAGAGCACCTGCCGATGGGCGGGGAAGCGCTCGGCCACGGGCCGGTGGTCGCCGGTCTCGCGCGCGATGGCCGCTTCGATGCGAGGGCTGGGACCCCCGGTCGCCTCGAATCGCCGTCTGAGGTCGAGCTTGAACGCCTCCACATCGGCGGGGCGGACGCTCCGGTCGCGGGACTCCCACCGAATGATGCGGCGAAGCGTGCCGTCGAGTTGGAGAATCTCCAACTGCAGCTCCCGGCCCGAGGCGTAGGCGACGCGGCCCTCGCCGGCGGGCACCATCGCCGCCCTCGCGCCGAAGACCGGGATGTTCGTGTGCCCCTCCTCCGGATCGGTCCAGACCCGCCGGCTCTTCCAGAAGGTGCCGAGCGTGTCGACCAGTGCGCCGCCCGTCCCGAAACGAGCCACAGTGGGCACCTCGTCGACCCCGTCGGGCGGGGTGGCAAAGCTGGACGGCTGGGTCTCCGAGACGAAGCCACCGCCTCCATCGAGCGGGAAGACGAAGTCGGGGCGGTCGAAGACGACCGGGTCCAGCTGAGCCGTCCGCACCCAGGCGCCGCTGGAATCGAAGTAGTGGAACTTGAGAGGCCGGAGGTCGAGAACGATCAGGGTGTCGTGGTGGGTCCAGATGCGCCACGTGTCCTTGAACTCACCGGGCCCTTCTCCGCGCCGCCCCCAACGAGCCAGGGCGGAACCGGTCTCGTCGAAGATCGCCACGGTCGGGTCGCCGCCGTCGAGCGACACCGCAATGCGCCCATCCGGGAGGCGCAGAGCGTCTTCCACCGCGAAGAGCGCGCTCGCCTCGTCACCCTCCGACGATCCGATCCGCACGGGCTCGCCCGCGAGCCCGCAGACCGGCGCCGAAGCGCCGATGGGGGTCGTCACGATCTCGATGCCCGCACTGTCGGTGCGGCTGAAGGCGCCGCGTTCGAGGGCGGCGCCGTCGGGGCCCGCGTCGCCTCCGCACCCCTGCACGACGAAGAGGGCGGTCACCAGAAATGGAAGCGGTCGCAGGCGGGCGGACGGGATCATGCGACAGTGTTCAACAGCCAGTCCGCCGAAGGCAAGGCTGTCGGGTCGTCCACGACTTTTCGGGCCGCGTTGCCCGCCCCTCAGCCCCCGCCCGTGAGGGAGTCCCTCGATGGCACGCCCTCCACGACAAACCGTCCATTCGTGATCTGAACGGAGCCCTCGCCACCCATGGTCGCAAGCGACCCCTCGAAGGTGCCTTCGGCGCTGAGACGCTCCCCGTCGATCTCGAGTCGGGTCACTCGCAGGGTGCCCGAGCGTCCGAAGAGCGTGGTGGTGATGTCCTGGGCGGTCGCGACCGGAGCATAGCTGAGGCCCGGTGCGTCGTCGCTCAGCGTGGTGACGAAGGGCTCGGCTCCCGACTCCGGCATGAGGAGGAGGGTGATGGCCGATCCCACGTAGTCGCCGAGAGAGAGCCCGCGGGCCGGGTCCATCTCGAAGCTGTCGAAGGGGAGGTCGGCGGTGTCGTAGCCCCCGAAGGAGGCCACGAGGTCTCCATCGGGGGTCTGGAACCAGAGGGCGCTGGAGTAGGGCTCACCCCGCACCGATCCCGTCACGACGTGCCAACGGCGGGCCTCGCCGTCTACGGTGGCCTCGATCGTTCCCAGCACCCCTGCTTGCCCGGCTTGCAGGGCGCCCGCGGGGGCCTCGGCCTGTGGTGCGCTCGATGCGAGCGCGTCGGGACTGGCATCGGCGGAGGGTCCACACGCTGCCAGAGCGACCGCGGCCGCCAAGACCGATCCGAAGGAGAAGACCGACCCGAAGAATGCGCTCGATCCGCGGGAGGAGACGTCGCGACTCACGGTCGCGGCTCCATCACCCGCACACGAACGAATCCAGAATCCTCTCGAGCTGGATCATGTACTGATACTTCTCCTTGCCGGGCGCGTAGAGCCAGGCGTCGATCAGGTACATGCGATCCTGCGACGGACAGGCGACCGCTCGCAGCACAAAGGGCCCACCGGCGGGCCAGGCGCCGGGCGGACTCTGCCAGACGGCCTGGATCTGATAGGCATCGAGACCGGCGAAGCTGAAGCGACCCGCCTG
>CBDUEZ010000127.1:0-11111 GCA_965366355.1 uncultured bacterium
TCGTGAACTACACTCGTTTCGTCACAAGAAGGTCCGCCGGCCTGCTCGTCGCGGCGTGTGGCGGAGGCGACCCACCGCCCCCGCCGACAGCCTACGCTCCTCCGCCGCCCCCGGCGCCGGTGGCCGACAGCGACCGCCTGTACTACGACACGACCGGCGGAATCGCCGACTCCGTCCGCACGGTCCTCCGCACTCCCGAGGAGTTTGTCGAAGTGTGGGGGCAGGCCACCTCTCGGCAGGCCGATCCTCCGGCCCCTCCATCGATGGACTTCACTCGGCGAATGGCCGTGTTGGTCGGAGCCGGTCGAATGACGCCGGAAGACCAGATTCGTGTCGACAGCGTGGGGATCCGCACGGTCACCGACGCCGAAGGCGCCGAAGAAGACGTGCTCGTCGTCATCGTGCGCACGATTCGGGGGTGTGGACGCTTCGCTCTGGACGCGTATCCGCTCGAGATCGTCTCCGTGCCCCGGCACGAAGGTGACGTGAGATTTCTGGACCGGAGTGAGCAGGATCCCAACTGTGAAAAGCCGATTCTTCGAGCAGGCGCGCTCTGACCCGTGACGGATGACTCCACCCCCGCCCACGAACCGCCGAGCGGGGAAGCGCCTCCAATCGACCCCCTGATCGGCACGGTGGTCGCGGGGCGTTATCGGATCGTGCGGAAGCTCGGGGGCGGAGCGATGGGATCCGTCTACCTCGGGGAGCATCTCAAGTTTGGACGACTCGACGCGATCAAGGTGCTTCGGGGTGGGATGGCCCAAGATCGGGAGTCGACCGACCGGTTTCTTCGTGGTGCCCGCAACGCCTCGGCGATCAATCACCCGAACGTCTGCACGGTCTACGACTTCGGCGACACCGACGACGGACTCCAGTTTCTCGCGATGGAGTTCGTCGACGGACAGTCTCTCGCCGACATTCTCGAAGACGAGGGCCCGCTGCCTCTTCGCCGGGGCATCGAGATCACCCGACAGATCGGCGAAGCACTCGACGCCGCACACCATCTCGGGATCGTGCACCGGGATTTGAAGCCCGGCAATGTGATGGTGGTGCAGGGCCGCGATGGGCGTGACATCGTGAAAGTGGTCGACTTCGACATCGCCAAGGGATCATCGGAAGGAGAGGGCTCCGAGGTGACCCGCACGGGCTTCGTCGTGGGGACTCCCGAATACATGAGCCCGGAGCAACTCACCGGCGATCCGCTGGACGGGCGCAGCGACATCTACTCCCTGGCCCTGGTTTTCGTGAGGATCGTGACCGGGCGGCTTCCCGCTCGGTCGACATCGACTCAGGACTTGATGGTCGAACGGCTCACTCAGGATCCGCTTCGCCTCAAGGAAATCGCCCCCGCGCTCCTCGTTCCGGACGGCGTCCAGGCCGCCGTGGACCACGCGCTTCAGAGGCGCCGCGAAGATCGGCCGCCATCGGCAGCGGGATTCATTTCGGGCCTCGTTCGAGGAGCCCGAAGCGAGGGCCCCACCGGGGGCGCTCCGGCCGTGGGGCCGGCCTCTCCCGGGGCTGCTGCACATCGCGCCGTGCCGGAAACCTTCGTCGGGCTCCCTCCCGGAGCGACCTCCGGGCCGTCGACGGCCGCATCACCATCGAAGGGAGGGCTCCGGAAGGCCGCCCCCATCTTGATCGGGGGTGGTGTGGTGATCGCCGCGGCCCTGGCGGTCTTCCAGTTCGCCACACGGGGCGACACGTCCGCGGCGAGCGGCTCCGATGCAGAAACGACCCAGGCTACGGCAAGTAGCGATCCCATAGCGCCCTCCGACTCCCTCCCACCCGCCGGGCCCGACCGCGTGACGACTCCTCCCGCTACACGCCCGCCTCCGACGAATCCGACGTCGACCAGCCAGGACAACCCCGTCACCGAGGCGTCCCCGCCGGCCACGACCGACCCGCCCGTCGTTCCGCCCGTCGATCCCGAGCCCGCTCCCGCCGCGATTTCGGCGACCGACGCGGAAGACCTTCTGTTCCGGCAGATGGATCGCCTGATCGGGGCTCCCGGTACAGCGACGTTCAATACCGCCGTCGACAGCGCCACTCTCATGTGGAACGAGGAACGCCTCCCCGACCAGGTGCGAGGGCTCGCCGCCTACGTGATCGCCTCGGGGCAGCACGAGCTGGGGAATACCGAAAGCGCTCGCACGTGGGCCCGTCGAGCGGTGACTCTCTCCCCGACCAACGACGGTTTTCGACGACTCCTCGACCAACTCGGGGGCGACCGGTGACCACCGATCTTCTTCCCGGACGGTTGCTCCGCGTCGAGGTCGTCGCCGTGACGCACCCGGGGCAACGGCGCACCGAAAACCAGGACCAGTTCCTCGTGGCCAATCTCGACGCCCGAGACCCCGACGAGCCCTTGCTGCACGGCGGAGACGATCGGCCGGGTCTTCACGGGCCGACCATGTTCGAGGTGGGGCCCCTCGGCGGGCTTCTGCTCGTGGCCGACGGTATGGGGGGGGCGGCCGGAGGGGCGACCGCAAGCGCGATGGCGATACGCGTCATCCACGGAATGATGAGCACCCAGTGGAGCGAGGAGCGTCGCCGCGTGCCCGTGACGTTCGCCCGACATCTCGCGGGCGCCCTGGAGCAGGCCAACACGCTGATCCATGATCGCTCCCGCCGCGAGCCCGACCTCTCCGGAATGGGGACCACAGCCACCGCCGTGGGCGTCCTCGATTCCCACCTGATTCTGGGCCAGGTCGGCGATTCACGCGCCTACCTCGTGCGTGGAAGCACGGCCACCCAGATCACGCGGGACCAATCCGTCGTACAGATGCTCCGCGAATCCGGAGCGCTCGACGAGGCGGAAGCGCGGCTCGATCGACGGTCCAATCTGATTCTCCAGGCCCTCGGCAGCGCCGCCAACATCGTCGTCGATCTCACCCATCAGCCCCTCCGGCAGGGCGACATCATCCTCCTCTGTTCGGATGGCCTGTCGGGCGAGGTGGAAGATGTGGAGATCGGGCAGATCCTCGGCGCCGGTAGACCCCTGTCGACGGCCGGTCAGGAACTGGTCGATCTCGCGAATGCGCGGGGCGGCCCGGACAACATCACGGTCGTGGTCGCCCGGTTCGATGGCGACGCCCTGTCTCCCCCCATCGATGGGGAACCCGTCGGTCGGCGTCCCCTCGACCTGGGGGACCCCTGACCCCTTCGAACGGCGTCTCCGGCGATCCCCCGCCGCTCCATCTCCGAGTCCTGACGGGAGGGAGAGCCGGTGAAGTACGGCGGTTCACCGAGGGAGCCTTCGATGTAGGGCGCTCCGAGGGGGTCGGCCTCCGGTTCGATCCGAGTTCCGACCTCCACGTCTCGGCCCGGCATGCCCGCTTCGCGCGCCACGGACCCGGGTGGACGGTGCGGGATCTCGGGAGCCGAAACGGGACGTTCGTCGACGGTCAGCAGATCGCCGGAGACACACCGATTCGGGAGGGTTCTCGGATTCGATTCGGATGGGAGGGGCCCGAGGTCGAGGTGGTTACCGGCCAGGCCATGCCCGCCCCCGACGTCATCGCCGGTTTGACGTCGCGGAACCGCATGCTGGCGGGGCTGGTCGGCGCCCTGGTCATCGTTTTTCTCGGCGTCGTCACCCTGTCGAATCGGAGCCGAGCCGCCGCGGTTCAGTCGTGGGAGGTCGAACGGGCGGCCCTGGCCGCCCGAACCGACAGCGCCCTCGCCGCCAATGAGGCGGCCCTCGCCGCGATCGCGGGTGAGTTGGACGGGCTGGCACGGGCACTTCGTGAGTCGGAGGCCCGCGTTCGCCAACTTCAGGCCGACCTCACGGCCATGGCGACCTCCGAACGCCCCGACCCGGAGAGTCTCGCCGCACTCCGTGCACAAATCGAAGAAGCGACGGCTCGAATGTCCGGGCAACGCCGCGCCGCCTCGCTCGACGCGGTGGGCATCACGGCCCGGGTCCGCCCCGCCGTCGTGATGGTCTATTCCGAATTCGTCGACGGCTCCCGTTCGGTCGCCACGGGTTTCGCCGTGTCGAGCGACGGGCGGATCGTCACGAACCGGCACGTCGTCGCGGGTGAAGCTGGAAACAAGCGGCCGAGCCGCATCGGCGTGCAGTTCTCGGGAAGCACCCAGGTGTGGCCCGCCGATGTGCTGGCCGTGGGCGACGGTCCCGACCTCGCCCTCCTTCAAACGCGCAACCTGGTGGGTGGAAACCCCGAGGTCGGGCGAGTGAACCAACGGTCCGACACGTTGGCGGCCGGCACACCGCTCCTCCTCATCGGCTTCCCCGACACGGGCGTGGACACCGACAACACCACCGCGCCGCAGGCCGTCGCGACCGCCGGCACGTCGCTCGGACTACGGAACGGGCGCCTGGAGGTCGACGGGTGGGGGGCCGCCGGGGGCAGCGGCAGTCCGGTCCTCGACGGGACCGGTGCCGTGGTCGGGGTCCTGTTCGGGGCGGCGGGCGGGAGCGACGACCGTCACCTCGTCGCCGTCCCCGCCTCTCAGCTCAGGGCCTTTCTCGCCGCGAACTAGAACCCGGTGGGCAGCTGCTGCAGCCGCGCCTGGGCCTCGACGAAGTCGGGGAAGTCACTCGCCACTCGTTCGAGCAGCTCGCGCGCCTCGGCCGTGCGCCCGGCATCTTCGTACACGAGTGCCCTGGAATAGAGCGTGACCGCCTCGGCCGGGATCTCCCGATCCCGGCGTTCCTCGGCCACCTGGCCCTCGAGGGCCGGAAGCTCGAGCCCCTCCGTGATCGCGGTCGCCAACTCCACGACGATCGAGTAGATCTCCTCGCGGCGATCCTGAACGCCGCGTGCCCGGAGCAACTCACCCGTCTCCACGTCGACGATCCGAGCATCCATCCGCACCTGCTCGAAGATGTCGACGAAGCTCCCCATCACCATGTAACGCGCACCGACGAGCCGGCCGATGTCGGCAGCGGTGGACGCATCGACCCGACCTTCCGTGGCCAACTCCTGCTCGCGGAGGAGGGCCTGGAGGTCGCCCCGTTCGACGAGGCGAAGAGCGGCGTTCTGACCCAGTTCGGTTCCGAGGATCACCTGAAGTCCCACCTCGAGGGCTGCGAAGTTCTCGCTCTCGGCATTCCCGCCGTGGGAGCCCGCATTCTCGAACTGCATTACGGCGATCCCAGGACGAGTGTCCGGATCCTCCTGACCCGCCCCCTCCATGGGCGCCAGGCACAGTGGAGCCAAGATCAGGATCGAGACGAGACGACGAAACATGGATTCCTCCGGATGGTGTTGGCGACGAACCCTGCGTGGTACCCGAAACAGCGACCGGGGTCCCCGCCGAGGCGGCTTTCACCGGCCGAGGCCAGGCAACTTCTCGTCCATTGCAGGACTCTCCTTCGCCAACCTATGTTGCGGCCCCCATTTATCCCACCCCCGCCCTCCGTTCGGTAGGCCAATGTCTCCAGAACTCCTGTTCCGCCCGTCGTTGTTGCTTTGCGCGACGCTGGCGGCCGGATGCGCGATCCCGCAAACGCGCGTCCCCATGCCGCCCCCGGAAGCGGCCCCCCAGCTTCAGCTGGCTCTGGCTGCCGACCCGGGCAACGCCGACCTCTCATGGCGTCTCGCGGCATCGCTCCGCGCCGGCAGCCGTTCGGGTGAAGCCCGGGGGATCGTCGACGCGGCTCTCGCGGAGTCCCCGAACCATGCGCCCAGCGTGCACCTGCTGGGAGTGATGCTCGAAGAGGCGGGAGACGACGCCGGTGCCCTGGCGACCTACGAGCGATTCCTGACGCTCGATGGGATCGAAGATCAGGCGCCCGAAGTCAGGGGGCGGATCACCGTCATCCGCCGGCGGATGCTGGAGGCGGGCGTACGGGCGGCCCTCGATGGTGAAGATGCCATCAGCGGAGCTCCGACGGCCCAGACGGTCGCTGTGTTTCCCTTCTCCTACACGGGCTCCTCCGCGGAAAACGGGCCGTTGGGAAGGGCACTGACCCACATGGTGGTTACCGATATGGCCGCAACGCAGCGGCTCACCGTCCTCGAGAGGCTGCAGGTGCAGTTGATCGCCGACGAGATCACCCTGACCCAGCAGGGCCTGACCGACCCCGCGACGGCGGTAAGGGCAGGCCGGCTGTTGCGGGCAGAGCAGGTAGTCCAGGGTCAATTGGGCGGCGACGCGGCACGCATCGCCTTGGAAGCCGCGGTGATGCGGGCGACTGCAGAAGGTCAGGCCCCCCGGGTCGAAGAAGAAGACGCGCTCGATCGTTTCTTCGAAGCCGAAGGACGCCTCGTGATCGGGCTGTTCGGAGCCATGGGCATCGAGTTGACGGCCGCGGAACGTGAACGGGTGGGCCGCCGGCGCACCGAGAGTCTTCAGGCCCTCCTCGCCTTTGGGCTCGGGGTCGAGGCCCAGGATGGTGGACGATTCTCCGAGGCGCGGTCGGCATACGAGAACGCACTCGCCATCGATCCGACCTTCGAAGATGCCCAGATCGGCCTCGCCGAGGCGATCGCCCTCGAAGAGGCCGAAGACGAAGACCCCGAAGAGTTCGCTGGGCTCGGGGGCGATCTCATTCGCCCCTCTCCCTGGGAGCTCTGGCTCGATCGGCGCGGCACCTATCTGCCCATCGAAGGCATCATCCCCGACGTGGGCGGCCGAGACCCCTACACGGAGCTCATCGACGAAGAGGGCATCGCGCCGCGGTCGGGCACGGTCATCATCGTGATTCCCAGGCCCGGAGGCGGACAATGAGCCGGGCTCGCACAGGACTCGTCGCGGGCCTCGCCGGGATCGCGCTGAGTCTCCCGCTGGGGGCGCAGACCGCCCAGGTGGGCGGAGGTGTGCTCTTTCAGCGCTACAGCTTCAGCGACGTCGAGGCGGCGTCGGTCGAGAGTGTCTCGCTCACGGCCCTCCCCTTCTCCGGCACCGTGCGCTTCAACCCTCGACTCTCCTTCGGCCTGTCCGGCACCTGGGCCAAGGGTAGCCTCGTGGATCCACAGCGAGGCGAGCTCACCATCAGTGGCCTGACCGACACGCAATTGGTCCTCACGATGGCCGGGCGTGGTGGGGCCACCAGTGTGTCGGCGATCATGCTTCTTCCGACCGGACTGGAGACGCAGACCATCGACGAGTCCCGGGTCGCGGGTGCCGTCGCTTCGGAGTTGCTGCCGTTTGCGATCTCCAACTGGGGCACCGGCGGGGGCGCAGGTGTTTCGATGTCGACCGCGCACGCGTTCGGCGGTCTCGGTGTCGGCCTCTCCGCCTCCTACGTCGTGCGGCGGGAGTTCACTCCGCTGGAAGATCTGACCTTCGCCTATCGGCCCGGGAACGTGTTGCGAGTTGCCGCTGCGGTCGACGGAACGCTCGGGTCCTCGGCCAAGGGCGCCCTGCGACTCACGGTGCATCGCCATGAAGACGACGCCGCCGATGAGGCGAACCTCTTCCGGGCGGGCAACCGGGTGGAGGTGCTGGGTAGTCTCGGCTTCCCCGTCGGGGCCCGCTCGACGGGGTTGGTCTACGGAATCATCCACAAGCGCGAGCGGGGGACCTTCCTGACGTCCGATGGCTCGCTCGCGTCTCAAGATCTGATCCTGGCGGGCGGCGGCTTGCGCAGCCGGGTTGGATCCTGGGTGGTGCAACCCCGTGTGGAGGCGCGTCTGTTTCGGCGCGAGGACGGCGTGGAGCAGGGATACGACGTCGGTGCGGGCATCGACGCCGAAATTCCGGTTGGAAACACGATGTGGGTGCCCTCGATTCGGGCACACCTCGGCAACCTCGAGGTGAGGGAGGGAGTCGAGACCGGATTCTCCGGTTTCGAGTTCGGACTCGCATTGCGATTCGGAGGCGGTGCATGAGCAGGTTCAATCGCGTGAAGCAAATCTCGTTGGCAGCGGTGGCTATTTTCGGCGTCTCCGCGTGTGCCGACGACTTCTTCCACGATTCGGCGTCTCCGGGGTCGGTCAATCTGACCATCGTGGCCTCTCAGGCCGACGGAGCGGCAAGCGCCTTCGACAAGGCAGACAACATCGATGTTCGGATCGAGGATCGCTCCAGCGGCCGCTCGCTGTATGCGGGTAGCGTTCCGGTAGCCGCCGGGGGGGGACCGATTCGGGCCTCGATCGAAATCGACATGCGCGGCCGGCTCGACGCTCGCATGGACGTCGAGGTGCGGCAGAGTGGCAATGCCCTGTTCGTGGGGGAGTCCGACCTGGAACTCATCGCCGGCCGCTCGAGCGATGTGTCGATCTCGCTGAGCCCGGTCGCACAGGGACTCGATCTCCCGGTCATCCCTTCCTTCACCGTCTTCGGTGAGACCATCGACCTCGAAGGATCGGTCTTGTTCGCGACGGGCGATGCGATCCCCGGAGCTACGTTGGAGTGGGCGTCCCTCGACCCGGCGGTGCTCCTGGTCCAACCCGGCCCGGGGGGCGGATACCAGGCCGTCGCCATCGCCGACGGCGATGGTCGCCTTCGGGCCACATACGGGACGCGCTCGGAAGAGGTGGACGCCAACGTCTACGCCGTGGTGGTCTCGGCCGAGATCGAACCGTCATCGGCCACGCTCGCACCGGGCCAGTCGATGAACCTCGAGGTGCTCCTCTATGATGCGGCCGACAACCTGGTGCCCGGGCGCACGTCGGAGTGGGTCTCGTCGGATGAATCGGTGGTGACCGTCTCCGAGACGGGCCTGATCATGGCGCTGACCGAAGGAACCGCTGATGTCACCGCCACGCATGACGGTGTCTCGGCCATGTCGACCATCTCGGTCCGCGACCCCGCTCCCGGTGTGTCGGCGCCCCGCACGGGGCTGATCACCGTCAACGGAGCCACCGTGACGGTGACGGTCGACCCCCGGGGCCTTCCGACGACCGTGTGGTTCGAGTACGGCCTCGACCCGAATCTTTCCGACGGGGTCTTGACGGCCAGTGTCGACGTTCTGGGCAGCGCGGGTCTGACGGATATCTCCAAATTGCTGGAAGGGCTCCTCGACAACACCACGTATTACGTGCGCTCCATCGCGGTCAACTCGCAGGGGCGCACGGAGGGGACCATCGTCTCGTTCACGACCCTCGATGCGCCGGACGCCCCTTCGGGACTCACGGCGACCCTCGTGGCGGGATCGGTGCAGTTGACCTGGATCGACAACAGCGGCAACGAGACCTACTTCGAGGTGGAGCGCACCCCGGTAGGGACGACGAACGGCACGATCATCGCCTCGCCGGGAGCCGATTCTCAGCAGTTCACCGACGTGTCGCCTCCATCCCAGAGCCTTGAATACCGCGTACGCGCCTGCAACGCAAACGGGTGCTCCGCCTGGTCGAGCCCCGCCATCGTCTCGTCGACGAGCCTGGCCCCCGGGGTCATCACGCTGGCCCCGAGCCCGATCACCCTGACGAGTGCGACGCTGCGGGCCAGTGTCGACGCCCGGGGGTTCAACACGAGTGTTCGTTTCGAGTGGGGCACCGACCCGTTGTTGGTCGGCGCAACTCTGACCACCGCCTCGTTGGTTCCCGCCTCGTCGTCGGTGAGCACGGTGACCTTTCCGCTGACCGGCCTGAGCGCCAACACGACCTACTACGCCCGCGCGTATGGGATCAGCACTCGGGGGCGCGCGGACGGTGACATCGTCTCGTTCACCACCCGTGACGTGCCTTCGGCCCCCTCCGGACTCTCCGCCAGCCTCGGAAACTACGGGGGCGTTCGGTTGACCTGGATCGATACGAGTGGCGACGAGTCGGGCTTCGAAGTCGAACGCGAGTTCGTCTCGACGGGAGCGCGCACGACTCTGACCACGTCGGCTGGAGCGGAACTCCTCATCGACCTGGCGGCACCGTCCGGGGCCCTCAGGTACCGCGTCCGCGCCTGTAATTCCGCCGGGTGCTCGGCCTGGTCGGCGACCGTGTCGATCGATGTGCCGAGCGCGGGTCCCGCCGTGGCCACTTTGGCCCCTCAAGGCATCGTGGCCGACGGAGCGACCCTGCGGGCCTCGGTCGATCCGCAGGGCCTGTCTTCTGACATCTGGTTCCTCTGGGCTACGAACCCGGCTCTGACGGGCGCGACGCAGACGCCCACGACCACCATCGCGGGCGGCGCTTCACCGACCATCGTCCCGCAGGTGGTAACGGGACTCTCGCCTAGCACCACGTATTACGTGCGAGCCGTGGGTGTAAACGCGCAGGGACGCACCGACGGGGCGGTCGTCTCGTTCACGACACCGGTGCTTCCTCCGGTTCCCACGGGTCCCACCGGGCTGATGGTGTCGACCTCGCCAGGAGGCGGTATCCAGCTCGACTGGTCCGACAACAGCGCTAACGAATCCGGCTTCGAGATCGAGGTCGTCGTCGGGGGCGGTGCGCCGAGCACCATCTCGGCCGCAGCGGGAGCGACGCAGTTCGTCGACGACGCCCCGCCCACTGGTTTGCTCCAGTATCGCCTTCGGGCCTGCAACGCAGCGGGGTGCTCGGCCTTTACGGCTCCGGTGCAGTGGTACTACGGGCTGCCGCCGTTGGTCACGCTTGATCCGGCCACGAACATCGGGCTGTTCGGCGCAGACCTGAATGCCCAGGTGAACGCCCTCAACGACGCGACGACCGTGGTGTTCCGCATCTCGACCAATGCCGGTTTCACCTCTTCGATCCTGGTACCGGGCACACCGATCGACGCGGGAGCCGGCGCGACCCTGGTGCCCGTTTCGGCCACCGCAAACAGCCTCGACGATCGAATCACCTACTACGTTCGAGCAGAGGCGACCAACCGGTGGGGCACGACGATCTCATCGGTCGGCACCTTCTTCACGATTGCCGGTGGATGAGTCGCCCCCGCGCAGGGGGTCGATGCGTAGGGGCGGCGCGGTCGCGGCGGCGCTAGCCGTCGCGAACGTGCTCGCCGGCTGCGGCGACGGGTTCTTACACGATCCCTCGTCGGATCGGGCCGCGTCGATCACGGTCGTCTTCGCGCAGGGAGCCGACGGGGCGACGGCCGCCTTCGACAAGGTCGACAACATCGCCGTCGAGATCAGCGCGGGGGCCGCCCCACTCCTTGAGAGCCGCCCCACTCCTCGAATCGTCGAGCAGGAAGATCCGCCGCAAACGAAATCCGGTTACTCCACCCCCAACCGGCAACGCTGTGAAGCATTTCGTAGCGGAACTCGCGCGAGAGTTTCGGGG
>CBDUEZ010000128.1:0-11099 GCA_965366355.1 uncultured bacterium
AGTACTACCAGGTCAGTCCCGACGGACGCCGGTGGCTCGAATCACAGCGCGACCAGTGGAGCGCCCTCGTGCTCGCTCTGGGTCGCCTCGGAATCACGGCCACACAGCCCGACGAGGCGGAGTCATGACACCCGGCCCGCGGCTCCCCGAAGCCCTCGAGACCTGGGTGCAGACGACGGTACGCACATCGGGTCTGCCGCTCCACGAGCGGGAGGAGGTCGCGGGAGAGCTGCGCGCCCACTTCGAAGATGCCCTGGCCGCCGGAAAGTCGGTCGACGAACTGCTGGTTCGGTTCGGCGATCCCGCCGGCGCCGCGCGGAAAATTCGTGAGGCCCGGGTCGACGCTCCGTCGGCTCGGAAACGACGCTGGAAGGGGAGGATGACGATGTCGGGTGGTGAGATGCTGCGGGAGCTGAAGCGGGCCGTGCGCACCCTCGTTCGCGAGCCGGGCTTCGCCCTGATCGTGATCCTGACGCTCGCGCTGGGCGTGGGGGCGAACACGGCCGTGTTCACCGTCCTCGACGCCGTGATGCTCAAACCGCTGCCCTACGCCGAGCCCGACCGGCTCGTGCGCATCTACGACGTCTGGCACGAAGAGCCGACGGAGCTCAACGACTACCTGCGGGGGCCGGGGGTCGTGGAGTACATGAAGTGGGACGAGGTGTTCGAGGGGGTCGGAGCCCTCTACACCTATCGGGAAATGGGCGTCGACCTGACGAGCGGGCCGGTTCCGGAGCGTCTGGTCGTGTCTCGGGTGAGCCCGGGATATTTCGATGTTCTCGGGGTACCGCCGATGATCGGCCGGGGCTTCCTGATGGAGGAATCGATCCGGCCGGGCGAGGGTGCCGGCGGCCCTCCCGGAGTCCCGGTGACGGTGGTCTCGCACGCGCTCTGGCAGCGTCTCTTCGAGGGCGACCGCGATGTGCTGGGGCGAACGGTCGAGATGGACGGTCGCAGCTACGAGGTCGTGGGTGTGTTGCCCCGGGGGTTCAAGAACCCCATGGGAAGCGAGGCCGATCTGTGGGTTCCCCAGGACCTCGGTCCGACCGGATCGAACAACTGGGGCAATCACTACCTGACCGGGATCGCCCGCCTGAAGGCCGGCCTGACGATCGAGGCGGCGCAGGACCGCGCCAACGCGCTGAACGACCGGATCGCCGAAATCGAACCCGAGAATGAGGGATGGCAGCTCGCCCTGCGCCCGCTCCACTCCGACCTGGTCGGAGAACGCTCGGCCCGCATGATCTGGATTCTGGCGGCCGCGGTGGGTCTGATTCTCCTGTCGGCCTGTGTCAATGTCGCCAACATCGTGTTTGCTCGTTCCCTGGGACGCGAAAGAGATGTGGCCCTCCGGGGCGCCCTGGGATCGGGCCGAGGACGGCTCGTCGTGCACCTGTTGAGCGAAAGCGTCGTCCTGGCCGTGATCGGATCGCTGGTGGGACTGGCCCTGGGAACGCTGGGCATCCGCGGCCTTCTCGCTCTGGCCCCGGACGCCCTGCCCACCCTGGCGACGCCCGAACTCTCGTCGCGTGTGTTCATCGCGGGCATGGCGAGCGCCGTCTTCGCCCTGCTCGCGTTCGGCCTGGCCCCGGCCCTTCGCATGGCCCGCACCGCGCCCGCCGAGGTGCTGAGGTCGGGCGGACGATCCGGCACGGATGGGCGTGGTCTTCGGCGGCTGCGCGGGGGACTGGTGGTCGCCCAGGTCGCCGTGGCCGTCGTGCTCGTCGCGGGAGCCGGTCTCCTGCTGCGCTCCTTCTCCGCCCTGCAGTCCGTCGATCTGGCGATCGATGACCGCGACGTACTGACCTACGAGGTTCACCTCCCGTTGACCCGATACGCCGAGGGACAACAGCGGCACGACCTCCACCTGGCGTTGCAGGAACGGGTGAGCGCTCTCCCCGAGGTCGAGGCGACGGGCGCGACCTCCTGGTTGCCGGTCAACGGCCGCTACCACAGCTGGACCATGGCCTGGCTCGGCGGAGGGTGGGACGGCGTGACCGAGCCCCAGTCCCAGACCTGGATCGGCACCGACGTGCGCATGGTCGTGGGTGACTATTTCGCATCGCTCGACATCGCTCTTCTTCGCGGGCTCGAGTTCGTGCCTCAAGATCCGGAGGGCGAGGCACAGGTCTGGGTGAACCACGAGTTGGCCTCTCATCCCGACTTGGCGGGGGCCGACATTCTCGGGGAGGTAATATGGATCGCCAACGCACCCCGCCGAGTGGTCGGCATCGTCGAGAACGCGCCCCACGAGCCAAGGGGTGCACTCTCGCCCAAGGCCTACATCCCGCACGCCCAATACAGTTCGAACCGCAACTGGGCGATGGCTCAGACCGTGAAGGCCCGCCCGGGCACTGACCTCGGGCGCTTGCGCGAACAGATTCGTGCCGAGTTGTCGCGCATCGATCCGCAACTGGTCGTCTACCGTGCCCGACCCCTCTCCGACCTGCTGTCGGCGGCCCGGGCGGAGGATCGCTTCGCCACGACCCTGATGACGATCTTCGCCGTCCTCGCGCTGACGCTGGCCGGGGTCGGAGCCTACGGCGTATTGGCTGGAAACGTCGCCCGACGACGACGGGAGTTCGGGATTCGCATGGCTCTCGGGGCCGACCCGCAGCAGGTGCTCACGACCGTGATGCGATCGGCGTTTCGTCTGAGCCTGGGGGGCGTAGCGGTTGGCCTCGGCCTGGCATGGATCGCGAGTCGTTGGCTGCAGACCCTGCTCTTCGAAGTCGACGCGACCGATCCCTGGGTCTTCGCGGGGGGAGCGGTTCTGCTCGTCGCTCTGGGCACGCTCGCGGGATGGCTCCCGGCCCGCCGGGCGACCCGTGTGGATCCGGCCATCTCGCTCAGTTCGGAGTAGGCCGGCCCCCCGATTCAGCGGGCCGGACGACCGCGCCCTCCTTCGGGCTCAAGACGATTCTCTTGGCGACCCGAACGACCTCTTCCCTGGGCGTGGTTTCCCACTCCACGCAGACCATGCGGGCGGCCTGCTCCTCGCGTCGGAGGCACTGGCGATCGAACACCTCGCGCCGGTTCTCCTCGTACACCGTCGCGACGAGGTCTCCCTCCTCGGTCGCCACGATCTCCATGCGGAGCGGGCAGGTCACCCGGTATCCGCCCCCCCGCTGGAGTGGAAGGGCCTCGCAGACGTTGCGCTCTCCGCGGTCACCGTCCCATACGACGAGCCCGCTCGGCGTGAACGTGAGGAGGCCCGCGTAATGCTGGCCCTGTACCGTGGTGAGCATGTCCCACGTTCCGTCCAGGATCGGCGGGGGCGACGGGCGAAATGCGGAGGCGCACGCCCCCAGTGTGACCGTCACGAAAAGCCCCACGGCAGCGCGCGGGGTGCGGGCGCTGCCCGGGACGGTGGGAAAGATCGGCGACATGAGCGGACGATGGTTCCCGGCGTGCCGTTCGGGCAAGGAAAACGCCGCCCGCCCGCCGGAGAATGCTTGCCCCCCTGCCGTCGTATTCCCCATCCTCCAGCGCGGCCCAGCGAGGCCGGTCGTCAACCGCCCCCCACGATGAACGGGCCCCCGCATGCCACGTTTCGATCGCAGCCTCCTCACCGGCCTCGTCCTGGCAGCACTCGCCCTCCCCCCGGCGCCGACCGCTGCGCAAACCCAGACCGAGGGCGATTACCTCTATTCGGTCGTACTTCTGCGCGCGGCTCCCGGCGCCTTCAACGACCTGATCGAGGCGCTCGGCGAGGCCGACGACCTTCGGGAAGACGCGGGCGACGAAGCCTCGTTTCGAATTCGGCACTCCCAGGGTGACCACTGGGACTTCATGCTGATCGTGCCCATGGAGAGCCGGGCCGCCTACCACGCCCCGGCGCGGATCGATCGGCGGGCCGAGGTGTGGGAGTCGCCCCGTGGACTGGAAGTGAGGAGCCGCCTGGAGGCCGCGACGTCGTATCGAGAGGAGTGGACCGCCACCTCCATCGATCAGAGCGAGATGGCCCGACGCTTCTCGGGCATGGGACTCTTCCACGTCGAGATGTTCGCCGGATTGCCCGGCCTTCGGGAAGACCTGCTCGAGCAGCGTCGGATGGAGAATCGCTACTACGCCGAGCTCGACCGGCAGCTCAACGTGCTGTTCGTACGCGAGGGGGGCTCGAACTGGGACGCGATGACGATCGGCTTTCACGAGAGCCTCTCGACCTTCGCCGCGGCCGGCGCGTCGATCCCCGCGGCCCGCCAGGACCGGGCGGCGCGGGCGGCGGGCTTCGAAGGCGTCGACGCGATCAGTCCCTACCTGAGGTCGCTGCTCAGCTACCACAACGACACGCTGGGTGTGCCGTTGCCTCGGAATTGACGCGGCCGGCGGAGTCGGGCCAAGCTGATCCCTCGAGATCCACACACACTTCGGAGTGCCCCGTGAGCAAGCCTGTCGACCCGTCCGGCCCGAACTCCCTCGATCGTCGCGAGTTGTTGAAGCTCGGCGCCCTCGGTGTCGGGGGCGCCGCCCTCGGCGGACTCTCCGGCTGCACACCCGCAGCCGAGCCCGGCACCGCGCCGGGCGGGATGGGTCAGGCTCCGTCTGCAGTCCCCCCCGCCGGCCTGGCCGCGTCGGCGCCCCCCACCCCCTTTCGCGCCCCACCCATGGAGACCGTGCGCGTGGGATTCGTGGGAGTCGGCCTCCAGGGTGGAAGTCACGTGCGGAATTTTCTCGGCATCGAGGGTGTCGAGGTTCGGGCGCTCTGCGACATCAATGTGCCGCGCATGGAGGAGGTCGCGGGGTGGGTGGAGGCCGCCGGCCAGCCCCGTCCGACGCTCTACGGCCAGAGCGAGACCGACTTCGTGCGCCTGTGCGAGACCGAGGACCTCGATCTCGTCTTCACCGCGACCCCCTGGGAATGGCACGTCCCCGTGTGCGTCGCGGCGATGGAAAACGGCAAGCACGCCGCCACCGAGGTGCCGGCGGCCTACACGCTCGAGGACTGCTGGCGATTGGTCGAGGTCGCAGAGGCGCAGGAGAAACACTGCGTCATGATGGAGAACTGCAACTACGATCGTCCCGAGATGATGGTATTCAACATCGTCCGCCAGGGACTCCTCGGCGACCTGCTCCACGCCGAGTGCGGCTACAATCACGACCTGAGGGCAATCAAGTTCGAAGACGCCAACGAGGGGCTGTGGCGCCGGGCGCACTCGCGGGAGCGCAACGGCAATCTGTATCCAACCCACGGACTCGGCCCGATCGCGAATTGTATGGACATCAATCGCGGCGATCGCTTCAACTACCTCGTGTCGATGAGCTCTCCCAGCCGGGGGCTGTCGGACTACGCCCGCGAGAACTTTCCGGAGGGCGATCCGAAGCGGAGCGAAACGTTCGCGCTCGGTGATGTGAACACCAGCCTGATCAAGACGTCGCTGGGCCGCACGATCTACGTGGTGCACGACACGAATCTGCCGCGGCCCTATACCCGAATCCACATGCTGCAGGGTTCGAAGGGCATTTTTCAGGGCTACCCCAACCGGCTCCACATCGAGGGTCGCTCACCGGGGCATAGCTGGGAGGCGTATGCCGACGTGCTCGCGGAGTTCGACCATCCGCTCTGGGAGGATCTGGAGGCGATGTCGGAAGGTGCGGGGCACGGGGGCATGGACTTCATCGAAGACTACCGATTGGTGAAGTGCCTTCGAGAGGGCACCCCCACCGACATGACCGTCTACGACGCCGCCGCGATCTCGGCGGTCGGCCCGCTGAGTGAGTGGTCGGTGGCGAATGGTAGTCAGCCCGCTCCTTTCCCCGACTTCACGCGGGGACGTTGGGAAAGCTACCCGCCCCTCGAGATCTTTCGCGCCTGAGCGCCTGGTGTCGAGCCGCCATGGCCGCGTACGCCGCCTTCGAGAGAGCGTTCGGTCGGTCGCCCAGTCATGAGGCGCGCGCCCCCGGACGGGTGAACCTCGTCGGCGACCATATCGACTATCACGACCTGGCCGTTCTTCCGATGGCCCTCGAGCGGCATGTGAGCGTCGTGTTCCGACCGCGGCGGGACGGCGTCGTGCGCCTCGTGAACGCCGACCCGCGCTTCGAGGCGGTCGAGGTTCGTGTGGAGCCCTCGCCCCCGCCTGGACCCGCGGGCGAGTGGGGCAACTACGTGCGGGCGGCCGTGGCTGCGCTCGCCGGGCTCCCGTCTTCCGATGGCTTCGGCGGATTCGACGGATGTGTCTCGTCGGACCTTCCCGGCGCGGCGGGCCTGTCGTCGTCGTCGGCTCTGGTCGTCGCCGCTGCCAGCGCGCTCATCGCCACCCACCTGAAGCCGGACTGGCGCGCTCCGACTCCCGAGGCGATGGCCGACCTGCTGGCCCGGGGCGAGCGGTACGTGGGCACCCAGGGCGGCGGAATGGATCAGGCCGCGAGCATCGGCGGAAGGGCCGGGTGCGCGCTCCGCGTCGCGTTCGGGCCGGTCTCGTGGGCCGCTCGCACGCTTCCCGCGAATTGGGCCGTGATCGTCGCCCACTCCGGTGTGCGGGCGGAGAAGAGTGGCGACGCCCAGGCCGCGTACAACGCGTTGAGAACCTCGGGCCGGTCGGCTCTGGAGCGGGTCGCGACCCACTTCGGGGTCGCGGCCGACTACACCGCTCTTCGCGGGGCCGCGCCGGTGGCGGAGCTGCTTGCGGCGGCTCATGGGCGGGTCGCGGCCGACGACCTTCCGGTCTTCGAACACGTTCTCGGCGAGGCCGACCGGGTCGACCGGGCGTGGGCGGCGTTGGGCGAGGCCGACCTCGACGAATTCGGCGCGACCATGCGGGAGTCGCATGTCTCCCTGACCGAGCGGTGCGGGGTGGGGCACGCCCGTCTCGACGACCTGGTTGCGACCGCCCTGGCCGCCGGGGCGGCGGGCGCGCGCCTCACCGGGGCCGGCTTCGGAGGCTGCATGATCGCACTCGCCGAGGTGGGCCATGCCGATGCCCTCGTGGCGGCCCTGACCGAGTGCAACCGGGCCGCTGGCCTTGGTCCCGACTCCGGCCCGGTCTTTCGCGCCCACGCGGGCGGGGGCGCTCGCGTGACGCCGCTCGACGAGGTACGGTAGACTCGGATCCCACCCGACCAGGCGAAACCATGGCGATTCGCGCACGCTCTTTTCGGCACCCGTTCCGTGCCACCGCCCTTGCTCTGTCAGCGCTCCTGTGCGGCGGTCGGGCCACCGCGCTCTTCGGCGAGGCGCCGCCCTCGCGGGCGCAGACGCCTCCTCCGCAACCACCGGCGGCGCCCCTTGAACAGACGACGACCCCCGCCGGGCAGGCGCCCCCCGTCATCGACATGCACCTGCACGCCCTCGGAGCCACCGATCAGGGGCCGCCGCCCCTGGCGTTGTGCACGCCCTTCCAGGGATTTCCGGCCTGGGACCAGCGCGAGCCCTACCCTCAGACCTTCGTGGGCATCCTCAAGCAGCCCGGCTGCGACGATCCCATATGGTCGCCCGAGAGCGACCTCGAGCTCCGGGATCAGACGATTGCGATGATGGAGCGGCACAACGTCTACGGTGTGCTCAGTGGGCCCACCGACCGCGTGCAGGAATGGCGTAGCGAGGCCCCCGGCCGCTTCATTCCCGGTCTTGGGTTCCGGATCCTCCCCGACACTCCCTCTCCCGACAGCCTCGAGCGGCTGGTTCGATCGGGGTCACTGGAGGTACTCGCCGAAGTCACGACGCAGTACCAGGGGATCGCGCCGGACGACCCGCGCATGGCTCCGTACTGGTCGATGGCCGAAGCGATGGACCTGCCCGTGGGGATTCACATGGGACCCGGCCCACCCGGAGGGATCTATCTGGGCCAGACCCCCTACCGCGCCGCACTGAGCAGCGCCCTCCTTCTCGAGGACGTGCTCGTTCGCCACCCGAACCTCCGGCTCTACATCATGCACGCCGGGTTCCCCCTGCTGGACGACTTGATGGCGGTGCTCTACGCCCACCCCCAGGTCTACGTCGAGGTGGGTGTGATCGTCGTGACCCGTCCCCGCCCCGACTTCTATCGATACCTACGAACGCTCGTCGATGCGGGCTTTGGCGATCGCATCATGTTCGGCTCTGATCAGATGGTGTGGCCGGCCATGATCGAGCGGGGAATTCGCACCATCGAAGAGGCTCCGTTCCTGACCGAACGGGAAAAGCGGGCCATTCTCTACGACAATGCGGCCCGATTCCTGAGACTGTCGGACGGGGAACGTGCGCGACACCACGGCGGCTGAGGGCGCAGTCTCGACGTAGTTCAGCCGCCGGGCACCTGGGTGAGTTCACCGTCGACGATCGACGCAAGCTCTTCTTCGTGGCGCCACTGACGCTCCAACGCTCTCACCTCGAGACTCAACAACCGCTCCTCGTAGGCCGCATTGGCGAGAACACGCAGGGCCACGGCGGTGGTTCCGGGCAGGTCGGACAGATAGCGGCCGTAGCGCGCCGCGATCGAACACAGTCCCGACGCGCCCCCGGCACCCCGAATCAGATGCGACGCCGCCTGCACCTGGTTCGGTGAAACGCCGCGGTGCTGACTGTGGGCAAGAACTCGACGCAAGACGAACTCGGCGGCCGTTCCGTCGAGTCGCAAACCCCCCGTGGTTTCGTCTCTGCAGCGGGTGCATGCGAGCACCAACGACGGTACGAACGACCCGGTCTCGGCCGCTCGAATGATCAACGACCGTCCTTCGAAGTACGACATCTCGGTGATGTGATGGCCGCAGGCCGCACAGGCCCGATCGCCCCGCCACGCGGTGTCTCCGAAGAGAAGCCAACGCCGCACTCCGTCCGCACCGCCCACGCCGTGCTTTCCCGCAGCACGAGCATGTACCACGTACGCGGCCCCCCGGAGCCATTCCCCCGTGCGGAGGGCCCGGCGATCGAAGGGGCGGGGCTCACCCGGACCCGCCGGACCCGCGGCCCTGCCGTAGCGCCAGGCGGCTTCCTCCACGAGGTCGCTGTGGCCCACCCGTACGATGTCGACCGAGCCGATCCGGTATCGCGTGATGTGGTCGGTCTGGCCCGCCACTCGGGGGCGCAGACTCCCGACGGCCGTCACCCGAGCCTCGAGTTCTTCGAGGGCCTCCCATCGCTCCTCGAACGGCGCGAGGGTCCACGCACCGCAGGCCTCGCACACCACCCAGAGTCGGCCCCTCTCCGGGTCGTACGCAAAGCGCCGCCCGAGGGGCACATGCTCGAGAATGGAGCCGACTGGGAACGGTTCCTGACAGGTCAGGCATCGACGAAACATGCCTGGAGTGTCGGTTCGATCGGGCTCGCTCTGGACGAGCGGGTCTTGTGGGCGAGGTTCGCGATCAGTTCGGAGGTCGGCCCCAATCGTCACCGACGATTCGCAAACGCACCACGTAGGGCACGTCGATCTCGTCGCGAATCACACCATAGATGCCTTCGTCCCTGAAGAGACGGGGCTGAAACCGGCGGGGCATGTGCACCACCCCCAGGTACCGTCCGTCCCGGTCGAACACCTCCCAGCCCGCCGCCCCGAAGTCTTCGATGAAGTCGTATCGTTCGATGTCGGCGTCCGACAGCTCGCCCGGCGGCTGAATCGGCTGAACCCAGAGCGATCCGTTCGGCCCCAGTTCGAAGCGGTAGAACGCCGGGAAGACCTCGGCGAAGCTCACGCGAGCGTGGTTTGCCGCGAGTCGCGACTCGGGAACACCGGCCGCGAGCCAGGCCGCATCCAGGTAGGCGAAGAAGGCTCGAATGTCGCGCTCATTGATCGGCCGAGGCTCGAACGAGCGCCGGACGATCCTTCGAAGCCGACCCTCACGGTCGAAGCTGCGAATCGCATACTCGTTGTTGATCGCATACATCACGGTCGACGAGTCCGTCAGCGACCAGGTCGGCTCGGGCGTGAAGTAGCGAATCACGTTGGGCCCGAGGAGGTCGCCCGATGGGATCTCGAGCAGCACGTCACCGAGGGCCCCCTCGGGCCCGAGACGACGCACCTCGTCTCGAGTGTCGGAAGCGTCGTCGACGAGCACATCGGTGGGGCGGAGCTGAGCGGCCACGGCCAGAGTTCGGGAGTTGGCCCGATACCGGAGCGCCCGATATCGCTCCATGTCGAGGGTCGCCGATCCGAGCAGTTCTCCGGAGGGACCGAAGTGGTGAACGCGACGATTGCGGTTGTCGGGCACGAGAAAGGAATCGTCCGGATTCACGAAGAGGTCGTTGGCGCCGGCGCCGAACTCCCCTGGCCCCTCTCCAGGCGCCCCCACCGCACGAACGAAGGCTCCCTCGGGCGAAAAGAACCGTACCTGACGGAGCTGGCGGTCCATCACGAGAATCTCGCCCCGCGAGTTCACGGCGATGCCCCCGATCTGACCGAACTGCTCGTTCGCGTCGGCGGCAAACGAACCGATCCTCAGCTCTTCCCTCACCGTCCATCCCTCACCCTCCGCCCACAGGCCCTGGGGCGGGTTTGCCACCACCGTGACTCCGGCGCTGTCGGTCATCGTCCCGGCCCACGCCGAGAGTTTGTCGGTCCCGTCGGTCCCGCACCCACCGAGCGACAGTAGCGCCGTGGCGGATACGACGTCCCATCGGGCCGGAACGACCCTCAACGGAGTCCGACTCGTGGCAACAGTCGCACCACCACGGTCGCCGAGGCGAAGGCGATAACCCCAACCCCCACCGCCGCCAGGGTCTGGCCATACAGAGCGAAGCCGGTGGCGAAGAGGGCCCCATAGACCGCGACACATCCCAGGAACCAAGCCAGGGCGGCGGCCCCGATGCTCTCCCCTTCCGGGGCCGGCACATCGCCCACGATGGCCCGCCATCCGGGTCCGACGGGCCGCATTCGAGCATGAAACGCCCGCAGCGTCGCCGTCTCGGTCGGTTGCGTCAGGAACGTCACCGCGACCCAGCCGACCGTGGTGACCACCACACCGAGCACAAGCTGCGTCGACGCATCGTACACCGGGAGCCCGAGGCCCTCGTGAACGAACTGGAAGTACACCGCCACCAGGAACGAAATGATCATCGCGCTGAGTTCACTCCACGCGTTGATGCGCCACCAGAACCACCGCAGCAGGAAGACCAGGCCCGTGCCCGCACCGACCTGCAGCAGGATCTGGAAGGCCTGGAGGGCGTTCTGAAGCCATAGGGCCAC
>CBDUEZ010000129.1:0-11091 GCA_965366355.1 uncultured bacterium
AGTCAATTCGGTTCGGGTCACGGCGGCCCACTCCCGTGCCACGGTTCGGATCAGGTCGACGCTCTCCACGCCCAGCCCCCGCCGTCCCCTCGCGACCCGTTCGGCCGCCACGGCGAGCATCTCATCGGCGAACTCGCGTCGAAATTCACCCGGAAGCAGCCGCGCGATGGCCCGCAGCAGGACCGGGGCTTCGGGCGTATTCACACCGGGTCACCGAAGTCGAAGACCGACTTGCGTCGCGCGAAGACGACCAGCGCTTCGAGCCGCCTCGCCTCTTCCCGGAGCACGACGCGGCCCAGCGAGGTCAGGGCGTAGTAGCGGCGGCGCGGGTCGGCTGCGGAGTCGGGCGTGCCGGCAGCAACGGGGGGCGCCACGTCTTCGATCAGCCCCTGGTCCCGAAGCCGTTTCACCGCCGAATACAGCGTTCCCGTGCCCATCCGCACCGCGCCATCGCTTCGCTCCTCGACCTCCAGCAGAATGCCGTATCCGTGCGCCGGGCCGTCGGCCAACGAAAGCATGAGGTGAAACACGGCATCGCTCAGCGGCAGATGCGTTCGGGCCCGTTCGGTCAGTGCGTCGGTCATCGTGGCTCCCTGGGTTACCTCGTGGCGCGATACCTCGCGTCGCGACGCATGGGACTACGGGAGGGGCTTCGAGCGAGTTTCAGGGTTGCGATCACTGCGGTCGCGCCCGCATCCTCCACTCCCGCCCCGGGGGTGTCTCATCCTGGGCCGGGCCGGTGCCCCTTCGAGGAGGAGTGAATGCGGAGCGAGGTCGATGACGGTGCGTTTTTCCGGGGACTCCGAACACGGGAGTTCTCGCGGCTGGACGACGCCCAGCATGCCTACCTCGACTACACGGGGAGCGGGCTCTATGGCGAATCGCAGATTCGCTGGCACCGCGATTGGCTGACCGCTCGCGTATTGGGCAACCCGCACTCCGAGAATCCCGCGTCTCTGGCCGCCACCGACGAGGTCGAGAAGGTGAAGAGTCGGGTGCTCCAGTTCTTCGATTGTGATCCCGATGAATTCGAGCTCGTGTTCACCGCCAACGCGACGGCGGCGCTCAAGCTCGTGGGCGAGGCGTTTCCTTTCGGGCCCCGGTCGCGGTACGTGCTGTCGACCGACAATCACAACTCGGTCGGCGGCATCCGCGAATACGCCCGCCGCGCCGGCGCCTCGTGTACCTGCCTCCCGCTCGACGCCGATCTTCGACTGCTCGATCCGGCCGGCGCGATGGGCGAGGCGGGGGCCGACCCCTCCCTTTTCGCCTTCCCCGCCCAATCGAATTTTTCGGGGGTGAAGCACCCCATCGACCTGGTGGGGATTGCGCGAGAGCGGGGGTTCCGGGTCTTGCTCGACACGGCCGCCTTCGCACCCTGTACACCGCTGAGCATGGGTGAGGCCGCCCCGGACTTCGCGTGTGTGTCGTTCTACAAGATGTTCGGCTATCCCACCGGCCTCGGCGCACTCCTCGCGCGTCGCGAGGCGCTGGATGAGCTGTCGCGTCCCTGGTATGCGGGCGGCACCGTCGACTTCGTCTCGATCCAGAACGAGGTGCACCAGTTGCGGGCGGCTGGAGGGGGATTCGAAGACGGTACCCTCGACTTCCTCGGCATCGCCGCCCTCGAACCCGGGCTCGATCTGCTCGACGAGGTGGGCCTGCCCCGGCTCTCCCGTTGGGTGACCTCGCTGACCGCCCGCCTTCTCGACGGGCTGGCGGCCCTGACCCATGACGGCGGCCAAGCCGCCGTGTCGATCTACGGCCCCACCACGACCGAGGCCCGGGGAGGCACCGTCTCGTTCAATCTGCTCGATCGCGAGGGCCGGCCCGTCGCCTACGAGCGGGTGGAATCATCGGCCCGCGATGCCGGCGTGTCGGTGCGAGGGGGGTGTTTCTGCAATCCCGGAGCGGCTGAAGTGGCCTTCGACATGCCCGCTCTCGCCACGCGGGAGTGTCTGGAGCAGCTCCGGGGGGGCTTCACGCTCGCCCGCTTTCGGGAGTGCCTCGGGCAGTCGGTGGCGGTCGGAGCCGTGCGGGCCTCGGTCGGAGTTGCATCGGTCCCCGAAGACGTTGATCGCCTGCTCGCCCTTCTGCGCGAGATGGTGGCCGAGTTATGAAAACCGCGGTTCGGCGTATGGTCTCTCGGCGGGCGTCACCGGGAGCTTCGATCGCCCGCCTCCCGCGACCCTATCGACGCGATCCGCCGAAGCGGCTCGCCATTGAGGAGAAGCCTGGCATGCGCACTGAACAACACCTGAAGCGATGGGGCCTGGGTGCCCCGATCCTCCTCGCGCTCCTCATCGGATCGACGGCCTGCGCGTCGTCGGGCAGCAGCTCTACGACGCGGGGCGACCGCAACGTCCTCACTCATGAGGAACTGGTCGAGACCGGAGAGCCCGACCTCCAACAGGCCCTTCAGCGCCTCCGCCCCGCCTGGCTGAGACCCCGTGGTCAGACCGTCGCTGGTCGGCAGGTCGCGGTCTTCATCGACGGCACGCCGCGCGGCGACGTGAGCCAGCTCCGTGGGCTCCAGATCATGAACGTCGTGGAAGTCACCTTCGTGACGGCCAGCGAGGCGGGCTTTCGCTATGGCACGCTCGCGGGCGCCGGCGGGGTGATCGACGTCAAGACGCGGCGGTAGCGGGCTGCTCTGGGGCCCTAACCCCCGAATCGAGTCCCCGAAAAGAGTTGGTCCAGGGTCGACTCGCCGGAGCCGACCAGGAGGCCGATCGTGAGCACGCCCCAGACAAGGGCGTAACCCACGGTCGCCGCCAGGGTCACCCCGAGGGGCTTGCCCCACCCCCCTTCGAGCCGGCGAAGGCCGAAGAAGACGTAGCCGAAGAACCAGGCGTTCAGCAGGGGGGCCAGCGACAGCACACCGTCGGCACCCAACCAACTCGCGCCGAGCACCGTGAGTTCGAAGCCCGCGTTCATCGCATACACCATCCCGTGCAGATACACCGCGAAGACGAGGTGCCGCACATAACCATGGGATCGGTAGAACAGCCACAGCAGGGCGGCGAACGCGGGTATGCCGAGGACGACGATGCGGGGAACCCACCGGTTGACGAAATCGTCGCCGTTCAGAAAGCCGAATCCCACCACGAGGGGCACGTCGCCCGGCGTGAGCGCGGCTACGGCGAAGTAGACCAGGGCGAGCGCCAGGTACATGCGCAGGGGGGTGACATGGAGTGCACCCCGCCCTTCGGCGATGTCGAGCGTGGTCTGTCCGGGTCGGGTCAGCGTCTGGCGAAACGTGCGAAAGAAACGGCGCTCGACCCCTCCCACCTCGTCCCACAGGCTGGCCAGGAACTCCCGGGTGCTGGGAATCGAACTCGTCAGGCGCACCCCGCACTCCGAGCAGAAGGTGCCGCTCGCTTCGGCGCCGCAATTGAGGCAGCTCCCCGACGTCGTGGTGTGATCCTCGTGCACCTGGGGCCTCCCGACGACCCGGCGAAGAGCAACGGCACGAGATCCCGGTGCCGATCGAACCACAACAAAGCATGGCCGACCCGCCGGGGGTAGGTCAATCGCGGCCGTCGTTCGCTGTGTCTTTGCACCACAAAGTACTTGACGACCCCACAGTCGAGTCCCACATTGGTGTCATCATGCTCGATTCTCCCCACCCTTCCCAGGCCTCCGCACCCGTCGCCCTCGGCGAGCGGGCGATGGACGACCTGCGCTTCATTCGCAAGACGATGGAGCGCGGTGCCGCCTTCACGGCTGTGCCCGGATGGGGCGGGGTCACCATGGGGGTCACGGCCCTCGCCGCCGCGGCGATCGCCTCGTCTCAAGCGAGCCCCGATCGCTGGTTGCTGGTCTGGGTGATCGAGGCTGCGCTCGCCGTCCTGATCGGCATCGTCGCCATTCAGCGAAAGGCGCGCCGGGCGAAGTTGCCCGTGCTCTCCGGCGCGGGCCGGAAGTTCATCTTGAGTTTTCTGCCCCCCGCCCTCGCCGGTGTAGCGCTGACGGCCGCGCTCTCGCGTGCGGGTGCCTACGAACTCCTGCCGGGCTCGTGGCTGCTCCTCTACGGGGCTGCCGTGGTCACGGCCGGCACGTTCTCGGTTCGGATCATTCCGGTGATGGGCATCTGTTTCATGGTCTTCGGCGTGGCGGCGCTCCTCGCGATGCCGACCGCCGGCGACCTCTCGATGGCCCTCGGATTCGGGGGACTACACATCGGCTTCGGCATCACGATCGCGAGGAGACACGGTGGCTGAGGGTGCACGGGCCCGCCGCGCGTCCCCAGACTCCGCCCCGGTCAAGGAACCGACCGTGAGCATCGAAACGACCAATCCGTCGGCCCTCGATCCGATCATCCATGTGCGCGTGCGCCTGGGCATCGTGAGTGCGCTCGCCGTCGAGGATTCGCTGACCTTCAACGAACTGAAGGAGCGCCTCGACACGTCGGATGGAAACCTCAGTGTGCATGCACGCAAGCTCGAAGAAGCGGGCTACCTCGAGATCCAGAAGTCGTTCGAGGGCCGCATGCCCCGCACCGACTATCGCCTCACGGCGGCCGGCCGGAACGCCCTGACGCAATACCTCGATCATATGGAAGCGCTGATCCAGCGCGTGCGCGAGTAACCGAACGGCCGGAACCGCGATTCAGACTTTTTATTTGGGGACGCACTTTATGAAATCAAGTACTTTGACGCTACATGCCTCCGGACCGGATCCCCACGTCGGCGATCGCCTCCATGTCGCCATCATCATGGACGGCAACGGCCGGTGGGCTCGAGGGCGCGGTCGTCCTCGGGCGGCCGGTCACGTCGCGGGGGCCGCAGCAGTGCGGCGGGCGGTCGAGTCGGCACCGGAATTCGGGATCACCACGCTGACCCTCTACGCCTTCTCGTCGGACAACTGGCGGCGGCCCCGGAGTGAAGTGGGACACCTGATGCGCCTCTTCCACAAACACCTGGACTCGGAGTGCGATCGTCTGGTCGAGCAGGGTGTGCGCCTCAACGTCATCGGGCGACGCGACCGGCTCCCCGACTCTCTACGGCGCAAGATCGAGCAGGTCGAAGAGCGCACGAGCGCGGGGCGTGTTCTTCACCTCA
The DNA here is from genome assembly GCA_965366355.1 of uncultured bacterium. Lineage (GTDB taxonomy): Bacteria > Gemmatimonadota > Gemmatimonadetes > Longimicrobiales > Gaopeijiaceae > Gaopeijia. The sequence continues at coordinate 5,064 of CBDUEZ010000129.1, forward strand.
GGGTGGCGATCGACTACTCGGCCCGGGCCGCGCTCCTGGAGGCGGCCGTGCGGCTCACGCGACCGGGCGCACCGTCGCCGACGACCGACTCCTTCGCCCGCCACCTCGCCGACGCCATCCACGCCCCCGAAGGCACCCGTGACGTCGATCTGCTCATTCGCACGAGCGGAGAACAGCGGCTGAGCGACTTCCTGCTCTGGGAGTCGGCCTACGCCGAGCTCGTATTCACCGAGGTGTTGTGGCCGGACTTCGGCCGCGACGATCTCGCCTCCGCCCTACAGGCCTTCGCCATGCGCGATCGGCGATTCGGCGGACTCACCCAGAGGGCAGCCCCATGAACGATCACACCCCGAGCGAGAACTCCCTTCCCGTCGCGACCATCATCGCGGCCGCGCTGAGCGTGGGCTTCGCCGGAGACCTGCTTCTTCGCACCAACGACGGCCCCGGTCTCGGGTTCTCTCTGCTGTTTCTCGGCCTCGCCGTCTCCGCCGTGCTGGTCACGCGGGCGGCCGACACCCCCCTCGGGCGGGAGGGCTCGACCTGGCTCGCTGTGGGACTCCTCTGTGGAGTCGCCTTGATCGGACGAGGAAGCGGCCCTCTGCGCATGGCCACCTTTCTCGCGGCCTGCACCGCGTTCACCCTACCGGCCCTGCGCGCCGGCCGGGACTGGGTGCGGCGGGCCGGCACCCTCGACCTGGTCGAGTCGGTCGTGGGATCGGGCCTCTACTCGGCATTGGGAAGTCTGCGGCTGATCCACCCGAACAACTGGGGCGAAGTCGGCACCGACGCCGCTCGGGGAACCGCCCGGTCGGTGGCCCGCACCGCCCTCGGTGGGGCGCTGCTGGCGGCCGTTCCGCTCCTGGTCTTCGGAGCGCTGTTCATGTCGGCCGACGAGGTGTTCGCGACCATGATCGCCGACTTCGTGCAGGTCGACCTGGAGACGCTCGCCTCGCACGTGCTCGGCGTCGGCGTGCTCACCTGGCTGGCCGGCGGCTACCTCGTGGGGCTCTCGTCGGGGACCCGCTTGGACGAAGTACGACGGCTCGCGCCGGCTCGGCCCACGCTCGGTATCGCACAGGTCGCGACCGCGCTCGGCCTGGTCGACCTTCTCTTCGCAGCGTTCGTGATCGTTCAGTTCCGCTATCTCTTCGGCGGCGCCTCGTGGGTCGAACTCACCCCGGATCTTACCTACGCCGCGTATGCACGCGAGGGCTTCTTTCAGCTCGTCGTCGCCGTCGCGCTGGCGATCCCCTGGCTCCTGGGCACGCACGCCCTTCTCGGCGACCGGGGCGCGAAGGTTCGCGGGGTGTTCGGTGGCTTCGCCGGCGTTCACGTCGTGCTCCTTCTCGCCATCGTGGCGTCGGCGATTCAGCGCATGCTCGCCTATCAATCGGCCTATGGACTTACGGAGGACCGCGTCTTCGGCACCGCCATTCTGGTCTGGCTGACGGTGTTGGTGCTCTGGTTCGCCGCCACGGTCTTTACGGGTCGGCGCGACCGGTTCGCGTTCGGGGGACTGGTCACGGCCTTCGTCCTGGTCGGAGCCCTGAACCTGCTCGACCCCGTCGGCATGGTCACTCGCCACAACCTGGACCACAGCGCGGAGTTGGGGGGAGTCGACGCCGACTATCTGGCCTCGATGGGAAGCGACGCCGCCCCGCTGCTTCTCGCCCGCCTGAACGAACTCCCGCCCGAGGCGCAGTGCTCCGTCGCGACGCGCCTCGTGCGCCGCTGGGGGCCCGAACGCCCCGCCGACTGGCGTTCGTTCAACGCATCGGAGAGCCGGGCCCGCGCCGCGGTGATGGCCGACCTCCCGCGGCTGCAGAGGTTGGTGCGCAATCCGGAGCAGGGGGGATGCGAAACTGGCTGAGTGGGTGCCACGGGCCTATATCGAAGGCGTACCGCTCACAGATCGCTGCCTCATCGGAGCCCGCTCCATGCCACGCGTCCGCCTCGCCTGCCTCGCCGCCGCTCTTGCTCTCCTGGTCGTTCCCGCCCCACCGGCGGCTGCCCAGGACGCCTCCGTCACCACGGTCGTTCACGCCGGTTGGCTGCTCGATCGGCCGGGTGAGGAGCCCCGCACCGAGGTGTCGATCATCGTGCGCGATGGGGTCATCGAGTCGGTCGAAGAGGGCTTCGTGAACCGATCGGGTGCCGAGGTCGTGGATCTGCGCGATCGGTTCGTCATGCCCGGCTTCATCGACTCGCACGTGCATCTGAGCAGTGAGCTGGGACCCACCGGCGCCCTCGACGAGGTGACGCTCAACTCGACCGACGTCGTGCTCGATGCCGCCCGCCACGCACGGACGACGCTCATGGCCGGCTTCACCACCGTGCAGGACGTCGGCGGTGGTCTCGACGTGATGACCGCGTTGCGCGACGGGATCGCCGGCGGTGATGTGATCGGGCCCCGTCTGCGGGTGTCGGGCCCCGGCGTGACGCCGACGGGTGGTCACGGCGACGTGAACGGGTATGCTCTCGACGTGATGGATCTGCTCGCCAATCGTTTCGCCTGCAATGGTCCCGACGACTGTCGGCGCGCGGTGCGAGAGCTCGTGCGCGGGGGCGCCGACGTCATCAAGATCACGGCCACCGGTGGCGTGCTCTCGAATACGGCCGCGGGGGTCGAGCAGCAATTCTTCGACGACGAACTCGAATCGATCGTCGAGGCCGCGCGGATGATGGGCCGCAAGGTGACGGCCCACGCCCACGGAACGAGCGGGGTCGACTCGTTTCTCGAGGCGGGCGGGGCGTCGATCGAACACGGCACGTACCTCGACGCCAACTCGATCCGGCTCTTCCGGCAGACCGGGGCCTACCTGGTGCCCACCATTCTCGCCGGAGTGACCGTGGCCGAAATGGCCGAAACGCAGGACTGGATGACCCCGCCCATCAAGGCGAAGTCGCTGGCGGTGGGCCCCCAGATGCTCGACATGGTGCGACGGGCGCACACCGGTGGTGTGCCCATCGCCTTCGGGACCGACTCCGGAGTCTCCCAGCACGGCGTCAACGCGCGGGAGTTCCAGCTCCTGGTCGAGGCGGGACTCACCCCCATGGAAGCCCTCGCGACCGCGACCGTGAATGCCGCCGACCATGTCGAAATGGGTGACCAGATCGGCACCATCGAGGCGGGCAAGTTCGCCGACCTCGTGGCCAGCGATGCCAACCCGCTCGACGACGTCGCGACCCTCATGAACATCAGCTTCGTGATGAAGAACGGAGTCGTGTACAAGCGGTAGCCCAACCCAGGTGCTGCTTTTCATTTCTTCTATTTTGTATATATTGGGTCACGAACCGTACGTACCGCGACTGGACGGACCATGACCAAACGAGACTACCTGGGCGAATTCGAGCAAGTCGTCCTGCTCGCCGTACTGCGGCTGGAGGCGGAGGGGTACGGGGTGACGATCCGCGCCGAGATCGAGGAACGCACCGGTCGCGATGTCAGTGTGGGCGCGGTGTACGCCACCCTCGATCGGCTCCAGACGAAGGGACTGTTGGAGTCGCGCGAGGGCCGCCCGGTCGCACGGCGCGGCGGGCGGGCCCCCCGGCACTTCAGCGTGACCGAGGCCGGGCGCACGGCTCTCGACCGCAGCCGCCGCATGCTCGACTCCCTCTGGGACGGAGTCGAGACGGGCACCGATCCCGCGTGAGACCGCCCCGCTGGGCTCGCCGACTACTCGAGTGGAGCGCGCCACCGCTCCACCGCGACGCGATCGTGGGTGATCTCGAAGAGGAGTTTCAGGACCGAGTGGAACGTGACGGCCCATCCGCCGCACGTCGCTGGTACCGCGCGCAGGTCGCTCGATCGGCGCTGCCGCTGTTCGCTCGTCGACTCGAGGCGAGCCGTATTCGAGAGGGAGGTGGGGGAATGGAGGGATTGATTCGTGATCTTCGATACGCGCTCCGAGGCGTCGTGCGCCGACCCGGGTTCTCGATCGCCGTCATACTGACGCTCGGGCTGGGCATCGGTGCGAATGCGCTGGTCTTCACGGCCGTGGACGGCACGGTGCTGAGACCGTTCCCCTTCCCGGAGCCCGAGCGGATCGTCGGCGTGGGCACAGGATATCCGCGCATCGACCGCGGCCTGCGATGGGTCGAACACGCATCGCCCGCCGAGTTCGAAGACTTCAAGACCGCGAGCCGCACGCTGCAGGATCTGGTCGCCTTCGACCTCGGCAACCGCCAGATCGGCGGAGACGGGGCACCGACCAACACCTTCACCGCCTTCTGGTGGGGAGACGCCCTTCGCATGCTCGAGATGCCCGCCTGGCTCGGGCGGGGATTCAGCGACCAGGAAACGGCGACCGGGCAGGCCGTCGCCGTGGTCAGCTATCGGCTGTGGAAGAATCGGTTCGGAGCGGATTCGACCCTCGTGGGTCGCGCGATCACCGTCAACGACGCCCCCTACACCGTCGTCGGCGTCGCGCCCCCGGGCGTGTTGTTCTACGGGGCCGACCTCTGGACTCCCATGCCGGTGGGGCCCGAGGTCTTTGCCCGCAATCGTCGCCAGTTCCAGATGGTGGGACGCATCGCCCCCGGCGTCACCCTCGCCGAGGTCAACGCCGAACTCGAAGACCTGACGGACCGGGTCGCCGCCGAACATGGGGCCGAGTTTCCGGAATACGACGGGTGGCAGGCGGTCGCGCGCACCTGGACCGACATCAATGTCGCCAACGTTCGAACCCAGGCGATCGTATTGATGGCCGCGGTCGGCTTCCTCCTGCTGTTGGTCTGCACCAACGTCGCCAACATGTTCCTGGCCCGAGCGCAGGGCCGCCGGCAGGAACTGGCGGTAAGGATCGCCCTGGGGGCCGGGCGCGTACGGCTGTTTCGTCAGCTCCTGGGCGAGAGTGTGATCCTGGCGGCGGTGGGGGGAGCGGTGGGCTTCGGACTGGCCTGGTTCGGGGCGAGTGGCATTCGATCGGTCGTGGCGTTGGCGGGCCTCGCACTCCCCGGCGAGATCGTCGTCGACCTGCGGGTCGCCGGGTTCACTCTTGTGGCAACCCTGGTAGCGGCCGGGTTGTTTGGACTGGCCCCGTCCGTCCATGCGATCCGGTCGGCGGCGGCCGTGACGCTCCGCAGTGAAGGCGGCGGCCTCACACCGTCGCGCTCACGGCAGCGGCTGCAGCGCGGCTTCGTCGCAATCGAGGTCGCGTTGTCGTTGGTGCTCCTCGCGGGGGGCGGGCTGCTGTTGAACACGCTGGTCAAGGTGTCGCAGGTCGACCCCGGTTTTTCGGCCGACCGCCTGTTGACGATGAGGCTGACCGTGCCCATGGAGCGGTATCCCGAGGGCGGAATGCAACTCTTCTTCCAGAACCTGGTTCAGGAGGTGGAAAGCGTGCCCGGCGTCGAAGCGGCCGCCGCGGCGCTGCAGTATCCCGGGGTCACCTTCTCTCGTTTCAATTTCTGGCCCGAGGGCCGGGTGTCGGCCGACAGCGAGGTCGTGCCGAGGGCACTCGCGACCCTCACGACGCGAGGATACTTCGATGCCGTGGGCATTCCCATCATCGCCGGTCGTGACTTCGCGGCCGCCGACGGGGTCGGGTCGGCGCCGGTAGCGATCTTGAATGAGGCCGCGGTGCGCTTGCTGTTTCCCAACGACGATCCGCTGGGTCGACGCGTGCAGTTGGGGGGACCCGATCCGGAGGCCCCCTGGTTCACGGTCGTCGGTGTATCGAGTGACGTGCAGAATGTCGGCCTCGGCGCGCCGGCCGAGGCCGAGGTCTTCGCTTTGCACGCGCAGGCGGGCCAGGGGTCGAATCAGTTGTTTCTCATCGTGCGAGCCGCCGGCGATCCCTACGCCGTGCTGCCGGCGATTCGGGAGACCGTGCGCGGGATCGACGCCGATCAGCCCATCTATTCGATCTCGACGGTGCGGGAGCGCCTCGAATCGCAATACGGCACACAACGGGCCCTGGCGCTCTTCCTGGGGGGCTTCGCGGGTGTGGCCCTGATCCTCGCGTCGGTCGGGATCTATGCGGTGGTCAGCCATGGTGTGGGCGAACGCACCCGTGAGATCGGACTC
>CBDUEZ010000130.1:0-11011 GCA_965366355.1 uncultured bacterium
GGAGCGCTCCTCCGCTCGCCGCTCGGCGCGCTCCATCTCTTCGCGGCGCCGAGACTCCTCCTGGTCCCACGACTCCCGTAGGCCCAGAACCTGGTCTCGGGCTTCGAGTTCGGCGGCACGGACGGTGCTCGCCGACTCCTCTCGAGCGCGTGCCAAAATGCGGGAGGCGTCGTCCTGGGCCGCCCGGATGTCACGTTCTCGTTTCCGCTTCTCCCGGGCACCTGAGAGGGCCATTCCCAGCAGCAGGCCCAACAAGAGGCCACCCAGGACCGCCGCCGCAAGATTGAGCGGGGATCCCATATATCACTCCGAATCCGGGCCATTGAGGGCCCGAGCATGAACGCAGGTGCGTCGGTACTCTCCGCGATCGATCCGACGGGCCGACGCAGAACACAGGGGAGCACCATAGGAATCGCCCCGTCCCCGGCGCAAGCCAGCGGCGGTCGCGACGGTGGTTGACGACGTCACCGGCCGTCTATTCCGCCGAGAGCGCCTCGTCGATCCGACCCGTCAGTCCGGTGGTGCGGCGAGCCACCTCCTCGCGCAGTCGCTGGAGTTCCTCGCGGGCCTGGTAGAACTCGTCGGTGATCGACAGGGCGGCCAGGATCGCGGCCCGATGTCCCTCGACCAGCCCCGATCGGCGCCGGATCTCGGTAATGCGCTCATCGACGATCCGCGCGCACCGTCGGGTGTATTCGGGCGGGGCCGACGATCGAATCGCGTGCTCCTCCCCGGCTATGCGGACCGTCACCGCGCTGCGATCGCTCATGGCTCAGCGCTGCTCCTCGAGAAAGCGAATCTTGGCCAGTAGGCGCTCGACCCCCTCGCGTCCGTCGTCCAACCGGCGGGTGAGGTCGGCGTTTTCGACTTCGAGAGACTTGAGTCGTGTGTGCATGTCGGCCGGATTGGCGCTGCCATCGGCCATCTTCGCCAGGAGGCCCTCGAGTTCGTCGCGGCGGCCCTCGGCGGAGCGCAGCTGGGCCTGGAGTTGGGACACCCGCTCCAGAGCCCGCTCCACGGCGGTCGCGAGACCGTCGAGAGCCACCTCGGGGGGCGGCATGCTGTCGCTATCGTCGGACCTGGACACCCGATTCCTCCTCGAGACGCGCCAGGATGGAGCGGAACATCCGCTCCACCTCCTCATCGGTGAGGGTACGCTCCGGCGAGCGGAAGCGGAAGCGGTAGGCGATCGACCGGACTCCGTCGGGGAGCGCGTCGCCCTCGTACAGATCGAAGATGTCGACCGACTCCAACAGCCGTCCACCCACATCGACGGCCGTGGCCGCCAGGCTGGCGGCGGCGACCCCGTGCGGCACGAGAAGGGCCACGTCGCGCTCGCTGGCCGGAAAGGCCGGAAGCGGTCGCGCCGTCGGGTCGATCGGGGCGCCGGGCGTCGCGGGAAGCGCGACCTCGAGGGCGAGTACCGTCCCGGCCCACCGGGGCACGTCGAGGCCCTTCGGCTCCACCACGCCGCCCACTCCCACGATGCGCTCGCCGGCGTACACCGTGAAGCCGAGGCCGGGCGCCCACGGGCCCTCCCCTTCGGTGCCGGGCTCCAGGCGAGCCTCGGGCCAGACTCGGCCGGCGATCGCGCCGAGCAGGCCCTTCGCATCCCATAGGTCGAGAGCCTCATTGGAGCCGGCCCAGTGCTCGGGGGCCCGCCGACCGGTCAGGACGGCAGCGACGCGCGTCTCTTCGGCGGGGGCTTCGCCGGGAGTCGGCAGCGTGAACGATGTGCCGATCTCGAAGAGGCGCACGTCGCGCACGCCGTGCGCGAGGTTCCGTTCGAGCCGCCGCAGGAGCGAGGGCACGAGAACCCGTCGCAATACGGGCTCCTCTTTCGAGAGCGGGTTGGAGAGGGCCACCTCGCCCTCGGTGGTCGGCACGAAGGCCGGAGTCTGGGCCTCGAGGAGTCCGCGCCCGACGAGGAGGTCGCGAAGCGAATCCTCGAGTTGAAAGAGCGGGTGGTCGGGGACCGTGTTGCCCCGGTCGCGGGCGCCCTCCTGCGGAAAACGATCGAAGCCATAACGACGGGCGATCTCTTCGATGACGTCGACCTCGCGGGTGACGTCGTAGCCGCGCCATCCCGGCACGTCGATCTCGATCGCGCCGTCGGTCTCTGCACCCAGACCGAAGCCGAGCGGCTGCAGCAAGTCGGCGATCTGCGCATACGTGAACTCGATGCCCAGTAGGCGCTTGACCCGCGATAGGCGAAGTGTCACCTGAGGCGCGGGCCAGGGCCGGGCGTGCACGTCGGCCACCACCGGATGGAGCGTGCCGCCGGCGGTTGCGAGAATCACTTCGAGCACCCGACGCAACGCCCGCTCCTGGCCGGCCGGGTCGACGAACCGTTCGTAGCGGTACCCGGCGTCGGACTGGATTCCCAGGGCCTTCTTCGTGCGGCGCACCTGGCGCGGCTCGAAGTGAGCGCACTCCACGAACAGGTCGGTCGTCGCGTCGGTGACGCCGGTGGCGGCGTCGCCCATGATGCCCGCGACATTGATGACGGCCTCGCCGTCGGCGATCACGAGCATGTCGTCGCTGAGTCGGCGCTCGATCTCGTCGAGCGTGGTGACCTCCTCGTCGGGCTTCGCGCGGCGGGCCATCACCTCGCCCCCTCGAAGGGTGGCGAGATCGTACGCGTGCGTCGGCTGCCCCAGCTCGAAGAGCACGTAGTTGGTCGCATCGACCACATTGTTGATCGGGCGCGCCCCCACCGAGCGGAGCCGAGACTGGAGCCAGTCGGGCGACGGCCCGATCTGCACCCCTCGTACGATGGCTCCGAGGAACCGCCCGCACAGCTCGGGCTCGCGGATCGAGACGCTCACGCCATCGACCTCGACGCTCTCGTTGTCGGTGACCCACGCGAAGTCGACGGTGGCCGATCCGGAAATCGGCGTGAGCACGACCGAGTCGGCACCCCCCGGCGCGACCTCGCGGGCGATTCCGATATGGCTCAGCATGTCGCCTCGGTTGGCCGTGACCTCGACGTCCATGCGCACGTCGCCGGCGAGCGCATAGGCTTCGGCGAACGACGACCCCAGCGGCACGTCGGTGCGCAACTCGAGAATGCCGGAGTGATCGACGCCCAGTCCCAACTCCTTTGCGGAGCACAACATACCGTACGAGGTCTCACCTCGAATCTTGGCCTTGCGAATTTTCATTCCATCGGGCAACACGCCTCCGACCGGGACGTACGGATAAAGCGCGCCCGCTCGAACATTGGGGGCTCCGCACACCACGTCGATCAGCTCGCCCTGCCCCGCGTCGACCCGACACAGCGACAACCGATCCGCGTTCGGATGCCGGCCGGCCTCGACAACGCGCGCCACGAGAATGTCTCCGAGCGGGTCACCGAGGGGCTGCATGCCCTCGACCGGAAAGCCCAGGAGCGCCATGCGATCGGCGAGCGCCTGGGGGTCTTCCTGATCGAGCCCCGGACACATCGCCTGAAGCCAACGGAGCGAGGCGTTCATCGGGCATCTCCCGGAACGAACTGATCGAGAAAGCGGACGTCGTTTTCGAAGAAGGTGCGCAGGTCGCTCACGCCATACTTCAGCATGGCGATCCGCGCAGGCCCCATGCCGAACGCGAATCCCGTGTACCGCTCCGAATCGATGCCGGCCGCCTCGAGAACGGCGGGATCGACCATTCCCGCGCCCATGATCTCGAGCCAGTCTGTCTCATGCGTGCTCCCGTCGGGGGCCGTTTCCACCCGCTTCACGTCGACCTCGGCGCTGGGTTCGGTGAACGGAAAGAACGACGGCCGGAACCGTACCTGAGTGCCGGGGCCCCACATGCGCCGCGCGAACTCGGCGAGCGTCGCCTTGAAGTCGACGAAACTCACGCCTTCATCGACCACCAGTCCCTCGACCTGCATGAAGGCGGGGGTGTGCGTCGCGTCGTAGGTGTCGCGCCGGTACACCCACCCGGGTGCCAGAATGCGAATCGGGGGTTCGTACTTCTCGAGCGTGCGGATCTGTACGGGCGAGGTGTGGCTGCGCAACAGCACGGAGTCCCGCAGATAGAGGGTGTCCTGCTCGTCGGCGGCGGGGTGATCGAGGGGCGTGTTGAGCGCCTCGAAGTTGTACCACTCCGTCTCGGCCTCGGGGCCGCGCGCCCGGCTGAAGCCCATGTCGCGAAACACGTTCCAGATTTCGTCCATCACGCGGGTCACCGGGTGGCGCCCCCCGGCCCACGGCGCGCGTCCGGGTAGGCTGAGGTCGACGAGGGTGGCAGACGGGTCACCGGCGTCCAGGTCGGCGAGGCGGGCGTCCAGCGCCTCTTCGAGCCCCGCCTTGATCCGGTTGGCCGCGGCGCCGACGGCGGGCCGTTCGCCCGGATCCAGCCGGCCCATGCCGCGCAGAACGGCCGAGATACGGCCCTCCTTACGCCCCAGGTAGTCGATACGAACGGCTTCGACCGCCTCGGCGCTCGCGGCCTGGGCAACGGCGTCGAGGGCCTGGGTCTCCAGGGCTTCGAGGTCGTGGATCAGCGACGAAGAATCACTCATGAGGGCTCGCGTGGAGTCGGAGATAGATGTGAGAAGGGGCCCCGCGGACATGCCGCGGAGCCCCCGAACCTCTCAAAGAACCTGGGCAACGTGCGGCTCAGGACGCCTCAGCGAGGCTGCCCTTGGCGCGATCGACCAGGGCCGCAAAAGCCTCGGGGCTGTGCACCGCGAGGTCGGCGAGCGCCTTGCGATCGATCTCGATGCCGGCCCGGCTGAGGCCATTCATGAAGACCGAATACGACATATCATGCTCGCGGCTCGCCGCGTTGATCCGGGAGATCCACAACCGCCGGAAATTCCGCTTCTTCTTCTTGCGGTCCCGATAGGCGTGTTCCCAACCCTTCTCGACGGCGTCTTTCGCGGTGCGATAGAGGTTCTTCCGGCCGCCGAAATACCCCTTCGCGGCCTTGAAGATCTTCTTCTTACGTGCGTTGCGCGGTACCGCGCCTTTTGAACGTGGCATGGATTCTCTCCCCTACTTGCCGTACGGCAGGAGGCGGTCCATGCGACGCTGGTCCGCCTTATCGACGAGGTCCGAACTGCGGAGGCGACGCTTCCGCTTACGGTCCTTCTTGGTCAGGATGTGGCTGTGATTCGCCTTGAACCGCTTCAGCTTGCCCGACGCGGTGCGCTTCAGGCGCTTCGCGGCCGCGCGGTTCGTCTTCATCTTCGGCATGATCTCTCCAAACGTGCTTCGCGAGAAACAGAGCAAACGACAAAAGCCCGGCAAGACAACGCCGGGCTCGTCGCTATCGACCAGCTCCGAATCACACCTCGGGCGGGTCGCGTCGAACCCGGGACGCCGGCCATCGAGGGCCGGCTTGGGTGGAGTCGACCGCCGTCGACTCACTTCCGTGTTGTGTACTCGTCCACCGATGTTTACGGCAGACGATGAAACTCGCCGCTCGGGGAGCGGTCGTCAACCGGCTTCTGCAACGGCGTCCAGCGCCCGATCCGCGATGCGAGCCCGCACCAGCTCGACGAAGTCGCCGCGGTCCATGATCTCCTGCTTGCGCCCCCCGCCCCGCCGGCGCACGGCGGCCGTTCCGCCCTCGGCTTCCCGTTCGCCCACGACGGCCATGTACGGAATCTTCAGCATCTCTGCGTTGCGGATCCTCGACGACAGGGTGTCGCGCGAGTCGAGCTCGGCCCGCACACCGGCCGCGCGGAGCGTCTCGACCAGCTCTTCCGAGCTCTCGACCCACTGCTCCGACACCGGAAGCACCCGCACCTGCTCGGGCGCCAGCCAGACCGGGAACGCCCCGGCGTAGTGCTCGATCAGTCCGCCCACGAACCGCTCCATCGAGCCCACCAGCACGCGATGCAGCATCACCGGACGATGCCGCTCGTTGTCTTCACCCACATACTCGAGGCCGAAGCGCTCCGGGAGGTTGAAGTCCAGCTGCACCGTGGGGCCCTGCCACTTGCGGCCGATCGCGTCGATCAACTTGAAGTCGAGCTTCGGGCCATAGAACGCGCCGCCCCCCTCGTCGATCTCGAAGGGCACGCCCCGGGCTTCGAGGGTGTCCGACAACACCTGGATCGCCCCGTCCCAGTCATCGACCGATCCCAGCGCCTTCTCGGGCCGCGTGGCGAGCTCGATCGTGTACGGATACCCGAAGGTCTTGAGCATCTCATCGACCAGGTCGAGCAGGCGCTCGATTTCACCGGCCACCTGATCCGGGGTGCAGAAGACGTGGGCGTCGTCCTGCGTGAAGCCCCGCACGCGCAGCATGCCGTGAAGCACGCCGCTGCGCTCGTAGCGATACACAGTCCCAAATTCCGCCATTCGAATCGGCAGATCGCGGTAGGAGTGCTGCCCGGCCTGGTAGATCGCGATGTGTCCCGGGCAATTCATGGGTTTGGGACGATAGCGCTGGCCCTCGACCTCCATCGCCCCGAACATGCCGTCGGCGAAGTTCTCGAGGTGCCCCGAGATCTCGAAGAGGCGCTCGTTCATCACGTGGGGCGTGTAGACGAGCTCGTAGCCGTGGCGCAGGATCAACTCGCGCTCGTAGTTCTCGATCTCCATGCGCACGAGGGCGCCCTTCGGGTGCCACAGGATCAGGCCGGCGCCGACCCGGTGGTCGGTGCTGAACAGACCCAGCTCCTTGCCGACCACGCGATGGTCGCGCTTCTTCGCCTCTTCGAGCCGCTGCAGGTGCTGCTCCAGGTCGGGCTTCTTGAAGAAGGCCGTGCCGTAGATGCGCTGGAGCATCTGGCGGCGCTCGTCACCGCGCCAATAGGCCCCCGCAGCGCTCAGGAGCTGAAAATGCGCGAGCGCCCCGGTGCTCGGCACGTGGGGACCCCGGCACAGGTCGAGGAACGGGCCATTCCGGTAGACCGTGATCACCTCGTCGGCATCGAACTCCTCGAGCCGCTCGAGCTTCAGGGGGTCGTCGGAGAACAGTTCGCGTGCCTCGTCGGCCGACACGCGTCGGCGCTCGAAGGGCTGATCCTCCGCGATCACGCGCGCCATCTCGGTCTGGAACCGCTCCAGGTCGTCGGGTGAAAAGGGGTCGTCGACCTCGAAGTCGTAGTAGAATCCCTCGTCGATCGCGGGACCGAAGCCGATTCCTGCGCCCGGACGCAGCGCTCGCACGGCCGTGGCCAGGATGTGCGCCGCGGAGTGCCGCAGCACCGGGAGCGCATCGGGATCGCGGGCCGTGAGGAGCCTCAGTTGCACCTCACCCGACAGGGGCCGGGAGAGGTCGACGGTTTCGCCGTCGACCACCGCTGCCACCGCTGCCGTGGCGAGGCCGGGGCCGCTGGACGCCGCCCCATCAGCGGCGGTGGAGCCCGGAGGGAGCTCTCGCACGGATCCGTCGGGAAGGATGGCGCGTAGAGGCTCGGAAGCCGCGTCACTACTCATGGTTTCGTCCGTTCGTTTCGGGGATGCCGCCCCACCTACCTGTGGGCCGGCCCGACGCGAAAAGGTAAGGGGTTTCGCCTCGGCGGCCCACGTGTATCTTGTAGTTGAGACTGATTCTCATCCGGTTCGACATGGTGCTCATGCGCAACGCCGCCTCACAGATGACCGAACGCGACGGCGAGGCCGCCGAACCCCGCGAATTGCGGCTAGACGACATTCCGTTGCAGGAAACGGTCGAGCTCGTTCGAATCGACCTGCCCGAGAGTCAGCGCGAGCCGCTTCTCGAGCGCGGCATGCTTCCGGGGTGCTCCGTCTGCCCCGTGCGACGGTCGCCCTCGGGCGACCCGATCGTGAGGATCGATGGATCCCTCCTGGCTCTTCGTCGCGAACTCGCGGGCTGCATCTGCGTGCGGCGCCTCCTGGCCCCTCCGGCCCCCTGATCTAAAGAACCGCGTCTGTCCGTGCCCTCCACCTCGAGTCCAGGCGGCCCCATCGGCGCGACCGTAGCTCGCGCGCGCAATCCGCTCGTGGCTCTGGTCGGCCCGCCGAACGCCGGCAAGTCCACCATGTTCAATCGGCTCACCGGGCTTCGGCAGAAGGTGGCCAACTACCCGGGCGTGACCGTCGAGAAACACGTCGGTCGCGTACGGCTCGACGGGCAGCGGGAGATCGATCTCGTCGACTTGCCGGGCGTGAACGGCTTTTCGGCCCGCACGCTCGACGAGCGGGTCACACGCGACGTCCTCGAAGGGCGCGCAGAGGGTCTGCCCGCCCCCGACGCCATCGTCCTGATCGTCGACGTGACCCGGCTCGAGGCGCAGCTCATGCTCTGCGAGCCGATCCTCGAAGTGGGTGTCCCGACCCTTCTCGTTCTCAACATGGCCGACGAGTTGGAGCGCCGAGGCGGCGATGTCGACGATGCCGTGTTGGGCAGTGAACTCGGGGTCGACGTCGTGCGAGCGGCCGCGCGAACCGGTCGTGGAATGGAGGGCGTGCACGAATTCCTCGAGCACGTCTACAACCGGGGTCCCCTGCCCGACCGGGCCTGCCCGGTCGTCTCGAACACCCCGTCGCGGGGCGTGCAACTCCCCACGATCGACGTCTTCGCCCGGCGTCGTCGTCACATCGAGGCCGTCACGGGCAAGGCGGGCTACCGCAGGGCCGGCCCCTCGCGTGTGTCGGAGTTTCTCGACGGCATCGTGCTCCATCGGGTCTTGGGTCCGCTGGTCTTTCTTGCCGTCGTCCTGCTCGTCTTCCAGGCGATCTTCACCTGGGCCACCCCGCTCATGGACAGCGTCGAGTGGCTCGTCGCGGGCTCGGGCGGCTGGCTCGCCGATCGGCTGCCCGACAGCTGGCTTCGAAGCCTCCTGATCGACGGAGTCTGGGCCGGCGTGGGTTCGGTGTTGGTCTTTCTGCCCCAGATTCTGATCCTGTTTCTCTTCCTGGGCATTCTCGAAGACTCCGGCTACATGGCGCGAGCCGCGGTCATCGCCGACCGTCTCATGTATCGCGTGGGACTCCAGGGCCGCGCCTTTCTCCCCCTTCTATCGGCCTACGCGTGCGCGGTGCCCGCGATCCTGGCGGCCCGGACGGTCGAAGACGAACGAGACCGGCTGGCCACGATCTTCGTAGCGCCCTTCATGACCTGTTCGGCTCGTCTGCCCGTCTACGCCCTCCTGATCGCGGCGTTCATTCCCGAACGGCCCCTCCTGGGACCGCTGCTCGGCACGCGCGCCGCCACCCTTCTCGGGCTCTACCTGTTGGGCGCTCTTGCCGCGATCGCGACGGCCTTTCTGCTCAAGCGAACGCTGCTGCGGGGCGAGCCGAGCACGTTTCTGATGGAGCTCCCCTCGTATCGCGTGCCCTCGCTTCGTTCGCTCGCACTCCGACTGCTCGAGCGCACGCGCATCTTCCTGCGGCGGGCCGGGCGCGTCATCCTGCTCGTCACCGTGGTGCTCTGGGGACTCACTCAGGTGCCGCTCCGCGACGGCGTGGCGCCGGCGATCGAAGACAGCGTGCTCGGGCAGGCCGGGCAACTCATCGAGCCGGCCATCGCCCCGCTCGGCTTCGACTGGAAGATCGGGATCGGACTGATCTCGTCGTTGGCCGCCCGCGAGGTCATCGTGGGGACTCTCGGGACGCTCAACGGGATCGAAGAGGCGGGCGAGGGTTCACTCGAACTGCAGCAGGCGCTCCAGGAACAGCTCGATCTGGGAAGCGCGGTCGGGCTGCTGGTCTTCTTCGCCTTCGCTCTCCAGTGTTTTTCGACCGTGGCCGTGATGCGCCGCGAGACCGCGGGGTGGCGATGGCCCGCCCTGCAGTTCTCCTACATGCTTGCGCTGGCCTGGGTCGGTGCGTGGGTGGCCAACCGGTTGATCTAACGGGGGGCGTGGGCTCCAGAATCAACAACCAGCTGCCGATCCTATGGTGCACGAGAAACGTGATACCCGTAGGAGGATGGATGACCCAGGGACAACGCCCGCCCGATGCGCGGAGCGACGCCTTCGCCGCTGCGGCCGGCGAGTTGGTCGAGGAAGTGCAGAGCACGATCCGCGACGATGAGCCCGAGGCCACCGAACCGCGTGGCAATTCCATGGCCCGACCGATCGCCCTCGGCGTCGTGTTCGTCGCCGTGATGATCTGGAATGTGTTTCTCCTGCAGGCCAGCGCGGATCCCCTGTCACCGGTCGAGACACAACGATCCGAGGGGGTCCTGGTGTTCGTCGCCACACAGGCGGTCGAGGGGTTTCGGGCGGATAATGGTCGGCTGCCGGCAGCCCTCTCGGAGGCCGGGATCGACGCTCCCGGACTGGTCTACCGGGTTGGGCCCGACGGCTTCTCCATCGAATCGGCGGCGGAAGGCGCTCCGGTCAAGTTCGAGCAGGGCCAGGCGGTCGACGGCTTCTTGATCGACCTGGGGATCGCCCCGCCCGAGGCCATCACCGTGGAGCCCGGCGGATGACGCACCGCGCCCGGCGGGGGTTCACGCTCATCGAGTTGCTCACCGTGATGCTGATCATCGGCATCCTGGCGGGCATCGCGATTCCCAACTTCCAGGGAGCGATCGGGCGTGCCCGTGCGGCTCGCGTCGTCAGCGACGTGAACACCGTGCGGCTCGCGGCCCACGACTTCCTGGCCGAGACCGGCCGGTTCCCGGCTTCGGGAGGCATGGGGAGTGTGCCGCCCGAAATGGTCGACGCCCTGCCCGATGGGTATCCGTTCGCCTACGACGACGTCAGTTACACCTGGTTGTCGTTCCAACTCTTCGGAACGTCGATCTGGGGCCGGGAACTCGGCATCGTGTGGGTGCGCTACACGGGCGGATCACCGTTGGCCAGGGCGTTGCAATCGAACCGCGGAGACAATGCGATCTGGACCCCGACCCAGATGTTGTTCCTGGTGACGCACTAGCCTCTCAGCCGGTAGCCCACCTTCCGGATCGTGAGAAGGTGCGCGGGAAACGCGGGGTCGTCTTCGAGCTTCGCGCGGAGCGCGTGCACGTGGGTGTCGACGGTGCGCGTCGAGACCGGGCGGGCGTATCCCCAGACCTGCTGCAACAGATCGTCGCGCGTGACGGTCGCCCCGCGGGCCTCGAGGAGGTAGCGGAGCAATTCGAACTCGAGCCG
>CBDUEZ010000131.1:0-10943 GCA_965366355.1 uncultured bacterium
CCCCCACACCCCTTCTGGCTGATCTCCTGGCCGGGATAGGTGTGTACCTCCACGCCGGCCGCCTCCAGGCGTCGCGCGGTCTCGGGATTGCCGGCGACCGCGACGGCCACGCGGGGCGACACGGCCAGCACGTTGCAACCCATCGAATCGAACTCCCCGTCGGGCACCTCGACCAGTTCGAATCCACGATCGAGGAGGGACTCCCGAAACGGCACGGGTAAGAGGGGCGAATACACGAGGAGAAGATCTTCGGCGAGCGGACTGAGCACCGACATGAGGTGAAAGACGTCGTTCGGCCCCTTCCAGTGCGGGAGCGGCACCGCGAGGAGTTCGACGTCGTTCGGGAGGAGCGACCGGAGTTGGTCGATCCCCCCCTGGTTGGTGCGGTAGCCGCGGCCCACCGCGAGGCAGCTCGGCGAGAGCCACGTCACATCTCCACCCTCGACGGTTCCGTCACCCTCGATCGTTCCCACGACCGGGAGGCCGAGTGCCGCGTAGGCCGTGCGGTGGTGAGCGGGCTCCTCGGCCCGGGCACGTTTCCCCATGTGGCACAGGATCGCCCCGCGATCGGTCACGATCGACGCATCGCGCACGTACAGGGAATCCATTCCCACGTCATCGGCCGGCATCCATTCGACGCTCACGCCGAGAGCTTCGAGTAGCGCTGCGAAGGCGTCACTTTCGCGGCACGCCTCGTCGAAGTCGGGCCGGGCAAGGTAATGAAGAGCTCGCCATTGTTCGTCGATCCGGCGCGGGCTCTGGAAGGCGTCGCGCGCATGTTTCAACACCACCCGCCGCAGCGGGGCGACATCGGATTGGTACATCAGCGATCCTCGCCTGGGGGTCGATGCATCAGCGACCCTCGCCCTGGCCGGCGGCCCGGGTGCGGCTCCAGAAGAAGAACGGGAGGCCGAGAACCAGGAGCAGTCCCCCCATCAGGATCGAAGTGGCGCCGGCCCACACGATGGCGAGGAGCGAAAAAGTCAGTCCGACCAGCGACGTCACGATGGCCCGGCTCGAGTCGGCTCCGCCCCATTGTTCGGGGTCTCTACGAATCAAGACGATCTGCGCGGCCGCGGTGAAGGCATACGGCACGAGCACGGTGACCGTCGCGAGCAACAGGGCGAATTCGAAGAGGCCGATCAGACCCCGTGTGTAGTTTGCGGCCACCAGCACCGTGCACAGGAGCGACGACACCAGAAGCCCGAACGCCGGGGCGCCCCGTGCGTTCAGTCGCGCGAAGGCGGGCGGAAACAGACCGTCACGAGCCGGCGCGCGCGGCATCTGACCCTGCATGATCACCCATCCGTTGAGGACGCCGATTCCCGCGAGGGTGGCACCCGCCGCGACGAGCGTGCCCGCGCCGGCTCCCCACATGCGCGCCGCGGCGTCGGCGACCGGCACCGTCGACGAGGCCAACTCGGCGACGCTCATCACCCCCATCACGACGAGGGCACTCAACAGATAGATGAGCGCCGTGACGCCCGTGCCGATGAGGGTGACCCGGGGAATGGTGCGTTCCGCCGCCTCGACCTCACCGGCGGGCACCGTGAGCGATTCGAAGCCGAGGAAGCCCCATAGGGCGAACACCGCGGCGGCCGTGATCGCTTGTGTGCCCGACCCGCCGCTCACATTCAGCGGCGTGAGATTCGCGGGTTCGATCCACAACAGTCCCACCGTCGCGATGAGCACCAACGGGGCCACCTTGAGGATCGTGACGACCAGTTGAAACAGCGCGGCCTCGCGCAGACCGCGCATGTTCAACGCGGTCAGGATCCAGATGAGCCCGAGCGCCGCCCCGGCCGTCGACGCCGGCGAGGCGCCGATCGCGGGGACGAAGACCGCGAGGTAGCCGACCGTCGCTACCGCGATCGAGGCGTTTCCGATCCAGCACGACGCCCAATAGCCCCAGGCGACCAGAAAGGCCGGCACGTCTCCGAAGGCCTCCCGGGTGTAGGCATAGTGGCCGCCGTCCGACGGCCGGAGGCGTCCCAATCGTGCGAATACGGCCGCCAACGACAGCGCCCCGGTGGCCGCCACCACGAAGCCGAACAGGCTGATGGAGCCCCATTGGGCGAAGGTCGACGGCAGCAGATAGGCGCTCGAGCCGACCATGTTGCCGACGACGAGGGCCAGTCCGGTCCAGAGGCCGAGGGCCTTGGTGCGACTCGATGTGTTCGTCACGGCGGCGGGTGCGTGGGGGATCGTGGGCGACGATTCCGAGAATCCTACGGGCGGGGCCCTGCGGTCGCGAATTCGCGCGGGTCACGACCGGACTTTTGAGCGATCAGCGAATGTCGAAGCCCCAGGCATCGCCAGCCTCGTGTACGACGCCGTTGAGCAGCACGTCGACGCGATGCCGCCCGATATAGTGCTTGCGCGTGGTATGCTGCCGTACCGAGACCGTCTTGCGCACCACCACCACGGCGCCCGGCTCGATCTCCACCACCGCACCCTTGAACACCTTGGGACTCGTCGTGCCGCTGCTCTTCACGAAGTGCACGCGGAGGTCGACGATCACGGGAATGGTCGTGTTCGACGGATTGTCGACCACGATCTCGATCCGCACCGAGCCGCCGATCGTGACGGTCGACGGTGTGCAGCGGAACTCTTTGACCTGGGCCGGTGAATCGACCGCGAAGCCGAGCACCGCGAGAGCTTCAGGATGTCCCTGCTTGACCAGCGTACGCAGCGCGTGCCGCACCAGCGCTCTCCGGGCCGCGTCGCCGTCGCGCCACCACCGCCGCGCGACATCGATGACCGTTTCCGGGTGATCCTTCGCGATGTCGTTGAGGTTGTTCGCCACCGAGCGCCGCACGTATTCCGAGTCGTCGTCCTTGAGGCGCTCCAGGAGTCCCAGAACCGGGGTGGGATCGCGCTGAAAGGCCCGGAGTCGACCCGCCCAGGGGAGCCGGGGGCGGGTTCCCTCCGACACGAGCCGCCGCACATGGTGGTTCGGGTGCGTGGCCCACGTCGCGAGCCGCTGAAGCGTCGCCTCGGGGTAACGCTCCAGGAACGGACGGATGCTGAATTCGGCCGTGAAACGCTGGGTCAGCTCGAGCTGGGCCCGCATCGCCAACTCGAAGTGTCCGAGACCGTGTTCCGCGATGAAGAAGCCGAAGGGCATGTAGACGAACGACGCCATTCCGGTCGGCCGGCCCTCGGGAAAGGGGAAGTCGAGCGCGGCGATGACGATCTCCAGCGCGCGATCGCGTTCGGGCGGGAGCACCGCCGCCAGGGCGTCGGAAACCCGCTTCGCGCGGGGCGTCAGTTCGAGTTCGTCGAAGCCGTCGAGCGCCACGGCGAGATAGGCGGCGCGATCGAAGCGATCGTCGACCGACGCGAGCATGTCGGCCACGGTGCGCACGACGTCGGGCCCGAAGGAGTTCTTGAGGGGTTCGGCCATGGTGGATTCCAGTGGGGAGGGCGGGGTCGAAAGTCTAGCAGGCTGCCGCGCTTGCTGGCCTGCGAAGGCCGGCGTAGGCTGGCCTCTGTAGTCTCCCATCGCACGTCATCGTCGCCCCCTCGAACCGCACCGTCCATGACCCATCTCGTCTCGGGCCGACTGCCGACTCTTGTTATGGCTGCCGCCGTTGTTGTTCTCGTTGCGGTGGCCGGGCCCGCCCGCGCTCAAAGTCGGGCCAGCGAATCGCCCCCCCCCGACGGAGCCAGCGCCCCGGAGTTCGCGCTCGATCCCGTGCTGTTCGACGGACTGGAGTTTCGTATGGTCGGCCCGTTTCGCGGCGGTCGGGTCACGGCCGTGACGGGCGTCCCGGGGCATCCCCACACCTTTCTGCAGGGGGCGAGCGGCGGCGGAGTCTGGCGCACCGACGATGCGGGACACCATTGGGAGCCCATCGCCGACGACTTCCTTACGGCCGGCGCCGTGGGAGCGATCGCGGTGGCGTCATCGAACCCCGAGGTGATCTACGTGGGCACGGGGTCGGCCTGCATTCGCGGTAATGTGTCGGTCGGGCGCGGCGCCTGGAAGAGTGAGGACGGCGGGCGGAACTGGCACTTCATCGGCCTCGCCGACTCGGGCGCCTTCGGCGAGATGGTGGTTCACCCGAACAACCCCGACCTTGTGTATGCCGCGGCACTCGGGAGTCCCTTCGGCAAGAACCCGGAGCGGGGCGTGTTCCGGTCGCGCGACGGGGGCGACAGCTGGGAAAAGGTGTTGTTCCTGAGCGACAGCACGGGGGCCGTATCGCTCGCGATGAACCCCGACGACCCCGACGAGATCTACGCCGGCATGTGGAGGGGCGAGCGCAAGCCGTGGACGCTGATCTCGGGCAGCGCCGAGGGGGGCATCTACAAGACCACCGATGGCGGCGACAGCTGGACCAAACTGTCGGGGGGACTCCCGGAGGGCCTCGTCGGCAAGGTGGGGCTCGCGATTTCGCCCGTGAACCCCCAGCGCATCTGGGCGATGGTCGAGGCCGAGCCGGGCAACGGGTTGTGGCGCTCCGACGACGCCGGCGCCTCCTGGACCTTTCTCAACGGCGAAAACAACCTGGCCGGGCGGGCCTTCTACTACCATCACGTCGTGGCCGATCCGGTCGACGAAGATGCCGTCTACGTGCTCAACACGCGACTCTATCGCTCCACGGACGGCGGCGAGGACTTTACGCTGATTCCCGTCCCGCACGGCGACGTGCACGACCTCTGGATCAACCCGGAGAACCCGGAGTTGTTCGTGGTCGGCGACGATGGCGGCGCCGTCGTGACCCTGAACCACGGGCGCACCTTCTCGAGCATGTACAATCAGCCGACGGCGGAGTTCTACGACGTCGTGGTCGACAACCAGACGCCGTATCGGTTGTACGGGTCCCAGCAGGACAACACGACGATCAGTGTGCTCTCGCGCCGGGAGCGG
The DNA here is from genome assembly GCA_965366355.1 of uncultured bacterium. GTDB lineage: Bacteria > Gemmatimonadota > Gemmatimonadetes > Longimicrobiales > Gaopeijiaceae > Gaopeijia. Next base: position 4,877 of record CBDUEZ010000131.1, read on the forward strand.
AATCAGCTTCGCCCCCAGGAAGGCTGGCAGTACGCCGCCGGGTGCGAGACGGGGCCCGTGGCGCTGCATCCCGACCGTCCCGACGTGATCTGGGGTGGGTGCTACGGCGGCGTGATCAACAAGATGGATCTGGGCAGCGACACGCGGCGCAACCTGAACCTCTACCCGGCGTCGACCGGGGTCGCACCGGGCGAGTTGGAGAACCGCTTTCAATGGGTCGCGCCGATCGTGGTCTCGCCGCACGATCCCGAGACGGTCTATCACGCCTCTCAATTCGTGCACCGCACGCGCGACGGGGGACTGAACTGGGAGACGATTTCGCCCGATCTCAGCTACGCCGATCCCTCGACGCTGGGTTTCCCGGGCGGACCGATCCATGCCGACAACACGGGCGTGGAGGTGTTCGCGACGGTCTTCGCCCTGACGGTCTCGCCCCACGACGCGCAGACCCTGTGGGTAGGCACGGACGACGGTCGTGTGCACATCACCCGCAACGACGGGGGAGACTGGGCCGAGATCACACCGCCCGATCTCCAGCGCTTTTCGACCGTCAGCCGGATCGAGGTTTCGCCGCACGCGCCGGGCAGGGCGTTCCTGGCCGTGCAGCGCTATCGGCTGGACGACCGGCGGCCGCTGATCTGGCGCACCGACGACTACGGGGCGTCCTGGACCCGACTGGCGCAGGCGGGCGACGGCATTCCGCAGGATCACTGGGTCCGGGTCGTGCGCGAGGATCCGGAGCGTAGGGGACTCCTCTACGCCGGCACGGAGTTCGGGATCTTCATGTCGGTCGACGACGGTGCGCGCTGGCAGCCGCTTCGACTCAACCTGCCCGCGAGCCCCGTGACCGACTTGAAGGTTCACCGGGGTGATCTGGTGGTGGCGACGCAGGGGCGGTCGTTCTGGGTGCTGGACGACCTCGGTCCGTTGCGGGCGCTGGCGGCGGCCCCCGTGGTCGAGGGGGCGCGGCTGTTCGAGCCGCGAGCGGCGGCGCGGGGCGGGAGTGCTCCTCCGCTGCAGGAAGTCGACCTGCTGCTCCCCGACGGGCTGCCCGACGGCGCTCTGATCAGCTATACGGTCGCCGGTGATGTGGTGGGGCTGCGTGATGATCTGGCGGGGCTTCGCCTGGAAATCCTGGACGCCCAGGGCCGGGTCGCGGGCTCGTGGGCTCCGGGGCGACGCGGTCGCGACTTGCCCACGGGCGTGGGACTGCACCGGGTGAACTGGTCGCTTCGGTACGACGAGTCGGGGGTCAAGGCGCCTCCCGGGACGTACACGGTGCGGCTGTCGTGGGACGGCGGATCGAGTGAGGTGCCGCTCCGGGTGGTCGCCGACCCCCGCGACCCCGGCATCACCCAGGCCGACTACGACGAACAGTTCCGCGTGTCGGTGCAGGTGGCCGACTCGGCGGACGCCGTTCGGAGCCAGCTCGAGCGCCTGCGAGACGTGAGGGCGGAGGCCGATCGTCTGCGTGCGGGGGCTTCGGAGGCTGCCGACATCGCACGCTTCATCACCGATCTCGACGCGATCGAGAAGGAACTCACGCTGGTGCCGGTCGAGGGCGGGCCAGCGGGCGTGCGCGAGGGCCTGGGCCTGGATCGGCAGTACGGATCGCTGCTCGGCTTTCTGAACGGGGGCGGCGGGTATGGTCCCGGCTCGGCCGAAGGGCGCCCCACTCCGGGAGCGCTTCAGCGCCAGCGAGATCTGAATGCGGCCTGGACCGACGTGTCGGCGCGCCTGAGGGCGCTCCTCGATGTGCGGTGGCCGGAGATTCGGGGGAGCGGGTAGGGGCGCGGCTCGGCGGCCGACGCCCTAGCCGGGCGGGAGGGCTGTATGCATTGTACAGCCGACCCCCCTCCCAATCCCATGCACTTCGTGCTCCGGACCGTCTGATGAGAAAGAACGCCCTGGCGATCTTCGTCTGTACCGGCGTCGCCATCGCCGCGCCGCACACCTCCCACGCGCAGGAACGGGAGGACCGCACGCTCCTGACCCAGACCGAGATGACGGCGATCATCAACGAGGTCTCGGGCGATCGGGCGATGAACCACTTGCTCGAACTCGTGCCCTACCAGCGAGTCCGGCCGCCGTCGGAATATGCGCGGCCCTATCGCGAGAGCCAGGTGGTGAAGCGGTTCGCCGAGGAGTACGGCTTCAGCAACGTCACGATCGAAACGTTCGGCACCGAAGGGACGGCCTGGCAGCCGACCCAGGGCGAACTGTGGATGACCACGCCGAAGGTCTCCAAACTATTCGACATCTACGACATCGCTCTCGCCCTGGCGTCGCTCAACGCCAATGGCGATCTGTCGGGCGAGCTGATCGATGTCGGCGCGGGGCGCGAAGAAGACTTCGACGGGCTCGACGTCACCGGCAAATTCGTGCTCACCAGCGGCTCGACGCGGGCGGTCTACACGCTCGCCATCGAACGCGGCGCTCTAGGTGCGCTGGGTATCAGCGCCATCGGCCCCGAACGCGCCACCAACTTTCCGAATCAGATCGTGTCGTCGTCGGTCACGGCCAGCCCCGGCACGGTAGCCTGGCATGTCACGCCCGAGGTGCGCAACAATCTCGCTGCACTGCTGCTTCGCGGTGAGACGATCACGATCCGGTCGATCGTGCAGAGCGTCGAGGTGCCGTACCAGCAGGAGTACGTGTACGCCCAGATTCCCGGTGATGGCAGCACGACGCAGGAGGTCGCGATCAGCGGGCACCTCTATGAGGGCGTGATCAAGCAGGGCGCCAACGATGACAACTCCGGCGTGGCGCTCACGCTCGAGATCGGGCGCGCCTACATCAAGCTCATTCGCGAGGGCAAACTTCCGCCCCCGAAGCGCACCATCAACTTCCTGTGGGTGCCCGAGATCTCGGGCACGAATGCGTATCTCAATCGTTATCCCGAGAAAGAAGCGAACATCATCGGGACCCTGAACTTCGATATGGAAGGCATTCGGATCGCCGCCAGCCGCAGCTACTGGGTGCTGCAGCGCACGCCCGACACGTTTCCGTCGTACCTGAACGACATCGCGCAGAGCATGATGGAGTACATCGCCGACGTCTCGCGTGAGCGGGTGCGCTTTCGGCGGTCGTTGTCCGGCTACTCGCCTACGCAGCCGGTCGAGGCGATCCACGGCAGCAAAGACGCGTTCTACATCAAGATCGACAAGCACTACGGGTCGAGCGATCACGTGACCTACATGCAGCACGGGATTCCGGCCGTGATGTTCATCACCTGGCCCGACATGTGGTACCACTCGTCGGAAGACACGCCCGACAAACAGGATCCGACCCAGTACAAGCGGGCGGCGGCCGTGGGTCTCGGCTCGCTCGCAGTGATCGCCGAGGGCACCGACGAAATGGCGGCGCGGGTCGTCAGCGACAACCTGGGCCGGGGCCTCGCCCGCATGGGCGAATCGCACACGAAGGGCCTCGGGTATCTCGCCGACGCCACGGGTGCAGGCGGCCTGGGCGTGGCCGCCAAGGAGGCCCGCAATGCGATCCTCCATCAGGCCGACGTCGAGAAGGCCGTGGTGCGCTCCGCGAGCGTGCTCTGGACCGATGTCGAAGAGGGCGCGAGACGCGTGGCCTCGTTCGAGCCGCTCATCGATCAGCGCGCCGCGGCACTGGTGAACGAGGTGCATGCGGCCTACGAGCTTCAGGCCCTGCAGCATGGGGTGGCGATGGTCGAGCCCACCTTGTCGGAGGCCGAGCGGGAGGCCGGGGAGTTGATCGTGGCACCGGCGTCGACGGGCGGGCCGAGAGGCCGCGCCGCTCCTGGAGGACCCTCGCTCCCCGACGAGTTCAATGCGGAGCTGTCGCTGCTCATTCCGAAGGGGCTGAGCGCACTCGAAATCAGGGACTTCCTGTCGGGGGAGTTCACACCGCTGCCCCTGGAAGAGGTGATGGCGGTGCTGCGCGCCCGGGAGGCGGCAGGCCAGATCACGCTCACGCCGCGCGGCGCCCGCTAGGCACGGCTACCTCGGAGGAAAGCATGAACACTCGTTATCTATTGGGGACTGCGCTGCTGGCCCTCGTGGCCGGCGCCTCGTCGCTCGACGCCCAGATCGTTCGCACCGACGGCCCCGAACGGGCGGTCCGTCGTGACATGCCGCTGACCCAGGCCATCCGCCGGGCCCACGACGCGGGCACTCGCGACTTCACCGGTCGTCCCGGTGCCGCCTACTGGCAGCTCGAGACCGACTACAGCATCGACGCGCGTCTCGACCCCAGCACCCAGACGATCACCGGATCCGAGGCGATCGTCGTGCACAACAACAGTCCCTCGGAATTGAATGAGATCGTGCTGCGCCTCGATCACAACATCTTTCGCGCGACGGTACCTCGGGGATCTTCGGTGCCGGCGGAGACCACCGACGGCATGATCGTGACCCGACTTGTGGTCGACGGGCAGGTCGTCGACCTGAATGCGTCGCCTCCAGCGCGGCAACGGGGTCAGCCGGCCCCCCGGGCCCTGTACGCGTCGGGGCTCGATCAGACGGTGGCCGTCGTGTCGCTGGCCACGCCCATCGGGGCCTATTCGAGGGCCACGGTCGAGATCGACTGGCACACCAAACTTCCCGGGGGCGACACGGGTCGTGGCCACCGTATGACCCAGCGGTGGGACTCCACACTGTTTCAGCCCACCCAGTGGTTTCCGCGTCTCGCCAAGTTCGACGATCTGCGCGGATGGGACACCAGCGTCTACCTGGGGCCGGCCGAGTTCTTCAACAACTTCGGGCGCTTCGATGTGCGGCTCGATGTGCCCGCCGGCTGGATCGTCAGCGGCACCGGGGTGCTGCAGAACCCCGAAGAGGTGTTGACCGCCACCGCCCGCGAGCGGCTGAGCCATGTGCTCGAATCGGATGAGGTGACCACCATCGTGGGGGCCGACGAGGTGGGCCCCGGCCGCTCCACTGCCGCGGGCGATCGGCTCGTGTGGCGCTTCGTGGCCGATCGGGTCAACGACTTCGCCTGGGCCACGGCCGACCGTTTCGTCTGGCAGGCGACGCGCGCGACGATTCCCGGCGCGGGGCCGATCCCGATTCATATGGTGTTCCTGCCCGAGCGCGCCGATCGCTTCGAGCGGGCCGGGCCGGTCACTCGCCACGCCCTCGAGTTCTATTCCGATCTGTGGGCCCCCTATCCGTTCCCGCAGCTGACGCTACAAGACGGGCCCAGCGCGGGCATGGAATACCCGATGGTGATCAACTCCAACCAGGGCGCGGCCGATCACGAGGCCGCGCACCAATGGTGGCCGATGATGGTCGGCACCAACGAGACGATGTACGGCTGGATGGACGAGGGCTTCAACACCTACATGAACATTCTCTCGGCGGCCGACACACGCGGTGAAGAGGCCAATCTCGACGGGCGGGGCCGCAGCTACGGCTCCATCAGCGGCAACGAAGCCGAACCGACGATGATGTGGGCCGCGAACTACGCCGGATCGATGTACGGATTCCAGACCTACACCAAGGCGTCCATGATGCTCTCGATGTTGGGCGGGATCGTGGGCGACGCCGAGGTGCAGCGGGCGATGAGCGAATACACGAAGGTGTGGGCCTTCAAACATCCCTCGCCCTGGGACTACGCCTTCTTCATGAACAACGAGCTCGGCCTCGACCTCGGGTGGTTCTGGAACTACTGGCTCTTCACGACCGAATCGGTCGAGGGCTCGATCCAGGGTGTGGCGACCGCCGGGTCGACGACGGTGGTGACCGTTCGGCAGGATGGCGAGATGCCCTCGCCCGTGGTGCTCGAGGTGCGACTTGCCGCCGAGGGCCCGGCCGTGCGCGCGATGCCCAATGCCGAGATGATCGATGCAACCACGGCGCGGGTCACCTGGCCGGTCGACGTCTGGTTCGCGGGAAGCCGAACCTTCGATGCCACCCTCGACTTCGGGGGCCGCGCGATCGAGTCGATCACGCTCGACCCTGCGGGCCGGTTCCCGGATTCCGACGCGAGCGACAACGTGTGGCCGCGAGGGGGCGGGGGCGGCGGGTAGTTCGCGCGTCGGAGGGTGACCCCTTTTCGGGGGCCCCCCGGCGGGGCGGGGCGCGCGCACAAC
>CBDUEZ010000132.1:0-10901 GCA_965366355.1 uncultured bacterium
CTGTTCCGGAAAGAAGTGGGACACCTCCTCCGCCCGGCGTTCGCCCCGGCTCCGGCCGCGGTGTTCTATCTGATCTACGTGGCGGGCATTCTGGTGTTCGCGGTCCTACCCGGGATCGAGGCTCGCCAGCTCTATCGGAGTGTCGCGCTCGGCGGATTCCTCGGACTCGTCGCCTATTCGACCTTCGATCTCACCTCGATGTCGGTCTTCAGGGAGTTTCCCCTCCGTCTCGCCCTGATCGACATCGCCTGGGGCACCGTGGTGACCTCGGGCGTCGCGGGCGCAGGATTTTTCATCGCGCGCTACTTCGGACTGGCGGCCTGAGATGCCTGCCACCGAAACGCTCCTCGCGCTCGCCGAGATCTGTGCGGCGTTCGCCGGCTTCGCGGCCCTGGTCAGCGTTCTACGAAGGCGCTCGGATCAGCCCGCCGAGGCGATCCACGATCTCCTGCGTCTTCGGCTGGTCATCTCCAGCGCGGTTGCGGGGGTCGTTGCGGCCCTGTTGCCCGTCGGGATCGCGGGCTTCGGCGTCGACTCGGAGCTGCTCTGGCGGCTGGCGGCCGTTGCGTTCCTCATCTTCGACAACGGCATCATCGTCTCGTTCACTCGGGCCTACCGCCCGGTGAGCGACGTCATTCGGCCGGATCGCCTCGCCGTGGCCGTCGTCACCGCGATGGAGGTCGTCGAACAGCTGTGTCTCGTCGCGATCGTGATCGGCCTGTCGGTCGAGAACGCCCCGGCCCTCTACGTCACGGCGCTCATCGCCAACATCACTCAGGCGGGCTTCATCTTCGTGCGCTTCGTGGGCTCGACCTTCACGCACGAGCACCAACTGCACGAGGATGGCCCGTGATATCGTGGGACGGTGCGGTGGGGTCGGGCAGGTCGGCGGCCGGCGGTGGGTCTGGTGGCGACCTTCTCCGGCAGGTGTGCGGTGTAGCGGTGTTCGCGCTGGTGATCGGGTTGAATGGGCTCGCGGGCTCGGGCGGGTTGAGCGGCGAGTCGATCGGTGACATCGCGAACCGCTACCGATCCGATTTTCTACCGGCGAGCTATGTGTTCGGGATCTGGGGCCTGATCTATCTGGGCCTGCTCGCCTTCACCGTCTACCAGGCCCTCCCCGCCCAACGTGCGAATCCGTTGCTGCGAAGCGTGGGGTGGCTCTGGGTGGTCAACGGACTGCTCAACATCGGCTGGATCGTCGCCTTCTCGTTCAGCCGGTTCGGGTTGGCGATGATCGCGATGGTGCTCCTCCTGGGCACGCTGGTCGCGATCCATCGAAGGGTCGGGATCGAGGATCGACGGTCGTGGCCGGATCGCCTGTTCGTGGCGATTCCCTTCGGACTCTACCTCGCGTGGATCTCGGTGGCGATCGTCGCCAACACCTTTCAGTACGTGTCGTATCGGGGCATCGAGTTGTCGCTCGGCGGCCCGGTCTGGTCGGCGCTCATGATGGTCGCCACTACCGCGCTGGCCGCCTTCATGGCGTGGCGCCGCGGCGTGTGGGTCTATCCCCTCGTCGTGGCATGGGCGGTGGCCGGCATCGCCGTGCGCTTTTCAGATTCGGCGCTGCTCGCCGGGACGGGGTGGTCGATGGTGCTGGTGGGCGTGGCGTCGTTGGTGGTGATTCGGCAGGCACGCCCGCGTGCGGGACCCGCACGGAAAGCCTTTGCCTAGTCGGGTGGGCGAGGCGGCCCCTGGGGTGCGGCCCTGGTGGGGCGCGGCCCGGGTGGGGACGCGGCCGTGGTGGGGGCGCGGCCCCCGGGTGGATGCCGCAAACCGTGCACGAAGTGCTTCATTCCCTCGGTATTGAGCGGTTTGCGGCCCTATGCGCTGAGAACGGCGCACGGACGGCGCCGACGAGGAGGGCGATTGCGCCCCTGTCAGCGAATAGAGACGAGAACCGATCGATCGCGGGGCGCGCGCGGGGGGCGTGATCGGTTGTCAGCGCCCCGCCCACCGGCCAGGTCCCGCGCCCCGCCCTCGCCAGGCCAGGTCGACGGCCACCACCGCAGCCGCCGGGCCAGGTCGACGGCCACCACCGCGACCGGCCCACACCACCGCACCCGGCCCACGCCACCGCCGCGCGCCCGGCCCGGCCCCACCGACCACATCGGTGGAAGCCCCAAGACCGTGCACGTAGTGCTCCACCACCCCCCCTACTCCCCCCGCAGCGCCCTCGTCGGCGGCACCCGCGAGGCCCGCGCCGCAGGAAGCCAGGCGGCCAGCGCGGCCACGGCGATCAGCAGGAGGGGCGCCAGCACGAAGGTGGTCGGATCCTGCGGAGCGACGCCGTACAACACACCGGCCATGAAACGGGTGAGGAGAAAGGCGGCAACGGTGCCGCCCACGACTCCGACCAGCGCCATGCTCATCCCCTCGCGCACCACCATGCTCACCACCTCACCCCGATCCGCCCCGAGCGCCATCCTCACCCCGATCTCGCGGGTGCGGCGCCGGACCGCGAAGGCCAGCACACCATACACGCCGACGGTGGCGAGCAGGAGCGCGATCACCCCGAACGCGCCCAGCAGCACCATCGAGAATCGCGCGGGAGCGAGCGCCGACGCGACCACGTCGGGCAGGGTGCGCTCGTTGGCGAGCGGGAGGCGCGGGTCGAGTCCCCGCACCACGTCACGCACGGGGGCGGCCACGGTTTCGGCGGTCCCGTCGGCCAGGACGGTGAGGGTGAGACGGCGAATGTTGCCCGGTCCGCTGAGCTGGTAGATCGAGCGGTAGTAGCGCGGCTTCACCTCGGCCGTGAGTCCGTTGTGGCGGAGGTCGCCCACGACGCCGACCACCACGGCCGTGTCTCCGCCGAAGGTGTCGACGCGGGCGCCGATCGGGTCGGAGTCGGGCCAGAACCGCCGCGCGGCGGTCTCGTTGATCATCATCGTGACCTCACCGTCGGCGCGGTCCCGCGAGTCGAAGGTGCGGCCCGAGCGAAGGGGGAGTCCCATGATCTCGATGTAGCGATCCGAGACGTACTGCCAGTCGGCGGCCATGCTCTCACCCGGACCGGGCACGTAGCCCACCGGACGAAAGCCCGAATCCCCCATCTGGCTCGCCAGCGGCAGCTTGAGGACGGCCGCCGCGTCGGCCACCCCCGCCGTGGCGCGCAGCTCGTCGATCAACGTGCTCCAGTATCCGGTCACGGCCGGCAGGTCGGGGTAGGTCGCCGACGGCACGGTCAGTCCGGCGGTGAAGACCTCGCCGGCCTCGAATCCGAGATCGACGTCGTGGAAGGCGGCGAAGGTGCGCATGGTCAACCCCGCCGCGAGCAGCAGGGTGACGGTGAGGGCCATCTGGATCGAGACCAGGCGCCCCTGCCAGCGCCCCTTCTCCACCCCACCCCGAGCCGTGCGCCGCAGCGCTCCACCGGGGTGCGTGCGCGCGGCCCGCAGCGCGGGTCCGACTCCGAACAGCAGGGCCGTGAAGACCGACACCGCCGCCGCGAACGCCACCACGGTGCCGTCCAACGCCACCGAATCGGAGCGCGGCACAGCCGTGGGATCGATGGCCAGCAGCGCGCGAATCCCCACCATCGACAGGGGCAGCGCGAGGGCCCCGGCGGCGAGAGCCGGAAGGGCGCTCTCGAGCAGGACCTGACGGGCGATGCGCGCCCCACCCGCGCCGAGCGCGCCCCGGATCGCCAGATCGTGTGCACGCGCTTCGGCCCGCGAGAGCAGGAGCGTGGCGACGTTGGCGCAGGCGATCAGCAGCAGCAGTCCACAGGCGGCCAGGAGCACCAGGATCGACGCCCGCGACGTGCCCACGATGTCGTCGCTCACGCTCAGGACCAGCGGGCGGAACTGCCACTCCTCCGGGTAGATCCCATCCGCTTCCAGACTCGAGGCCAGCGTCCCGAGATCGGCCTGCGCGGCCTCGGGTGACACCCCGTCTCCAAGGCGTCCCACCGCGAAGTATCCGTGGTTTCCCCCGTTCTGCGGGAACTCCATTGCGCTTTCGCGATCGACCGGCGCAGCGAAGTAGATCTCGCTCGGACCCCCGTTGCGGTAGTCCTCGGGAAGCCGGAACCCCTCGGGGAGCACACCGACGACTTCGAAGCCGGCCCCATTGATCTCGACCGTGCGACCGACCACGGCACGCTCCGCCGCGAAACGCCGCTGCCAGACGTCGTGGCCCAGCATGACGACGGGGGCCTCGGCCAGGGCCTCGTCCCAGGTGAACGTGCGGCCGACGACCGGCGAGACGCCGAGCACCTCGAAGGTGTTGGGTGTGACGACCGCCGACTCGACCTGCTCGGCGTCGTCGGGCGAGGTGAAGGTGTGCTCGGAGCCGAAGTAGAGGGCGAGGTCGTCGAAGCTTCGGTTCTGATTGGCGTAGTTCACGTATTCGGGCAGCGAGACCCAGGTCTTCGGAAAACCCGTCCACTGGCTCCAGACGGTCGCCACCCGGTCCGGTTCGCCGTACGGCAGCGGACTCAGCAGCACTCCGTTCGCCACACTGAAGACGGCCGTGGCCGCGCCGATTCCCAACGCCAGCGTGCCGACGACGGTTGCCGTGTAGGCCGGCGCACGGCCCAGCGTACGCGCAGCCCGCCCGATGTCCCGAAACCAATCCATGCTCCCCCCTCCCCTCCCGAGTCGTACCACGTGCCGCCGGAGCAATCCGACGACCCTCGCTACCGAAGACCGTGAGTCGGCCTCATGAATCGACACGATCACGATCCTATGGGACTCCTGATCGGCGATCCCCTTCAGACGCAGCCGCCCCGCGTCCATCTCGAATTGCCCGCCCTCGAGGCGCACCGGCGCGCGCCCGTCCTGCAACGCGTCGAGAACCGCGGCCAGCTCGCGTTGCTCGACCCGCGGCAGCCCCCGCAGGTCGGTCGAGGCGCGGGTCGACAACTCGACGGTCCACATCGGCGGCACGCTACAGGTCCAGATCGCGCTTCAGGTCGCCCCAGGAGACCGTGCCCGCCTGTTGGATCTCGCTGAGCGCGGCCTCGAAGTCGCGCTCCTCGAGCAGCCGAGCCACCCGCGCCATCAGCCCGGCCTCGGCCAGGGGCACGATGGCCGCGAGCTCCTTGCCGTGCCGCGTGACGACGAACCGTTCGCCGCCGTACGCCGCCCGATTCACGAGCTCGGCCATGTTCTTGCGGGCCTCGGCCGTGGTGACGGGATGCATCTCGTGTTCGGAGTCCGACATGGCGTGCTCGCTTCGCGGGTAGACGTATGATGAGGTCCAGTATGTGTGTTTTGTACAAAATTGACAAGAGTGCGCTTTCCTGCGCTCCGAGCCGCACGCATGGATCCGGCGGGAGCGCTTCGGCGGGAATAGCGCTATGCGCCTACCTTGCTATTCGCGGTATGCGCGTAGTATGGTGCCCTCGATACGATCAGGCGACCCCCACCATGGAGACTGCCATGCCGTCCATCGAGGCCACCAACCGTGCTCTTGCTCTGCGCTGGTTCGACGAGGTCTGGAACCGACGCGAGGAGGAATTGATCGACGAGCTCTTCCACCCCGAGGCGACCGCCTGGATGGAGGGCTACGGCCGGGCCGGACGGAGCGCGTTCCGCGAGCAACGCACGGCGCTGCTCACGGCCTTTTCCGACCTCCACGTCGATGCCGCCGAGACCGTCGCCCAGGGTGACGTGGTCGTGGTGCGGTGGCGCTTTCGCGGCACGCACGACGGCGAGGGCCTGGGTATCGCGCCGACGGGACTGCCGGTCGACGTGCCCGGCATCACCTGGATCGTGTTCCGGGACGGCCGGATCATCGACGGATGGGACGCCTGGAACCAGGGCTCGCTGCTCGCGATGCTGCACGGGTCGTAGCAGGCGCTGACGCAGTCATTCCGTGAGCGGATTGCTCCACCGAAGTCCGGAGAACCGAATGAAGTCGGCGTCGGTGGAGTGCAGTTCTGCCTGGTGCTCAATGGCCAGAGCGGCGAGGTGCGCATCTGTGGTCAGGTTGCCGGCCGTACCGACACGACGGAGCAGGTCGAAGAGAATGGAGGCGTGTCGCCGCCCCGGGCGCAGGATCTGCACCTGGGGTTGAGCGAGCCAGGATTCCACGATCGTGCACGCGGTGCCCACGGGGAGCGGATGATCCATCACCCGGGGGTGGGTCGTGATGCGGATGAATCCCAGTGCCGTCGCCCATGGAAGCCCCACGGGCGCGGGGTCACTCATCAGACTCTCGAGCCAATTGCGCGCACGATCGTGCACCGGAGACTCCGCGTTGTAGGCGTGCACGACCAGGTTCACGTCGGGCACGATCACGGGGCCAGCTTCCGACTCGCCTCTTCCGCTTCGAGTTCGTCTACGAGCTGGTTCAACCGATCGAGGTCGGTGCCCGGGCGTATGCCGAACTCGTGTGGTGTCACCTCAAACCGCTCGGGCGCCAGGGGTGTGTCGGTCATCCCGAGCCCGAAGCGAAGCGCCCGATTGACCACTGCCTTCAACCCCTCGCCAGACAGCTTCATTTCCGACTCGATGCGAGCGGCGACGTCGGGGTCGAGCGTGAGGGTGGTGCGCATGAACACATCATGATGTTCGCCATAGATGATGTCAAGATGCTCCACGTGGGGGGGCGGTGCTGTTCGCCGGCGCTGGAGTGTCATCATTCGGGAGGGGCTGTGCGATGGCGGGTTGAGACTCGTGAGTCGAGGGGACCCGCCGCGATGGTATCGACTGTGCTGGCGTCGTAGGCTGCGCAACCCGATCGCACATTTGCGTGTCGAACTCGACATGGTCACGCTCTTCCACAATCACCGTCGAGTTCAAGAGGCTCGCTCAGCGCTGGGGCGCGCCGGTCTCATGGCCGTCGCCCTGCTCGCGGCCTTCTTCGCTCCCCAGCCAGGCGCTGTCGCCGCGCAAGCCGCCCCGATTCGCCTCGAGCCCCTCACCCCGATCGGGTGCCTCGCCTGTGACGGGGCCGAGGCGTTCGGCGCCATCATGGGACTCTCGGTCCTTCCCGATGGCGGCCTCGCCGTGGTCGACCGTGACGAACCGATGGTGCGGGTGTTCGATGCCGAGGGCGCGGTCGAGGCCGCGTTCGGGCGGCACGGCAAGGGACCGGGTGAGCTGTCCCGACCGAGCGGAATCGCCGCCGGGCACACCGGTCGGGTCGTCGTGAGCGACTTCATGTCGACGGGGCTCACCGAGTACGAGCGCTCCGGCGAGTTCGTCGAGGTGCATCCCGTGGCCAGCACCGCGATGCTGCTGGTCGCCGACCCCACGGGTCGCTGGATGGCGGGCCAGCTGGCCGATTGGGCGACGATGTCGGGGGGCGTGCGCGTGTGGTCGTTCGAGAATGCCGACACCTTCGCGCCCCTCCCCACGACCCGGGGCGTCCTGTTTGACGAAAAGGGACGGGCCGCTGCCGCAGGCATCTTCAGCAGCGCGGTCGGCCCGGACGGGCGCGTCGCGCTGGCCCACAACACGACCTACCGAATCCTCCTGCGCGATCGAAACGGGCAGCCGCTCGGCGAGATCACACGCGACATCGACCGCACGCGCCGCACCCCCGACGAGATCGCAGAGTTGCAATCGGCGATGTCGCGGCTGCCCGGCGGGGCCAACAACCCGGAGGCCGGGGCGACGCGTCCCGAGATCGACCCCTTGCGGCCGCACCTCTTCGGCAACGCTCTCGCCTTCGACCCGACCGGCCGCCTGTGGGCCCGCACGGCTCGGGGTGGTCCCGATCGCACGATCTTCGACCTATTCGACGCGGCCGGGGGCTACCTGGGCGAGGTGCAACTCGATCGGTCGATCGAGCGCTTCGCCGTGGGCCACGGGCTACTCGTGGTGGTGGCGGCCGACGCCGGTACGGGCGTGGAGCGGATCTTCCGGTGGCGTATCGGGGAATGATCTAGAAGGCTGTTTCAACAGCCTACTAGAAGGTGTCGACTCCCGAGCGGAGTCCCACGGAAGCCACATGGAGCGGGCTGGAGGCCTGAACATGCTCGTAGTGCGAAAGGCGCGGGGGGTCGTCAAGACGGCCCTGAGCTGGGGCGTCGGTTGGGCCGCCGCGGCCGGTCTGCTGCACCCCCTCGCCCGGCTGTTCGGCGAGCCGGGGCTTCTTGGACAGGGACTCCTCCCCGACATCACCTTCGCGGGATTGATCGGCTTCTTCGGCGGCACCGTCTTCGCCACCGGCCTGGCAGTGTCCGAGAACCAGCGCCCCCTCGATCAGATCCGGATCCTCGCCGGCACGCTCTGGGGCGCGGCGGCCGGCTTCGTCGGGCCCGCCGCGCTGGCGCTCCTCACCGGCGGCTTCGGCAACTACCTCGAATTCGTCGCGGGCGCACCCCTCTTCGTGGCGACGCTCACCGGTCTCGGCGCGGCATCGGGGGCGGCGATGACGGCGATCGCGCGTCAGGCCGAACCGGCGGCGCTCGGCGTGGAGGATCAGCGCGCGAATTCTCGTTCCTCACCCCCCCTTCGCCTGGAGGGGCCCGGCTAGGACCTCCCCCCCTACGCGCCGCCCGAGCTCAGTCCCGGCCTCCGAGTCGTACCGAAAGTGGATGCCAAGATAGACCCGGGAGGCCGAGCATTCCTCGGCAGCCTCGGCGAAGTTCTCGAACGAGCGCGTGGGTGGGTCGTTCCGCACGCTCGGCGAGCCCGGTCCGGCCGCATCCACCGCCAGGATCGTCATCTCGAAGGGTCGACTCGCTCCGAACACCGACTCCATCACGGTCATCGCTGCGGCACATACGGTCCCGTGGGCCGACGGATACGACGGAAAGGCATAGGTGTGGTCGTGGAGGTTGGTCCAGTCGTGTTCCTCGCGTGTGTCGGGGTTGCCGTCGTGCGAGGCCCATCGGATCGCCGTATAGGGCCGCCAATGGTTGTAGTGAAACTTGGAGTCGAACGACGATACGTAGCCATCGAAGATGGCCATGTTGAGGCGGGCGAAGAGCCGGACCGCCTCCTGGAGACCCAGGCCGTCGGTGGATACGAGTTCCCGGGCCAGCCGGTTGTGCGACTTCTCGACGAATTCCTTCCACCACATGGCGAGGTGCGCCTCGTCAGCTGTTCTCAGCGCACTCTCCCGTCGCCCGTACTCCCTCACTTCGTCGAACGCTCGCGTGTAGGCGTCGCTATCGATGTCAGGTGGAGGCGGTGAACGGAACTGGTCGGGGCTCCTCAGGGCGAAGGGCGTGACTTCCGCCCAGCCTGCACCGAACACGAACCCGTTTGGTGTACCGCTGTGCTCTTCGAATTCAGCATAGACGCCGGGTCCCATGGGATGCCATACGTAGGTAGCCTCCTCATTCCACCGGTCCTCCTGCCGGGTTGCCAGCACAGCGGCCGCCGCGCGCTCGCCCACCGCCTCGGCTTCGGTGCCACCCTGCTTCCCCGCCCAGTGCGCTCGCTCCGCATTCAGAACCTCGAGGCGATCTGGATACTGGGATCGAGCGATTGAGTAGGCGGCAGCGTTCGCCGCGGCAACCTGATCGCCAGGACGGACTTCGGCAGCTCCGGCGGCCGCCCCGGGAACGAACGGATCGTAGCGAGGCACCATCGCAGCCAGGGCGTCGTGCATCGCCAGGTGAAGTAGCGCCGCCGAACGAACACCCTTCAGCGTGAGAAAGCCGTCCTCGGCTTCGGCCAGGTCGAGGATGCGTGCGTTCCAGGCCACCGCGACGTCGGCGGCCACGAAACCCTCGGGTTCAGCCGACTCCGGAGTTCGATCGACGCGCACACATCCGACCAGCAAGCCGAATAGGCCAAGGGCTCCGGGCAGAGCGAGGGCGATCGTTATGGGCCGGGCAACGCGCCGGTGGAGGGGGATCGTGGGATGCTGCTTCGTCATGGGTCGGCCTCCTTGCTGGGGTTCCCGACTCTAGCCACCCACCGTTCGACCCTCCACTACAGAATCTGTAGTTGCAGGAACATCACTGGCCTCTCAGCTTGCCGATATGTCTCGTGGATACGGTCAGTATTGTCCGCTCTCCCTCGCCGCAGAGCTCCTCTGCCAGCGCTGGACCGTGCTCGTGATCAGCCGGATTCAGGCTGGTTGCACGCGATTCAACGCAATCCACCGAGGCCTGCCGCAGATCTCGCCCAGCCTGCTGTCCCGGCGATTGGAGGAGTTGGAGCGGTACGGCATCGTCGAGACCCGACCGGCGCAGGGAGGCGCCTGGAAGGACTACGGGCTCACACCGGCGGGCGAAGCTCTGAGGCCCTTGATCGAGAGCATGGCTCTGTGGGGTCAGCAGTGGGCTCGCGACATGGAGCTGGACGACCTCGATCCGGCGTTCCTCGTCTGGAGCATGCACACGGCGCTGAACACCGAGCTCCTTCCGGCGGGCCGCACGGTCATCGGCTTCAGCTTCTCGGCGGCGCCGCCTGACGCGCGTCACTTCTGGCTAGTCTGCGAGAACGGGGCCGTGGAGATGTGCCTCAAGGACCCAGGGTACGAGGTCGACTTGAAGGTGCGCTCTGACCTGCGTGTCTTCATCGAGACATGGAGAGGCTTCCGCGATCTGCGCGACGAGATCCGGGCGAAGCGGATACGGGTGATCGGGCCGGAGCGCCTTCGAGATCGTTTTCCCGACTGGCTCAAACTGCACGCTCTCTCTGGAGTGCAACGTCTTCGCATGGGACGAGAGCGCAGGCTCTATCGCTCATCTCCATGAGCGATCCGTGCCGAGGGCGTCCTCGGTACTCCGTCCTCTAGCTTGCCTACAGGAGGACACTCCTCTAGACTGACTACAAGAGAGGGCCAATCCGGCCCTTTTTCGACCCTCCGTCGTCTGGAGTTCCGCTTCACGTGGAAGAATCGGGAAGTATATTGCCCGGCACCCTCGACCTGCTCGTCCTGCGGGTCCTCGCCGATCGCCCGATGCACGGCTGGGGCATCGGTGAGAGGTTGACGGAGCTCTCCGAAGAGGCCTTCCGGGTGAACCAGGGGTCCCTCTATCC
>CBDUEZ010000133.1:0-10900 GCA_965366355.1 uncultured bacterium
TGCTCCACTCCCGGGCGCAGGCCCAGGCTCATCTCGTGCCGCTGCTCGCCGGCATCGCCCTCGCTCGCACGCTCGAGTCGGCGCCCGCCCCCGCGCGCTCCGGCAGCGATGAGCTGGCGTCGTGCGGTAGGGCGGCGCTCAAATGGCCGAACGACGTCTGGTGGTCCGGGCGAAAGGTCTCCGGTATTCTGTGTGAGTCGGTCGGACCTCGTCTCGTGGTGGGTGTGGGAGTCAATCTCCGGGTCCCCTCCGGGGGGTTTGCCGATGCACACGCGGCGCGGGCAGGCGCGCTGGAGGATCTCACGGGTCGGAGTTGGTCGGAGTCGTGGCTTCTCGGGCGCCTCATCCGGGAGCTACGCTCCCTCTGGGAGCCACCCCGGCTGCGCCTCGAAGCCGAGCTCCTCGCGGCCTGGGACGCCCGCGATCTGCTCCGGGACCGGCCGGTGCGGGTGGGAGGGGTGGCGGGCCGCGCGCGAGGCGTCACCGCCGACGGCGCACTGAATATCGAGACGGCGGCGGGAGAGGTGATCCCCGTCAGGGCAGGGCATGTGGAGTGGGGTGACGAGGTCGTCACCCCGAGCGATTCCGATCTGCGCGAGGAGTGAGCATGCAGCTGGTTCTGGACGTGGGGAACACCGAGACGGTCATCGGCGCGGTGGCCGGGAAAGACGACCTGCGCGGTCATTGGCGGATCTCGACCCAGGTCCCGCGCACGGGCGACGAATTCGCGCATCTGCTTCGTGGGCTCCTTCGCGATGACGGCTTCGCCGAGACGCAGTTCGCCCGAGCGGTGTTGGGGTCGGTGGTGCCGGCCGCGACCGACCTCCTTCGGCCGACTCTGGCGCGGATCGTCGACGGGCCCGTCCTGGTCGTCGACGCGTCGTCGGACCTTCCGATCGAACTCGACGTCGATGAGCCGCAGACCGTGGGCGCCGATCGCATCGTGAACACCCTCGCGGCCCGTGAGCTGTACGGTTGCGACACGATCGCCGTCGATCTGGGCACCGCGACGACCTACGACTGCATCACGGCCGACGGGGTGTTTCTCGGCGGTGTGATCTCACCGGGTGTGTCTGCGGGCCTGGAGTGGCTCGGGCGACGAACGGCCAAACTTCCCCGGGTGGAGTTCCTTCCTCCCGAGAGTGTGATCGGGACCCGCACCGAAGCCTGCATTCGCAGCGGCATCTACTACGGGGTGATCGATGGCATCGACGGAATGGTCGGCCGGATCAAGAAGGAATGGGGCCGACCCGACGCCCTCGTCGTGGCCACCGGGGGGCATGCCGCGACGGTGGGGCGCCACGCGAGAAGCGTCGAGAAGATCGAGCCCTTCCTGACCCTGTATGGCCTGGCGATCGCCGGAGAGATCCTGGGCGACCCCTGAGGGGATCGTCGATCACCGGGTCGCCGTGCTCCGCAGTCGGGCGCCATACCATCGGATCCAGCCGTTGCTCCACCCGAAGAGCCGGGCGCCCCGAACGATCGCGGTCACGTCGGATCGCCCGATCTTGGTCTCCTCATGGAACACCCGTGGATTGCCCCGAGAGATGGCCAGCGTGCGCACGGCGAACAGGTAGGGGAGTAGACAGAAGAGCCGCACACCGTGGCGACGGCGGGGGAGCCGGGCCAGGTAGTCCTCGGCGGCAGCGAGGTGTCGCTCCGCCTTGTCGACGAGCCGCGCCAGGAGAATCCGTTTCACCTCTGGCGCCTCGACCGATCCGTTGAGAAGGGTCACCGGGTCGGGCGCGCCATCGGGAACGAACGAGCGGGGAATAAAGACCCA
This sequence comes from uncultured bacterium, assembly GCA_965366355.1. GTDB lineage: Bacteria > Gemmatimonadota > Gemmatimonadetes > Longimicrobiales > Gaopeijiaceae > Gaopeijia. The sequence continues at coordinate 1,784 of CBDUEZ010000133.1, forward strand.
GCCCCGCTCCCAGTCGTCGTGCAGGCCGCGGATCACGTTGACGGTCTGAAGGGCCAGACCGAATTCCCGACCGAGTTCGGTGAGTTCACCGTGCCGGGCCTTTACACCGGGGAGATCCAGGGCGAAGAGATCGGTGAGCAGCCAGCCTACCCGCCCCGCCACCTCATGCATGTAGTCGTCCAGGTCCGCCTCGTCTGCGATGTCGGGACCCCGGAGCACCCAACGCTCCATGCCGTCGGTGGAGTCGGCGGTGTGGCGAACGATGATCTCCCGCGCTGCGGGTCGCAGGGTCGAAAGGGCGGCCAGAATACGACCCGCATGGCGGGCCACCAGGGCATCGGGCGTGTCATCTTCGACCCGCGCCAGCTCGTCGACGGCGGGCGACGTTCGTCCGCTTCGGAGCGCCTCCGACCAGGCCGCCAGAAGGGGCACCTTCTCGCCGGCCGGCATGGTTTCGTTGTCTTCGAGGTAGTCGGAGACCCGGAGAACCAGGTAGGCGAGTTCGATCTCGGAACGCAGCGGTTCGGGAAGAAGGTCGATCCCGAGCGCGAAGGTGCGACTCGCCGCGTGAAGCAGCTCGTTGAGGGTAGGGGGAGCCATGCAAGAAACTACTCAATCGCGCGCCTCGCGCACCCCCACTGATGGCTTGACACCACACCGCGATCCTCTATCATTCGTGGCGTTGTTAGCACTCGCACGCAGTGAGTGCTAACCCTTGATTCCGTCCCACGTCCATCACTGTCACAGGAGGCAGGCGATATGACTACTTCCGCTGCGACGAAGATCCAGCCGCTCGCGGACCGCGTCGTCGTGAAGCCCGTAGATGATGCCGACCAGATGCGCGGCACCCTCTACATCCCCGACACCGCCAAAGAAAAGCCCCAGCAGGGCGAAGTTGTGGCCGTCGGACCCGGCAAGATCGCCGACAACGGAGACCGCGTTGCGCCTGAACTCGAAGTCGGCAACCGCGTGCTCTATGGCAAGTACAGTGGCACCGAGGTCACCGTCGCCGGGGAGGACTACTTGATCCTTCGCGAGTCCGACGTCCTCGCGGTGCTTCCCTAACACGATTCACGCGTAACAGGAGTTCAAAGCATGGCTGCCAAGGAGCTCGATTTTGACATCGAGGCCCGCACCCGGCTCAAGGCGGGCGTCGACAAGCTCGCCAGGGCCGTTAAGGTCACACTCGGCCCCAAGGGTCGTAACGTAGTATTGGATCGCAAGTTCGGCTCCCCGACGGTCACCAAGGACGGAGTCTCCGTCGCCAAGGAGATCGAGCTCGAGGATCCGGTCGAGAACATGGGCGCCCAGATGGTCAAAGAGGTCGCCACCAAGACCTCCGACCTCGCGGGTGATGGTACGACCACCGCGACGGTGCTCGCCCAGGCCATCTTCGGCGAGGGCCTCAAGAACGTCACCGCCGGGACCAACCCGATGGGGATCAAGCGCGGCATCGACAAGGCTGTTGAGCGTGTCGTGGCCGAGCTCGTGAAGATCTCTTCGGAGACGAAGGGCAAGAAGGAGATCGCCCAGGTCGGTGCCATCTCCGCCAACAACGATCCCGAGATCGGCAACCTCATCGCCGACGCGATGGAGAAGGTCGGCAAAGACGGCGTCATCACGGTCGAAGAGGCCCGTGGCCTCGAGACGACGCTCGACACGGTCGAGGGTATGCAGTTCGACCGGGGCTATCTCTCGCCGTACTTCGTGACGGATCCGGAGCGGATGGAAGCCGCTCTCGAAGATCCGATGATCCTCATTCACGACAAGAAGATTTCGTCGATGAAGGATCTCCTCCCGATTCTCGAGAAGGTCGCCCAGATGGGCCGTCCTCTCTTGATCATCGCCGAGGACATCGAGGGCGAGGCTCTGGCCACCCTCGTGGTGAACAAGCTGCGTGGCACCCTGAAGGTCTGCGCCGTCAAGGCGCCCGGCTTCGGTGATCGCCGCAAGGCCATGCTGCAGGACATCGCGGTGCTCACGGGCGGCCAGGTGATCTCGGAAGAGGTCGGCTTCAAGCTCGAGAACACCGTCGTGAGCGACCTGGGCTCCGCCAAGCGGGTCGTGATCGACAAAGACAACACCACGCTGGTCGACGGCGCCGGTGAAGGCGACAAGATCAAGGGCCGGATCGACGAGATCCGGGTCGCGATCGACAAGAGCACCTCGGACTACGACCGCGAGAAGCTCCAGGAGCGCCTTGCGAAGCTGTCCGGCGGTGTGGCCGTCATCAACGTCGGTGCGGCCACCGAGACCGAGATGAAGGAAAAGAAGGCTCGTGTCGAAGATGCGCTTCACGCGACCCGTGCGGCCGTGGAAGAGGGCATCGTGCCTGGTGGTGGTGTCGCGCTCCTGCGCGCCCAGATCACCTTGGCCGACTTCAAGCTCGATCGCCCCGATGAGCAGATCGGTGTCGAGATTCTTCGACGCGCCCTGGAGGCCCCGATTCGTCAGATCGCGACGAACGCGGGCGCAGAGGGTTCGATCATCGTTGCGAAGGTGCGCGAGGCCGACGACGTCAACTACGGCTACAACGCGCTGACCGACGAGTACGAGAACCTGGTCGAAGCCGGTGTCATCGACCCGACGAAGGTCGTTCGCACGGCGCTGCAGAATGCGGCGTCGATCGCGGGTCTGCTGCTCACCACCGAGGCCGTGGTGGTCGAGAAGCCGGAGCCGGAATCCGCCGGTGGCGCCCCGGGCGGTATGCCCGGCGGCATGGGCGGCATGTACTAGGCTCTACGCCCAACCGGGTTCGCCGCGGCGCTTCGCGGCGCGGTAGCTCGCTCGAAGCCCGGTCCTCCTCACGGGGGGCCGGGCTTTCGTGCGTGTAGAGCGGGAGGGATGCCGTAAGGACGTATTGCGGACGCGACGTAAGTCTCGTATTATTTAGGCCATGCCCAAGCGTAGCCTAATAATATTAGACAACGATGCGATCGTGCTCGACCGTATCGACAGCCAGTTGCTGCAGGCGCTGCAGCTCGATGCCAAGGCGTCGTTGGCGGCCCTCGGCGACATCGTCGGGCTGTCGGCACCTTCGGTCATGGAGCGAGTCAAGAAGCTCGAACAAGCCGGTGTCATTCTCGGATACCATGCCCATGTCGATGGCCGGCGTGTGGGACTCGACCTCGCGGCGTTCATCGGTGTGGCGGTGCAAGACTCTGCACGGATGGCCGATATCGAGCGATGGGGCCGCGATAGGGCCGAAGTGCTCGAGTGTCATCACGTCACCGGGGCCTACACCCTACTGCTGAAAGTAAAGGCGCGGAATACGCGGGCGTTGGAGGAGTTGGTGAACGCGCTCCGGGCGATGGACAGCGTTCGGGCCACCGACACGATGGTGGTCTTCTCCACAGCCTTCGAGCGCACCCCTGTGCCCATCGAAGTGCCCGCTGAACGGGCGTCGAAACCTCGCCGCACCAAGAAGAATCCGTCCTGATCCCTGAACTGCGGTCGGCTCCTCGTGCCTTCCGCGCGAGGAGACTGCTGTTTGTTCACGCTTCCGACACCCCGCGGCCTGTATCATCCATCGTTCGAACACGATTCCTGTGGCGTGGGATTCGTCGCCGATGTGACCGGGCGCGCTTCGCATCAGATTCTCCGAGATGCCGGCTGTATTCTCGAGAACCTCGATCACCGGGCGGGTCTTGGCGCCGACGGCCTGAGCGGGGATGGTGCCGGGATCCTCACCGCGATTCCCTCGGCCTATTTTCGGACCGCACTGCACGCCGACCTCGGAATCCGTCTACCGGCTTCGGCGCACCTCGGGGTCGGCAACGTCTTCTTGCCTCGCGACCCCGCCGAGCGCGCCCACGTGCGTACCACCTTCGAACGGGTCGCCGTTCGTCGAGGTCGACGCGTGCTCGGATGGCGGACCACACCGGTGGACGCACGAGGAGCGGGCCTGGGGGCTAGCGCGCTCCAGTCCATGCCGGTCATCGAACAGATTTTCGTGACCGACGAGGCCGGCGAGTCTGCCGAGTCGTTCGAGCGAGCGCTCTTTGCGATCCGCAAGGAGACGGAGCAGGCCCTCCGATCGGATGCCCGGCTCAGGGAGGCCGGTCTGATCCACGCCTGCTCACTGTCGAGCCGCGTCATCGTGTTCAAGGGAATGCTGACCCCCGGACAGCTTCTGCCCTTCTACGAGGATCTGCGCGATTGGGAGTTCCGAACGCACCTGGCCATGGTCCATTCGCGATTCTCGACCAACACGTTCCCTTCGTGGGATCGGGCGCAACCGATGCGCTGGATCAGCCACAACGGAGAGATCAACACACTCCGGGGGAATGTGAATGCGATGCGGGCACGCGAGGGATCCCTTCGGTGCGAGGGTCTCGACGAGGGGTTCGACAGGCTCCTTCCCGTTGTCGACCGCGACACCAGCGATTCAGGGAGCTTCGACAACGTGCTCGAACTCATGCTGATGGCGGGCCGCCCCCTGCCCGAGGCGATCATGATGATGATCCCCGAGGCCTGGGAGAACGACGACACGATGGCGACCGAACGCCGCGCCTTCTACGAGTTCGCCTCGATGAAGATGCAGCCCTGGGACGGTCCGGCGTCGATCACCTTCACCGACGGACGGGTCATCGGCGCGGTGCTCGACCGCAACGGACTGCGACCGAGCCGCTATACCGTGACCCACGACGACCGCGTGATCCTGTCGTCGGAGGCGGGTGCGTTGCCGCTCGATCCGTCCCTGGTCAAGAAGAACGGGCGCCTCGAACCCGGGCGCATGCTGCTCATCGACTTCGACGAACAGCGGCTGGTTCCCGACGAAGAGATCAAGGCGCGCGTCTGCAGTCGACATCCCTACGGGGAGTGGATCCAGCGTCGCCGGGTGACCCTCACCCCACGTTCGGGAGCCGTCGGTTCGTCGATCGACGACCCGCTCCCGGCCATGCGAGCGTTCGGGTACACGGCCGAGACCTTGCGTCTCATGCTCCTTCCGATGGTGCTCCGTGGCCACGACCCCGTCGGCTCGATGGGAGACGATTCGGCGCTGGCCTGCCTGAGTGAATTGCCGCGGTCGGTCTTCGACTACTTCAAGCAGCTGTTCGCCCAGGTGACCAACCCCCCCATCGACTCGATCCGGGAGAACGTGGTGATGTCGCTCGGCGACCATGTGGGGCCGGAGGGAATGCTGCTCGACTCGGTCGAAGCGGATGCAGCGCGCCTGCACCTGCCGCATCCGTTGCTTTCGGGCGGGGAACTCGAGGCGTTGCGGAACCTGGATGGCGCAGATTGGGCGCTCCACACTCTCGACCTCACCCGACCGACGACCGATGGTCCGGGTGATCTCGAGGACGCCCTGGTGCGCCTGGCCGCCGACGCCGCTCGGGCGGTCGATGGCGGCGCCGCCGTCCTGGTTCTCTCCGATCGTGCCACGGGCCCGGATCGGGTGCCGATCCCCGTGGCCCTCGCACTCGGCGCTGTGCACCAGCATCTCATCCGAACACACCGGCGCACTCGAGTGGCTCTCGTGGTGGACACCGGTGAGGCCCGCGAGGTGCACCACTTCTGCGTCCTGATCGGGTATGGGGCCGACGCAATTCACCCCTGGTTGGCCGTGGAAGCCCTGCGCCACGCCCGGCGCCGGGGCGAGCTCGCGGAGATCGACCACCTCGTCGGTGACGATGCCCTCTGGGCTGCCTATCGCGGGGCGATCGAAAAGGGCATCCTGAAGGTGATGGCCAAAATGGGCATCTCGGTCCTCTCGTCGTACAAGGGAGCTCAGATCTTCGAAGCCATCGGACTGGCGCCCGAGGTCGTGCGCCTTTGTTTCGAGGGCACCGTGAGCCGCCTCGGTGGCGTCGGATTCGACGTCCTGGATCGAGAGGCGTTCTCGCGCCATGAGCGGGGATTCCCTTTCGAGGGGGAAGGGGTTGGCGGAGATGCGCTACACAATGACGGCCTCTTTCACTGGCGAACGGGGGGAGAGGCGCACGCCTGGGATCCGGAGGCGATCACGGCGCTCCAGAAGGCGGCACGTGACGCCGACCCCGAGGCCTACCGACGGTTCAGTCGACATGTGAACGACCTCGACCGTGCCCGCCGGACGCTCCGAGGACGGCTCCGATTCCGGCCCACCACCCCGATCCCACTCGACGAGGTCGAGCCGGCCAGTGCGATCGTGCGGAGATTCTCCACCGGGGCCATGAGTTTCGGTTCTCTCTCATCGGAGGCGCATGAAACCCTCGCCCGGGCCATGAATGGGCTGGGAGGGAAGTCGAACTCGGGTGAGGGAGGGGAAGATCCGGAGCGGATTCGGCCAATGCCCGATGGGGCACCCAACCCGCGCCGGTCGCGCATCAAACAAGTCGCATCGGGGCGATTCGGAGTGACCATCGACTACCTCACCAGTGCCGATGAGATCCAGATCAAGATGGCCCAGGGAGCGAAGCCCGGAGAAGGCGGTCACCTTCCGGGCCCGAAGGTCAACGACGAAATCGCGCGGGTGCGCCACTCGACTCCGGGTGTGGCTCTCATCAGCCCACCTCCTCACCACGACATCTACTCGATCGAAGATCTCGCGCAGCTCATCTACGACCTCCGTCAGGCGAACCCGGCCGCCCGGATCAGCGTGAAGCTGGTCAGTGAGACGGGCGTCGGCACCGTGGCCGCCGGTGTCGTAAAGGCCGGTGCCGACCATGTGTTGATCAGCGGGCACGATGGGGGCACCGGAGCCTCGCCACTGACCTCGGTGAAACATGCGGGAACGCCGTGGGAAATCGGCTTGGCCGAGACGCATCAGACCCTGGTTCTCAATGGCCTCCGCTCGAGGGTTGTGGTACAGGTCGACGGACAGCTCAAGACGGGGCGCGACGTCGTGGTGGCTGCCCTGTTCGGAGCCCAGGAGTTCGGCTTCGCGACCGCTCCTCTCATCACCCTCGGGTGCCTGATGATGCGGAAGTGTCACCTGAATACGTGCCCCGTGGGGATCGCCACGCAGGACCCGGAGCTTCGCAAGCGATTCACCGGCCAGCCCGAGCATGTGACGCGCTACCTCTTCGAAGTGGCCGAGGAGGCCCGGAGGATCATGGCGACGCTGGGCTTTCGTTCGGTCGACGATATGGTCGGGCGCGTCGAGGTGCTCGAGCAGGACCCTCGGGACGTTGCCCGGAAGGGTCGCCAGCTCGACTTGTCGGCCCTCCTTACGCCGGCCCAGCCCTGGGAGGGGCGGGCACCGACGCCCGGCTCCGCCGCCGTGAGCCGCCACGCCGGCGCATCGGCCCTCGACCGCCGCCTGATCGAACTCGCGCGTCCGGCCCTGGAAGATGGGGTCGAGGTGAAGGCGCGCATGCAGATCCGCAACGTGGACCGGGCCGTGGGCACCCGACTCAGCCACGAGATCAGTCGGGCCCGACCGGGGAATCCGCTGTCGGATGGGTCTGTGCACGTGCACTTCAATGGGTCGGCGGGCCAGAGCTTCGGTGCCTGGCTGGCCCGGGGCGTGACCCTCGAGTTGGAGGGCGAAGCCAACGACTATGTCGGGAAAGGCCTATCGGGAGGCCGCATCGTGATCTACCCGCCCCGATCGCACCCCCTCGATTCGGCCGATAACGTCATCGCCGGCAATGTGATCCTGTATGGGGCGACGGCGGGCGAGCTGTTCATTCGTGGCCAGGTCGCGGAGCGATTCTGCGTACGGAATTCGGGCGCAGAGGCCGTCGTGGAAGGCGTGGGGGACCACGGTTGCGAGTACATGACCGGGGGTCGGGTCATCGTGCTCGGACCCACGGGACGCAATTTTGCGGCTGGAATGAGCGGCGGAACCGCCTGGGTGTGGGACCCCGCGGGCCGCTTCCGAGCCCGCGTGAACCTCGACCTCGTCGAGTTGGAGCGCCCAGAAGGCGAGGACGACGTCCCTGAGGTACGCGAACTGATTCGGCGGCACCACGAGTGGACGGGGTCCACCGTTGCGGAGTCGATTCTTCGCTCGTGGGATCAGGCGATCCGGCACTTCGTTCGCGTGGTCCCCACCGAATACCGCCGAGTCATGGCGCAGCAGAAGGCCGCACGGAGTGCCGTGTCGAAGGGTGTGGCGTGATGGGTTCAGCGACCGGTTTCAGGGACTACGAACGCAAGACCCCGGACTCTCAACCGGCCCACTCGCGCGTCGCGTCGTGGACGGAGTTCTCGATCCCGCTTCCGGTGCTCGACCTCGAGCGGCAGGGTGCGCGGTGTATGGACTGTGGTGTGCCGTTTTGCCAGTCGAACGCTGGATGTCCGCTGGGCAACCGGGTTCCCGAGTGGAACGGGTTGGTCCACGAGGGGCGGTGGGAAGAGGCGCTCAAGCACCTTCACGCGACCAACAATTTCCCGGAGTTCACCGGCCGCGTGTGTCCCGCCCCCTGCGAGTCGGCCTGCGTGTTGGGCATCCACTCGCCTCCGGTGGCCATCAAGTCGATCGAACAGGCCCTGGCCGACCGCGGGTTCGACGAGGGGTGGATCCGACCCCGTCCGGCGTCCCGTTCCACCGGACGGCGGGTGGCCATCGTGGGCTCGGGTCCTGCCGGCCTCGCGGCCGCCCAGCAGCTGGTTCGCCTCGGTCACGCGGTGACGGTGTACGAACGAGACGACCGCGTCGGTGGCCTGCTCACCTACGGAATCCCCAGCATGAAGCTCGGCAAGGACGTCGTGGAGCGCCGTGTGGATCAGCTCCGCCGCGAAGGCATCGTGTTTCGTACGGGCGTCGAGATCGGGGTGGACCTCCCGATGGACGACCTGGTCGGGGGTTCCGATGCGGTGCTCCTGTGTACCGGCGCAACCGTGCCCCGCGACCTCGAAATCCCGGGGCGCTCTCTCGACGGGGTCCATTTCGCCATGGACTATCTCACATCGGCGACGAGAGCCCTTCTGGGTGGTGTGGATCCCGTCGATGCGCCGCTTTCCGCGCATGGCCGTCACGTGATCGTGATCGGCGGCGGAGACACCGGCAACGACTGCATCGCCACCGCGGTACGGCAAGGCGCCGCGTCGGTGTCGAATTTCGAGATCCGGGCTCGGCCGCCGGAGGAGCGAGCGTCCGACAATCCCTGGCCCGAGTGGCCCTGGATCTTCCAGATGGACTATGGCCACGCCGAGGCCGAAGCCGTCTTCGGCGAGGATCCCAGG
>CBDUEZ010000134.1:0-10883 GCA_965366355.1 uncultured bacterium
GAGGGCGTCGGGGAGCCGCGGTCCGGGTGTCATGACTCCGCCTCGTCGGGCCGCGTGGCCGTGATTCCGAGTCGACCCAGAGCGAGCACGAGGGCGCTCCACTGGTCGCGCTGTGACTCGAGCCACCGGAGTCCGTCGGGACTGACCTGGTAGTACTTCCGGCGCCTGCCCGTGGGTGCCTGCTGGGTGAAGGAGGTGAGGTGCCCCTTCGCCTCGAGGCTGTAGAGAAGCGGGTAGACCGTGGACTGACCGAGTTCGAGCAGGCCCCCCGAGTCGCGTTCCAACGCCTCGACCAGCTCGTAGCCGTACATCGCCTGGCGCTCGAGAAGTGTGAGGACTGCGAGTGGGGCGGCCCCACGCATCCATTCCCGTTCGAATCCCATCTGTGCCGTCCGGCTGATGTGCGGTAGAGGTTCTCGTTCACATACTATGTACCACAAGGTATGTGCTGCAAGTCTTCTGTGCGTTCGATACCGGGAGGGCGTCTCGGGTTGGAATCGGTCGGGCGCCGGGGGTGCGGTGCCCGTCGCTCAGCCGGCGGAGCCGACCTCCACCGCGCGGTAGAGCCAATCGGCCAGCGTGTAGGGCGAGAAGCCTCCGCCCTCGAAGTTCTCCGCGGTCGAGACCACGAGCAGCTCGAGCGACGGAATCACGACGATGAACTGGCCGCCGTAGCCCCAGGCGGCCATTGGGGTGGGGCCCCCGTCGTCGCGCGGGAGCCACCACTGATAGCCGTATCCCGTGCCGTCGACGAAGCGGGTCGCGCGTTCGGCACTCTCCTCGATCCACGCGGTTGGAACGACCTGCGTGCCGTTCCAGAGGCCGGCTTGGAGCACCATTTGACCGATCGTTGCCATGTCGCGGGGGCGAAGCTGGAGTCCCCATCCACTGTTGGTCAGGCCGTGGGGTCCGCTACTCCAGGACCAGTCGGTGATACCGATCCTGGCGAACAGATGCTCGGCGGCGAAGTCTTCGGCCGACCTCTGCAGCGTATGGTCCAACACGCCGGCCATCAGCATCGACACGCCGCTGTTGTAGACCCAGGCCGTGCCAGGGCTATCGACAAAAGGAAGGTCCATCACGAACTGGAGCCAGTTCGGGCTTGTCGCCAGGGCCACCACGGGGTTCGCAGCTTGCCGGTAGTCGGTCGAGAGTTCGTCCCACTCCAGACCCGTTCGCATGGTCAGTACGTGGCGAAGGGTGATCCCGTCTTTGCCTTCGGGGTTGGCCAGCGGTGAGAGTTCGGGTAGAAGGTCGAGAACCGGTGTGTCCAGGGTGCCCACCTCGCCCGTGCCGTGCGCGATTCCGACCAACAGAGACGTTACCGACTTCGAAACGGAGTTCACGGCGTGAAGATCCTGGGGTCCCCAATCGCCCCAATATCTCTCGTAGACGAGCTCGCCCCCACGCGCGATCAGCAGACTCGAGATCTCCCCGAACTCTCCCCCGGAAATTTGACCTTCCATTTCCCTGAGCACGTCGCCACTGATCCCGCGACTGGCGGGAGGGGCGGTGGTCCAGTGCTCGATGCGCCCGGTCACGAGCAGGCCCGATTCGCTGGGTTCGGTGGGCGACTCGCTGCAACTCAGAAGGCCGAGTAGGGCCACCGCCGCGAGACCGACGCTCTTAATGCCCCGACGGAGTTGGGCACGGGCGATCACCCCACGAGGCGGATCGGTCGAACGCGGAAGCGGGCGGGTCGGAAGCGTCGGAAGCGTCTGGGGCATGTGCCTACGTACGACGAAGAGGGCCTGACGCTACCGTTCGATCCGGCTGAGTCTCCCCACCGGCACGGGCTCACACCCTCAATCCACAGCGAAAGCCCCTCGCGGCGTAGTACGAGTCCGCCCCGTTGTGGTACACGAAAACAGTCCCGCACCTGAAGTCGCCGAAGATGGCGCCGCCCAGCCGTCGAACGTCGGGTGGAGTCTCCAACCAGCTCGAGGTCTTCTGGTCGACGGGTCCGAGTGCCTGGAGCGCGCGGTATTCCGCCTCGGTCAAAAGTGCCGCACCCATGGCGGCGGCGGTATCGACCGCGCTGCCCGCGGGCTTGTGCTTCTTTCGGGCCGCGAGCGCCGGGCCGTCGTAACACAGGCTGCGTCTACCCTTGGGACTCTCCGCCGCGCAGTCGAAGAACAGAACTTCCCCGGTCGCCTCGTCCCGCCCGACGACGTTCGGCTCACCGCCGGTGCGCTCCATCTCGCTCAGCGTCCATAGCTTGTCGGGCGACAAAAGGAGTCTCTCCTCTATCTCTGCCCAGACCATTCCGTCGCGAAACTTCGGAGAGCCCTCGAAGCGAGATCGCAGGGTGTCGATGAGCGCGGCATGCTCGGTCTTGGTAAGCCGCTTCACGGGCCGGTCGATGGCCTAGAACGCTGCCTCTTCCCGAGACTGGGACCACCGGCGATAGCCCCAGATCGAGCCGCCGATCACCAGAACGGCCAGCACCGCACCGCCCACCAATACAAGAACCTTGACCGCGACCATCACGACCCCGAGGAGCCATGCGGCGACCGGAGCCATCACGATCTTGAGGGCCTCGAATAGCAGGAATCCGATGATTCCCGTTGCGGTAAAGCCGGCTGCGAAGCGCATGGTTTGGTCCCGGAGGGGCTGAAGACGTTGGTCGTGTCTTATTCTGATACTACACGCCCCTACGCAGGTTGCACACGGATCGATTCAAAACTGGCGTCCCCTACCCCCGCCCGGGCATGTTGCGGTCAGCTTCGGGCTCACCTTGCAGGGGAACGGATCATGACGTCGAGACGCCACCTCATCGCCCTCACCGCCCTTTGGGCCCTCACCTCTCCCCAGGCCGGGTGCACGTCCGACACCTCCGGGGGTGCTGCCTCCGCGACCGTGGCCGATGCGGAGGCCTTCGTGGCTCAAGTCGAGGAGGAAGCGAAAGATTTCGGGGAGTACCAGGCTCGTGTCGATTGGGTGAACGAGAATTTCATCACCTTCGACACCGATTGGCTCGCCTCGAGAGTTGCGGCCGAGGCCACGGAGCGGGGCGTCGGCTACGCCAACCGCGCCAAAGACTTCAACGATCTCGATCTGGCGCCCGACGTGCGCCGCAAGGTGGAGTTGATCAAACTCGGACTCAACCTCCCGGCTCCCTCCACCGCCGGGGCGGCGCAGGAGCTCGCCGAGGTCAACACCCGCATGCGCTCGCGGTATGCGACCGGGACGATCGAGCTGGACGGCCGCACGGTCCCGCGGGCCGACCTCGAGGTGATGATGGGTACGGAGCGCGATCCCGGCCGGCTGCTCGAGATCTGGTCGAAGTGGCGCGAGGTGCCGGTGTCGATGACCGACGACTACGCCCGCATGGTCGAGATCGGAAACGCTGGTGCCACCGAACTGGGGTATGCCGACGTGGGCTCGATGTGGCGTTCGCGTTATGACCTTTCGCCCAATGAGTTCGCCGCGCTCACCGATCGACTCTGGGCTCAGGTGAAGCCACTCTACGATCCGTTGATGTGCCACGTGCGAGCGAGACTCAACGACGAGTACGGCGACGAGATCGTACCCCTCGATCAGGCGATTCCCGCGCATTTGCTCGGCAACATGTGGGCCCAACAATGGGGCAACATCTACGATTTGGTGGCGCCGCCGACCTCGGGCGCGGGCTACGATCTGACGGCACTGCTGGTCGGCGCCGGCTACGACGCCCGCACGATGGTCGAGACCGGAGAGGCCTTCTTCAGCTCGCTCGGATTCGATCCGTTGCCCGAAACGTTCTGGGACCGGTCACTGATGGTGAAGCCCGCTGATCGAGAAGTGGCGTGCCATGCATCGGCCTGGGACCTCGACGGCGCCGACGATGTTCGCATCAAGATGTGCATCAGCGTGGGGGCCGACGACTTTCGCACGGTCCATCACGAACTCGGGCACAACTACTACCAGCGGGCCTACAAGGGCCAGTCGCCCCTCTTCCAGGGTGGGGCGAACGGGGGTTTCCACGAGGCGATCGGTGACATGGTCGCCCTGTCGATCACTCCCGAATACCTGCGACAGATCGAACTGCTCGACGAGGTGCCGGATGCTTCGTCTGATCTGGGACTCCTGATGGCCAGCGCCCTCGACCGGGTGGCCTTTCTTCCCTTCGGACTCCTGGTCGACCGGTGGCGCTGGCAGGTCTTCGACGGGACGCTCACTCCAGAGACCTACAATCAGGGCTGGTGGGACCTGAGGCGGGAGTATCAGGGCGTGCGCCCCCCGGTCGAGCGCACGTCTACTCACTTCGACCCGGGCGGCAAATACCACATTCCCAACAACGTCTCGTATACGCGCTACTTCCTCGCCGGCATTCTGCAGTTCCAGTTCCATCAGGCCGCATGCGAGATCGCCGGATGGGAGGGCCCGCTGCACCGCTGCTCCATCTACGGAAATCGCGAGGTGGGCGATCGTTTCAACGCGATGCTCGAGATGGGGGCGTCGCGTCCGTGGCCCGAAGCGCTCGAGGCGTTTACGGGCTCTCGTGACATCGATGGTTCAGCGGTCGTCGAGTACTATGCGCCGCTGGTCGAGTGGTTGGCGGAGCAGAATCAGGGGCGGGCCTGTGGATAGTGGCGTGGACATTCTCAACAGCTTCATCGCGCTCGCCACGAGGTTCTTGCCACTACTCGGCACCCTGGTCCTGCTCGGCGCCGGCCTGAAACTCACCGACTTCGTGTTGAAGCGCCGGTGGAAAGACAATCCGGACGCGCAGTTCCGTTTTCAACTGATCATGTTGGGATTGACGTTTCTGGGCTTTCTGACGGCCCTTCTCGTCCTGCCGGTCAGTGAAGATACGCGGGGCCAGCTTCTGAGCCTGATCGGGATCCTACTCAGTGCTGCGATCGCCCTGTCGTCGACGACGTTCATCGGCAACATCATGGCCGGGATCATGATGAAAGCCGTGAAGGGTGCACGTCCGGGCGACTTCATCACCGTCGCGGAACTGACGGGACGCATTACGGAGATGGGACTGCTGCACACGGAGGTGCAGACCGAGTATCGCGACCTCGTGACGGTGCCGAATCTCTACATGGTGACTCAGCCGATGCGGGTGGTGCGTGCATCGGGGACGATCATCGCCGCCGAAGTGTCACTCGGCTACGACGTGCCCCATGCGAAGGTCTCGACGACCCTGCGGGAGGCGGCCGTGCACGCGGGCCTCATCGACGTGTTCGTGCATGTGCGGGATCTCGGCGACTTCGCCGTGAACTACCGTGTGGCCGGGCTGCTGGAAGACGTGAAGAGCCTGATTTCCTCACGGTCCAGGCTCCGAGAATCGATGCTCGATGCCCTTCATGCGGCGGGAATCGAAATCGTCTCGCCCACCTTCATGAACCAACGCGTCCTGGCTGTGGAAGAGGCCATCATTCCCGAGCCCACGCTGAAGATCGTCGAGGCCGGGGCGCCGAAGGCCGACGATGTGGCCTTCGACAAGGCGGCGGAGGCTGCGTCGGTCGAGAGCATACGCAGGTCGATCGAGGTCGTCGGTGCTGAACTGGAGGCGCTGGCGAAAGACGGTGAAACGAGCGCCTCCAGGCAGTCCCTCGAGGCGAAACAGGTCGAACTCGTTGCCCGCTTGAAGGAGGCCGAGGAGCAGCGCAAGGCGGCCGACCAGGCCGATCTCTCCAACTGATCCCTCAGGCGAACAAATCGCCCTGGCGGGGCCGGTGCTGATGCCGCATGACACTGACCACTTCCTGCTCCCTCACCAACCGCCCGCGAGCGTCGATGCCCTGGCGGCTGACGATCGTCACCTTCATGCGGTCTCCCTCGAAATAGCCGTCGAGACCGTGATGAATGCGTTCCCACCACGCCTGGTCGGTGATGCGGGCGTAGAACTTGTTCTCACCGTCGAAGAATCGAAACGACTCGCGCTCTGAAAACACGCCCTGGAGCAGGTCGACCGTGATGACGTCTTCCGACTCGGTCGGGGGTTCGACCGACGCGGGCCGACGTGTCGACTTCCGCAGATTCTTGGCGGCCGACTCGAGGTGAGGGAGCTCCTTCTTGAGAATACGCTCGGCCACACTCCGGCCGTGTCGAAACTGAACTTCGGTAACACCGTCGCGCTCGAGGGGGCGAGAGACGTTGTAGAGTGCGCGTTTGACCCCGTCGGCCTCGTAGAGGGCGAGCACATCGCGCGACACGACCACGGCCTCGGCTTTCGCACCCTTCGCCCGCACCTGCATCGACCCGTCGTCGAGCTCGATCCTTTCATGGGGCTGGCGGCCCTTCAGCACCTTGGTCAGCCCCACGACGCTCGGCGTCGTCGAGGGCTGAATGCCGATCGCCTGCAGGAGCTCGGGTGCGCCCGACGTCTTCGCATCGGCGTTGAAGGCCGACACCTGAAGCGCGCCGTCGATCTGAACTTCGAAGTCGGCGATGAAAGATCCGCGGCGGAATCCCGAGTTGAGCATGACCCGCGATCGCACCTCCGAGCCGTATAGGGTCACGGCGCTCGCCTCCACGAGGTCGGCCAGCCCGACCATGGCGTTGGCGAAATCGCGCGCATCCATCGCGCCGTCGGCGAATGCGGGGCCTGCAAAACGGATCTTGCCTTCGGCGGACTGGTCGGTCATTCCCCCTCCATGGAGGTGTCGTCGAACGTCTTTCCGAGCGTCAACATTCGCCTCCCGGCGGCGCGGTTGGAAGGTGTGGTTGGAAGGTGGGCTCAGCAGTCTCCGATCGTCTCCCGCACCCCATCGACGATCCTGGGGAGGACGTGGGCCACGGCGTCGGCGATCGAGGTCGTGTCCTGGGCGGCCCACACGTGCACGCGGTCGCGCGTTCGAACGATCTGGGTGAAGATCACGGCGCGGCCGGGGGGTGGTCCCACGATTCGAGCGGAGCCGCTCAACACGAGGCAGGCCCCCAGGTCGGAGCGGGCCCCCTCGGTGTCGTTGGGCCCCGCGAGGTTCGCCGCACCCGTCGGACCGATGACGCCCAACCGATCCTCGAAGGTCGCGGTGAGCGTCGCCGTGAGTTGCGTGCCCAGATCCGTGGCCAGAGCCGCCGCTGACTCGGAATTCGCGTCGTGTTCGAACACGACGAGCACGGGCGGCGTGGCGGATCGAGCGAACACGGCCGCCGACACGAGCAGCAGCAACACACATGCACCGACCACGAGCTGCCGGCGGGCACCGGGAAGACGGGCGGGGGTCGCCGGAGAATCCGCGCGCAGCCGATATCCCCGCTTCGGAATCGTCTCTACCGCACTCGGGTCGCCCCCGACGGCCTCGAGTCCCTTCCGTACTTCTCGCACCGCGAAAGCGATGCCCTGATCGACCTCGATCTTGCCGCCGGGCCAAAGGTGAGCGGCGATGTCGGGGCGGTGGACGACCTCTCCGCGGCGCCTGACCAGATAGGCGAGGAGTTGGGACGGTTGTGGCGCGAGCCGGGCGTTGCCGCCGGGACCCTCGAGCGCGCCACTGTCGGCGTCGAAACGAATTTCGCCGATTGTCGCGGCCCTCGGCGGTGTATCGGGGTCGCTCATGTCTTCCTCATGGAATCCTCCTGGGGTCCGCATGGCGTGGCCGGCGGGTGCACTCCGATCTTGGCACTCACCTGAGGCCGCCACCCCCGCTGGGGCCGGCCCAACGATCCGAACACTCGATTCGAGGACGCGCAATGGAACACGGGACTGAGGGGATTGGCCGGAGGTCGTTTCTCACGACGATGGCCGCGCTGGGGGCGCCGACGGTGGTTCTCGGGGGTTGGTCGGCAGCGTCTTCGGGTGACCGCTCCGACGGGCTCTCCCCAACGGCGAGGCTGGCGCAGCCGGGGTTTCGCAACGATCTCGAGCGAGTGCAGGGGGTCGTGGGCGCGTCGCATAGCAACTTCGACCGGGTGCGAGAACTGGTCGAGGAACAGCCTGCGCTGGCCAAGGCGGCGTGGGACTGGGGATTCGGCGATTGGGAGACGGCACTGGGAGCCGCATCGCACACGGGGCGTCGCGAGATCGCGCTCTATCTGATCGCCAGGGGGGCGCGGCCCACCCTGTTCTCGGCGGCAATGTTGGGACAGGTCGACGTGGTGCGGGCCCAGCTCGAAGCCGATCCGTCGCTCTATCTGCTGCACGGACCGCATGGCATCGCCCTCCTGAACCACGCTCGAGCCGGTCGCGAGGATGCCAGCTCGGTTGTCGACTACCTCCTGGAGCGTTTCGGGCCCGACGAGCGTCCCTTCGGCTTTCCCGGTGACGCCGACGTCGAGGCCCGATACGGAGGCCGCTACCGCTTCTTCGACGATCCGCCGCTCGAGGTCGTGGTCGGGGTGGGCAACGACTGGTTGATGGTGGGCACGGGAGAGCAGCCGAGCAGTCGGGTACTCCAGGTCGGGGCCGACACCTTTCACCCGACCGGTGCGCCGGCCGTGCGGTTGCGGTTCGACGTCGTGGGCGGCCGCGCCGAGTCGTTGACGGTGATCGATGGGTCGGAAGAGGTGGTGGGGCGGCGCATGCCCTCGGGCGCCTGAGGGAGACCGGGGGCAGAGCCGGGTGGATTTCGGTGCCCCCTAACGAGGATCTATTTTTCGGCAGGGGTCACTCTTTGCGCCGAGGAGATGCTGCAATGAAGCGCTGGACGCGTGGCTGAGAACGCTCATGTCGATCTCGTCTTCACCGCTTCTCGTCGCCAAAAACCTCGGCGTGGACCTCCCCGACGGCCGACGCCTCTTCGAGGGGCTCGACCTCTCGATCGATGCCGGGCGCACCGCCTTGGTCGGAGCCAACGGCATCGGAAAATCGGTGCTGCTCGACGTTCTCGTGGGTACGCGGTTGCCCACGGCGGGGCGGGTGGTGCGCCGCGGTCGGATCGCATGGGTGCCCCAGGGGCGTAGCGGAATTCCGCGCATGCCCGGAGAGACGGTCGCAGACCGGCTGGGTGTAGGGGAGCGTCTGGCCGCGGTGAATCGGGTGCTGGCCGGTTCGACCGATCCCGTCGACTACGATGCGGTGGGAAACGACGGTTGGAGTCTCTCTGATCGCGTGCGAGCCGCCCTCGATCGGATCGGGCTCGAGCACATTCCCGTGGATCGGGCGATAGAGACCCTCAGCGGGGGCGAAGCCGCGCGGGTGACGCTGGTGGGGGCCATGATCGATTCGCCTGATCTCCTCATACTCGATGAACCGACGAACGACCTCGATGCGATGGGCCGAGCAGGGCTCCTCGACGTGCTCGATCGGACGGGGAGTGCCGTGCTCATGGTCTCGCACGACCGCGCAGTGCTGCGACGGGTGGATCGGATTCTCGAACTTACGCCCGGCGGGTTGTCGGAGTTCGGCGGGGCCTACGACGCCTGGCGCGAGGCTCGTCGGGTCGAGTCGGCCGCCGCTGTCGCCGAACTGGCCAGTGCTCGCGCGGCCCGACGCCGCGCCCGGGACGATGCGCGGCGTGCCCGGGAGCGGCAGGATCGACGATCGGCGCAGGGTGCGCGAAATCGCGGCGATGGAAGTCAGCCGCCGGTGGTCGAAAACGCGCGCCGCGAGCGAAGTCAGGGCACGACCTCGCGCCTCTCACGGACCCTTGATGAGGCCCTCGATCGCTCCTCTGACCGAGTCTCCGCAGCCCGCGATCGGGTCGAGGAGTCGGCGGAACTGCGGGTGGAGGTGGCGCCCAGCGGGTTGCCGGCCGGTCGTGTCGTCGTGGTGGCCCGTGGCCTCGGTCATGCGCCTCCCGGGGGGCATGGACCGCTGTTCGAGGGGTTGGACATGACGTTGCGCGGCCCCGCGCGGACCGCTTTGTCGGGACGGAACGGGTCTGGCAAGACGACCCTCCTGCGCATTCTCGCCGGACGCCTGAAACCGGATGCTGGTACGGTGCACATCGGGGTCGAACCCCGGCGCGTCGCCTACCTCGATCAGCGGACCGAGCTCCTCGACGGCCACGACAGCGTGTTGGCCTGTTTCCGTGCGATGCACCCGGAGCTCGACGAGAGCACGGCTCGCCATTCGTTGGCGCGGTTCCTCTTCGCCGGTGATTCGGCGTACGCGCCGCTGACGACGCTGAGCGGCGGGGAGCGAGTACGGGCTGCGCTGGCTGTGCTCCTGGGTGGTAGCCTATCGCCGGCCCTTCTCCTGTTGGACGAGCCCACCAACCATCTTGATCTGCCGAGCCTCGAGACTGTCGAGGCGGCTCTGGCCACCTACGACGGGGCGTTGATCGTGGTGTCGCACGACGAGGATTTTCTGAAGGCCATCGGGCTGGACGAGGTCGTGGTGTTGGGTTGAGTCTCTGGCCTTTGATCGGCGACCGCGGCTCGCTCCGATCGGACGGCTCGAAGGGCTCCGGCGCCCGACTCGCCCAGTCTGGCCGGCCCACAGACTACCGATGACGTTTGACCCCGCCCCCCACCCCGCCCCAAACTTCCCGTGTGCCTCGACGCCCGCCTGAGCGGGCGCCACACTCGGTCCCGTGTACCCTACCCAACCCGGCCTCCCCACTCGGAGCCTCGCCATGTGCAACCGCCCGTCCATGTTCTCCGCGGCCCTCGTCGGCCTCGCACTCCTCGTTCCCGCGGCGTCTGCCGCCCAGGGGCGAGCCTTCGAGCCCGAGGACTGGTATCGTCTCACCAACCTGTCGTCGCCGGCGATGTCGCCCGACGGGAGCCTCGTGGCGTTCACCGTCATGACGATCGACGAAGACGCGAACGAGCGGCACCGTGAGGTCTGGATGGTGGAGACGGCGGGCGGTGAGCCGCGGCGGCTGACGTCTCCCGGCACGGAAAGCTCGAACCCACGGTGGTCGCCCGACGGGCGCATGCTCTTCTTCACGTCGAGCCGGCCCGGTGGAGCGGGCAGCACGTGGGCGCTGCACATGGACGGGCCCGGTGGTGAGGCCTTCCAGCCCGAGGGGTGGGAATCGGGCTCGATGCCCGCCGACGCC
>CBDUEZ010000135.1:0-10868 GCA_965366355.1 uncultured bacterium
GCGGGCGCTCATCTGCGAAGACGAACCCCTCGCTCGACGGGCGATCCGCGACTACCTGGGCGGCGTCGCCTGGGTGGAGGTCATCGGCGAAGCCAGCAACGGTCCCGAGGCGCTGCGACTGATTCACAAGCTCGAGCCCGACGTGGTTTTTCTCGACGTGCGGATGCCGGGAATGTCGGGGATCGAGGTGCTCGATGCCCTCACCGTGCACCCCGCGATCGTCTTCACCACGGCCTTCGACGAATACGCCGTCTCGGCCTTCGATCACGGCGCGGTGGACTATCTGATCAAACCCTTCGGTCGCGACCGCCTGGTCCAGACGCTCGACCGCATCCGCGTTCGGCTGCGCGGGGCGTCGGGCACGGCTCCCGGGGCACTCCAGGTGGCGGGCCCCAGCGCGACCTACCCCGAACGCATCTTCGCCCGCCATCGGGGCACGATGGTGCCGGTGTCCGTGGCCGAGATCCGCCGCGTGGACGCCGTCGATGGTGGGGTCGAGATCCGGCTTGCGGGCCGCACCCTCCAGCTCGACGTATCACTCGGTGAAATGGAGAGCCGCCTCGACCCCCGCGACTTCGTGCGGGTGCACCGGGGCCACGTGGTGAACCTCACACACGTGAAGGGCGTGCGGCGCTACGACGAGCGCCGCTTCATCGTCACCCTCGAAGACGGCTCGACGATCGTGGCCAGCCGCGGCGGCTCCCAGACGCTTCGCGAACACATGGGCTAGGGCGTCCCGCCCCACCCGGCCCCACCCCGCTCTACCCCCGCGACACCGGGTCCGGGGGCCGCTCCTCGGTCCCGAGGCGCCACTTCACGCGCCGCCACAACGCGGGCGGAATCCGCACGGTGATGTCGATGACGGGCAGCACGATCGGGGTCACCGCGCGGCACACCTTGAGCGCCGCACCCCAGAGCGGACCCCCGAAGCGCAGCGGGTAGCCCTCCTGCTCCAGCTCCTCTCGAATGTAGGCCTCGACCATGAACACCCGGCCGGCCCACAACTCCCGTTTCCAGCGATAGGTGTCGTCGGGGCTGGGCGGGTCGTAGAGCTTCTGGTGAATGACGAGTTCGCGTCCGGGAACCCTCTCGTCGACCGTGTTCTGCCACGACAACATGGCGGGTTCGAAGTCCTCACCCAGGAAGTCGCACACGCGGCGAGTGGTCCCCTCGGTGTCGAGCACGAGGTCTTCGTAGCGCACCTCGAGAATCCGGTCGGTGCCGACGACCTCGCGGTTGCGCTTCATGGCCTGCATCGACTCCCGCCATTCGTGCGTGTTCTCGAGGAGCCAGCGCCCCCACCACCCTTTGCGGTACATCGAGACGCTCACATCGCGGCCGTCGCGCACGAGGTGAATGAACTGGGCGTCGGGAAACAGCTCGAGGATCTGAGGAGCGATCTTCACGTAGGGCGGGGTCTTGTCGCCCCACCGGGCCACCCCGTCCCGCGCGGCCAGGCGATCGTAGACGAGATCGGCGATGCCGCGAATCGTCGGCCTCTCGAGCCCATGCGCGAGCCGCGCCATCTCGTCGGTGGCGATCTCCAGGTCGGGCCAGCGATAGTGGCTCGTGATCATCGCGATGGCCTCGTCGACCTGCTCGGGAGTGAGCACGTCGTGAAGGGGCAGCTTCTCCACGAGCGGAATCAGAAACCAGGTCTCGGGGGGGATGGTGATCCGCGAGTGTGCCGCCAGCACGAGTCGCAGCAGAGTGGTGCCGGAGCGGCCCGATCCGATGATGAAGAATGGGCTATTGCGCGGCGGAGAGACGTTCAAGAGGCAGCCCTTCCCGCGGCCCACAGGGCGCGGCGTACAGTGATCGCGACCGCGGCGTGCGCGCTCCCGACACGAGACAAGGCATTCGGGGTGAACCAGGTGTGGATCACACCCTTTCGGGATGAGTCGGCATAGGGCTCCCAGGCGCCGTAGAGGGGTCCGACAAAAGCGCCGGAGCGTTCGGCCACATTGAGGTGCCACGCCCAGACGTCGGGATCGGGCGTCGCGCCCGGCTCCGACGTCATGCCGGCGGTCAGCCGCACCGTCGCGGTCAGCCCCGACCCCTGGTCGGGGTCGCCCGCCAGGGGATCGATGCACACCTCCACCTCGACCCCGTCGACGGTCGCGGAGGCTTGAACCACCCCCTCGGCCGCGGGCGACGCCACCGAGAGGGCCGAGCCCTCGAACGCGGCCACCGCAGCCGACATCTCGTCGGGGTCGGCGAACTGAGAGGGCGACATGCCGATGGGCACGAGCGCCTGGTCGACCATGGTCAATATTTCGTCGGGCTCGTCGCGCACGCCCGAGGTCGGGTGGGGCCGGTAGGCGGGTCGCCCCCCCGCCGACTCCGCGAGCGGCGCGGCCAGAATTTCAGCCGTGAAGAGCTGCAGCAGGGCGAAGGTGCTGAGGTCGTGGGTGCGGGTCTCGAGGTGCTCCGGGTCGAGTTCGATCCCACAGTGCAATTCGATGGCCCCTCGCTCGGCGTTGTGCAGCCACATCGATCCCTTGCTCAGCAGATTGAAGCCCCGCAGCGCTTCGCGGGCGCGCGCTCCATCGACGAGGCCGTCGACCACGGTGGTGGTCGCGATGAGGCGACGCCGGTCGCCCACCTCTTCGACCGCGAACCGCTGCGGGAGACGCCGCCCGATCCACACGAAACCGTCGGTGCCGTGATCCCACGACCACGCCGCATCGATCACCCAGCGCCGGGCCATGAGGCGCAGGGCGTCGGGTCCGATACCCGTCCCCAGACGATCGAGATACGCCAGTGCGCTCACGACGGGGCCCCCGACCCACCGCGACGACGGGACGAGATCGAACAGGCTCCGACGGGGGCCGGGTCGAAGACCGGGACGGAAACCCGGAAGGGGCCGGAGACGGAAACGCGGAAGGGACCGGAAACGGGGATCGGGACGGGGTCGGAAACGGGGATCGGGACGGAAACGAGGACGGGGCAGGACGATGAACGCATGATCGAAACGGACGAGAGAATGAGGCGGGCAACCCGGCGAAGATCGCGCGCATCACGACCGTGGGAAAGCCTACATCCCGCTTCCGAGCACACTCCTGTCGAGCTTCTCGAGATCCATATGATAGGCGACGCACACGACCTCGCGGTCGTCGAGATCGTCCCACGATCCCTCGGTCGGCGTCATCGGGTAGAAGGCCAGGATCGACTCCTCGTAGCGAGCCCCGATGGCCGCGGCGAAACGATCGTTGCAGCCCTCTTCGCCCAGCCGGGTCACTTCGTCGTCACCCATCCAATCGCCGTCGAGGTCGAAGGTCGCAAAGACCTCGTTGTCGTGCGCTTCGCCACAGGGAAGGGCGGCCACCTTCTGCACGTCGCCGGGATCGTGGTCGTCGAAGCAGTCCCCCACACGCAGCGAAAACACCGATACGGCGCCCGCCTCGGCGATGGCCCCGGTGTCGTCACGCGAGGCGTCACAACCGGGAAGAAGGAGCGTCACGACGAGCACCACGGGTGCCACCAGCCGGAATCGGGTCATGGTCCACCCTATCGGGCGCTTCGTCGAGGGTCAACGTTGCCGGCTTGCGCCCACCCTGTGGCTCCTCCATATCGTGCGGGAGCGGTGCTTATGCGAACCGGAGGCGACGGCCCATGAAACCACCCGTGATCGTGATACCCGGCATCACGGCGACCGCCCTGCGCGATACCTATCCGGGACGCGCCGACTCGGTGTGGGATCTGACCTCGAAGGACTACGAACGGACGGCCCTCCACCCCGACGACCTGCGCTACGAACAACTCCAGCCGTCGCACGTGCGCGTCGGCGACGTGTTTCCCGTTCCCTACGACAGCTTCGTGGGTGACCTGCGCCACGACCTCTCTCCGGCCCGCGATCGGCCGCGCCCGGTCTACCTCTTTCCCTACGACTGGCGCCAGCCGCTCGACCGGAGCGTCGAGAGGCTCACCGAATTCGTCCACGCCGTCATCGCGCGCACCGTGCTGCTGCGCCACTACCAGCGGGGGTCGGGCTACACGCAGCGCAGCGGGCGCGTCGATCTGGTCGGGCACTCCATGGGGGGACTCCTGATCGCCGGCTACCTCGCCGGGCGCCCCCGCGACCACCGCGTGCGAAAAGCGATCACGCTCGGCACACCCTTCGGTGGCTCGTTCGAAGCGGTGATCAAGGTGGTGACGGGAACGGCCGAACTCGGCAGCGACGCCCCCTCGTCGCGCGAGCGCGAGACCGCCCGACTCACGCCGGCGCTCTACCACCTGGTGCCCACCGAGGGTCTCGACATCGAGGGCGACCGCCTGCCGACGACCCTCTTCGACGCGGGACTCTGGCAGCCCGGCGTGATCGAGAGCATCGCCGAACACCTGAGGCTCAATGGACTGTCGCCCGCCCGCGCCAAGGCCGAACGGCTGGGCCAGGCGACCATTCTCCTGCAGAGTCTGCTCGATCGCGCCGCCGCCTTTCGGGCGAGCGTCGACGCGCTCGATCTCGCCGAGGTGGGGCTCGACGACGCCGACTGGCTGTCGATCGCGGGCATCGGCGAGCGCACCCGTGTGGCGCTCCGCATCGAGGACCACGGGCCCGCGGCCGGCGACGGACCCTGGTTCGACCTCGCGAGCGTCGATCGCAAGAACGGCTACCCGCTTCCCGAAATCCGCGATGGTGCGATCACGGCCGACCTGACCGACACCGGAGACGGCACCGTGCCCTATCGCGCGGCGCGGCCACCGTTCGTGCCGCATGAAGCCCTGGTGTGCGTGGCGACCGCCGACTTCGGATACTGGGAGATCGGCGACCGCTTGTTTCGAAAGATCACCAACCTGCACAGCATGCTCCCGGCGATGAACCGGGTCGAGAAGCTCTGCGCGGCGTTTCTCGATGCGGAGCAGGGCCAGCGGGCCACGTCGCACCCCGGGATCAAGGGACGACGCCCACCCCGGATCCTGCAAACGGGGCAGGAGTGGGCACCCCCCTTCGTGGACCTGGAAGAAGAGGTGCCCCGCGTGATGGGAGGTTGACCGCCCCCGCCCTTGCTGGCGGTCGGGTCGCTTCGGCATGATCCAGTGTCTCTTCCCGACTCATTCGACTCCTTCGACTCCCCCGGGTCATCCAGGCCCGCCGGAACGCCGCGTTGTCATGGTCGATCTCGACCCCACATTGACGGTCCTCGCCTGGGCATCCCTGGCCGCCCTTTCGGCCGGCCTGGGAGTTCTCCCGCGCGCTGTGCACGGACGAATGCCGCTCGCGGTGCTCGGCTGGGCCAACGCGCTGTCGGCCGGACTGATGCTCGGAGTGGCCTACGTTCTGCTCACCGAGGGACTCCAGGACGGCATCGTCTTCGGGTCGATCGGCGCCCTGGCCGGACTCGCCTTCGTGCAACTCACGCACGCCCTCACGGGCACCGCCGAACTCGACCTCAATGCGCTCGATGAGGTCGACCCGGCCTACGGCTACCAGGTGGTGCTCGTCAATACGCTCCACGCCGCCTACGAGGGCGTCGCGATCGGATCGGCCATGATCGTCTCGGTACCCTTCGGCGTCTCGACGGCGGTCGCGCTGGCGCTGCACAACATTCCCGAGGGCATGATCCTCACCGAGATCCTCGCCGGGCGGGGCGTTCGACCGGTTCATGCCGCCGCCCTCGCGGTCGCGACCAATCTCAACCAGGTGTTGCTGGCCGTCGTGACCTTCGCCGTGGTGGGCGCCGCGCCGGCGCTCCTGCCGTGGGCCCTCGGCTTCGCGGTGGGTGCCCTGGTGCAACTGGTTCTCGCCGAGCTGCTGCCGGAATCGTATCGGCAGGCCGGCCACACCAGCATCGCGGTCGTGGCCCTGCTCGCGATGGGCATGGTCGTGGCGCTGGGCGGAGTCACCCCATGAGCGACGTCTTCGCACCGCTGATCGAAGGCTTCACCGCCCTCCCCCCCGCGGCTCAGGTCTTCGTCTACGCCCTGATCACGGCCATCGCGACCGGCCTCGGGGCGATCCCCTTCCTTTTCGTGAAGTCGGTCTCCGACCGCTTCGTGGCCTACGCCAACGCGATCGCCGCGGGCCTCATGATGGGGGCCAGTTTCGGCCTCGTGTCGGAGGGCACCCACTACGGACGGCTGGAGACCCTCGGCGGCGCGGTCATCGGTGTGTTGTTCATTCTGGCGACGCAGCGTCTTCTCGCCGATCAGGACGAAGAGGCGCTGGTCTTCGGCGCGGCAACGGGCGAGAGCGCCCGCAAGATGCTGCTCATGATGGTCGTGATGACGGTGCACTCCTTCTCCGAGGGAGTCGCCGTGGGGGTGTCGTTCGGCGGCGGCATGACGCTGGCCACACTGATCACCGTCGCGATCGCGATCCACAACATTCCCGAGGGTGTGGCCATCACGGCCGTGTTGCGGCCGCAGGGCATCAGCGTGCCGAAGTGCGCCGGGTGGAGTGTGGTCTCATCGCTGCCCCAGCCCCTGATGGCGGTGCCGGCGTTCCTCTTCGTCGAGGCCTTTCGACCGGCGCTTCCCTGGGGACTCGGCTTCGCGGCCGGTGCGATGCTCTTCATGGTGCTGGTCGAGCTGCTGCCGGAGGCCTTCGATCAGGGGCACCGTGCCCAGGTCGCCACGCTGACCACCATTTCGATCGTCGCGATGGTGCTGTTCCAGAGGCTTCTGTGAGCGTGCGATCGTGTCTCGCTCCGCGCACCGGATGGGCCCTTTCCGTCGCCGTTGCGCTCGTCTCGGCCGCGCTGGTGGCCCCCGGCTCCCTCGAGGCGCAGACGCCCCCGACGCCCCCGATCGCCGGCGCCACGCGCGCGGTGACGGCGCCGGTCATCGACGGGCGCCTCGACGACGCGGTCTGGGCCGACGGCGATGTTCTCGACGGGTTCGTTCAGCGGGAGCCCAGCGAGGGACGCCCGGCCTCGCAGCGCACCGAGGTGCGGATCGCCTATGACGACGAGGCCCTCTACGTCGGGGCCTGGCTCTTCGACGAAGACCCGGGTGCGGTCGTGCTCGGGCAAACGCTGCGAGATGCCTCGCTCGACGACGCCGACGCCTTCGTGATGATCCTCGACACCTACCGGGATCGGCAAAACGGCTTCGTCTTCGGCACGACCCCGGCCGGGATCGAATACGATGGCCAGGTCGTGAACCAGGGTCAGGGCGGAGGGAGCGGACAGCAGCGCCAGCAATCGGGCTCGGGTGGGGGCTTCAACCTCAACTGGGACGGATCCTGGGGCGTCGCCACCTCGACCGACGAGCGCGGCTGGTACGCCGAAATGCGCAGTCCCTTCGCCACGCTTCGGTACGGCCAGGGAGGGGAGCAGCACTGGGGGATCAACTTCGAGCGCAAGATCCGCCGCAACAACGAGCAGTCGGTGTGGGCACCGATCCCGCGGCAGTTCAACCTCTACCGGGTCTCGCTCGCGGGCACCGTCGCCCTCGAGGCCCCGACCAAACGCCTCCTGACGCTCAGCCCCTACGTTCTCGCCGACGGCCTGAAAGACTTCACGGTGGCCGCTCCCGAGGCCGACTACGGCTTCCAGGTCGGGGGCGATGCCAAGATCGGACTGAACCAGAGCCTCACCCTCGACCTGACGGCCAATACCGACTTCGCTCAGGCCGAGGTCGACGATCAGCAGGTCAACTTGACCCGGTTTTCTCTCTTCTTTCCCGAGAAGCGGGCGTTCTTTCTCGAAAATGCGGGAACGTTCGCGGTGGGGCAGAGTCGCGCCGCCGAGCTGTTCTTCAGTCGTCGCATCGGGCTGTCGGGCGGCCAGGAGGTTCCGATTCGCGCCGGGGCGCGTCTCACGGGCCGCGTGGGTGATCTGCAGGTCGGCGTGCTCAACATCCAGACCGGCGGCACGTCGGAGATCGACGAAGAGACCGGCCTGTCGGAGCCGCTGGCGCCCGCGAACAACTTCTCGGTCGTGCGGGCGTTCCGGGAGTTGGGCAACCGCACCCGGCTCGGAGGCATCTTCGTCTCCCGCCTGAACACCGACGACACCGCCGATCGCAACCTCACCTTCGGGCTCGACGGACGCCTCGGCGTAGGCCAGGCGCTGACCTTCGACGGCTGGTTCTCGCTCACCGAAACGCCGGAGGCCTCGGCGCGCACCGCGTCGCCGGGCGCCTTCAACGAGGGGGAGTACGGCTTCGCGGGGAGCGCCGAATACGTCACTCGCGATTGGGAAATGAGCGCGGGATACCGAGAGATCGGCGAGGCCATGAACCCCGAGGTGGGCTTTCTCAATCGCTGGGACTATCGCCAGGTGAATGTGCGCGTGCTCCGACACCTGCGAACCGAGGGCACCCCCTGGTTTCGCGAGTTTCGACCCCACATCTCCTACAATCAGTTCTGGTCGCTCGATGGTTTCATGGAGTCGTATCTGGTGCACATCGACAGCCATTTCGCCTTCGAGAACGGGGCCTTCTTCCAGCTGCCCGGCTTCAACCTGACCGGCGAAGGGCTCGAGACACCATTCGAGATTCGCGAGAACATCACCATTCCGGCGGGCCCCTATCACAACGCCGAATGGTCGTTCCGGGCCAACACCAATCAGAGCGCCGCCCTCTCCGCCTCGGGTGGCTGGACGCTGGGCGGCTTCTACACCGGATGGCAGTTCGCCCCGAGCCTCACGGTCGACTACCGCTACAGCGACACCTTCGCGGCCTCGATCCGCGCGAACTACTTCGACGTGCACCTCGAGGAGGGCGACTTCACGACGGCGGTCTTCGGCCTCACCGGATCGTACTCGTTCACGCCGCGCATCTACCTGCAGGCCAACCTGCAGTACAACGACGACTCGGAGAACTTCGGCACCAACCTCCGCCTCGGCTGGCTCGACACCGCGGGTACGGGACTGTTCATCGTCTTCAACGACACCGAGCACAGGGGTCGCTTCGCGCGCACGGGAGTCCCCGCCGGACCCCTGCAGCGGCAGTTCGTGATCAAGTACACGAAACTGCTGGAATTCACGCGCTGAGCCGAAGTGACCTGAGTCGGAGCGGGCCGCGCCGAAGTGGATGGCGTCGGAGCGGGCCGCGCCGAAGTGGGCGGCGCCTCAGCTGGCGGCTGCGCTGGCCTCGGCCGAGTGCTGGAGCTCCCAAAGGGTGGCGTAGCGCCCGCCCTGCGACAGCAGCGCCGCGTGAGTGCCCGATTCCACTTCGCGGCCCCCCTCGAGCACATGGATCACATCGGCCGTCTCGATGGTCGACAGGCGGTGCGCGATCACGAGACTGGTGAGCCCCGTGGTGCGGGTGAACAGGCCGCCGAGGGCGTCTTGAATGACCGCCTCCGATTCGGAGTCCAACGCGCTCGTCGCCTCGTCGAGCACCAGGATCCGGGCCTCCTTCAGAATCGCCCGAGCGATCGCGATGCGCTGCTTCTGGCCCCCCGACAGCTTGACGCCCCGCTCACCGAGCGGGGTGTCGTAGCCCTGCGAGAGCGTCTCGATGAACCCCTCGGCGTTGGCCAGGCGCGCCGCATGTTCGATGCGCTCACGAGAGGCTTCGGGATCGGCGTAGCCGATGTTTTCGGCGACCGTTCCGGAGAAGAGGGCCGGCTCCTGTGGAACCACCGCGATCGCACGGCGAAGGGCTCCGAGGTCGAAGTCCCGCAGGTCGATTCCGGCCAGGGTCACACGCCCCTCCTGGGGGTCGTGGAAGCGGCCGAGCAGTCGCGTCACCGTCGTCTTTCCGGAGCCCGACGAGCCGACCAGGGCCGCCGTGCGTCCCCTTTCCAGGCGCAGGTCGAGCCCGTCGAGCGCGGGACGATCGGTGCCCGGATAGGCGAAGACGACCCCCTCGAAGGCGAGGTCGCCTTCCGGGATCGAGGCGAGGTCGCCCTCCGTTTCGGGCTCGGAATCGAGCAGATCGGCCACCCGGTCCAGCGCGGCCATTCCCGCCTGGAGCTGGTTGTTGAAGAACATGACCGAGATCACGGGGCGCTGGAGCTGGCGCTGATAGAGCACGAAGGCGGTGAGCTCGCCCACACTCAGGGTGCCCTGCACCGCCATCCAGCCCCCGATGATCAGCAACGCGCCGATGCCCCAGTTGGCGATCAGCGTGATCAGTCCCTCCATGACGCCTACATCTTTGCGGCGATCGAGGTTCAGTTCGACGTAGGCCTCGTTTTCACGCCCGAAGCGGTGCTCTTCCTGATCTTCGGCCACGAACGACTTCACGATCTGGATGTTGCCGATCGCCTCGGTCGACACGGCGTTCATCTCGCCGACTCGTTTGCGGATCTCGCGCGCCGCCTGCCGGAGGGGCACCTGGTAGTAGCGGGTGATACCCGCGATGAGGGGCATGACGACCAGGTTGATCAGGGCCAGCCGCCAGTTCATGGCCGCGAGGATCGCTCCGATCACCAGAATCGAGAAGAGCTGACCCGCGAGCCGCGTCGCCCCCGCCTGGATCATGCCCTCGAGCGCGTTGACGTCGTTGACGACCCGTGACGTCAGCGACCCGGAGCGCTCCTCGGCGAAGTGGGGGACCGGAAGCCGCAGCAGTCTGCGGTAGGCCGTCATGCGAATGTCGCTCACCACCGACTGGGTGAAGGCGAAACTCAGAAACATCCCGGCGTATTGCAGCCCGACCTGGACCAGGTAGAAGGCCGCGAAGACGAGCCCGAAGACCATGAACCGATCGAGGTCGCCCGACGGAATGATGTCGTCGAGGGCCACCCGCACGAACTGCGGCGAGGCGGCCGACATCGCGGCCGTCGCCGAAATCAGGAGCGACAGCCCGGCGATGCGCCATCGGTAGGGGCGCAGGAGCGTCCAGAGCCGCGACAGCGCGGTGGGCGCGGTGGGTGAGCTCGTCGTGGTGGCCACGTGCGGAGTCCGTCGAGCGAGATGGGGCGCCGAGGCGCCGCCGAAGGTCAGCCAAAGTCATCGGAATCTCGCACTCCT
>CBDUEZ010000136.1:0-10866 GCA_965366355.1 uncultured bacterium
CGAAAACGGGCTCTACGGCTCGTTCGACGACGGCGCGACCTGGATGTCGCTGCGGTCGAACCTGCCGCCGGCCCCCGTACACTGGCTGACGGTACAAACGCACTTCAACGACCTCGTGGTGGCCACCTATGGACGCGGCTTCTGGATCGCCGACGACATCACGCCGCTCCAACAGCTCACCCCCGAGATCGCCGCCGCGCCCAGCCATCTGTTCGCCCCTCGCCCGGCGTATCGTTTTCTTCGCAAGGAGTCGGCGTTCTCCCAGCCGGGTGACCCGGCGGCGGGTGACAACCCGCCCTCTGGCGCCTCGTTGTCGTACTGGCTCGGACCCGACGCGCGGTCGGTCTCGATCGAGATTCTGGACGGCTCGGGCGAGGTCGTCGCCGACGTGAACGGGGGACGCCGGGTCGCCGGATTGAACCGCGCGTGGTGGTCGCTCGGGTACACCCCGTCCGGGAGTCCCACACTTCGCAATGATCCGATCGGCCACGAC
The DNA here is from genome assembly GCA_965366355.1 of uncultured bacterium. GTDB lineage: Bacteria > Gemmatimonadota > Gemmatimonadetes > Longimicrobiales > Gaopeijiaceae > Gaopeijia. The sequence continues at coordinate 494 of CBDUEZ010000136.1, forward strand.
CATGCCGCGATGGGTGAATCCGGTACGAGGCGCGCGCCGGACGGCGGCCGAGTCGTGCCTCAGGCCGTTCCCGGGGTCTACACCGTACGGCTCACCGTCGACGGGACTGTGCACGAACAGCCCCTCGAGGTGCTCATGGATCCGTCGTCGCAGGGGACGATGGCCGGCATCCGCGCGCAGCACGCCATGCAGTTGGAGTTGCGCGGCGAAGTGAACCGAGTGGTGAGTGCCATCGACTCGCTCGAGGTGTGGCGCGCGGAGGTCGCAGAACGCGGCGAGGCCAGTGCGCTCATGGCCGAGTTGAATGCCCTGACGCACACGCTCTACGACCTCCGCCTCAGTGGCGGATCGGCGGGCCAGGACGGTCTGCGCTGGCCCCGACAGCTCTTCGCCAAGATGACCAGCCTGGGCGGCTACATCTCCGGCAGCGACTTTCCGCCGACCGACCAGTCCGTAGAGGTGCATGTGATCTACCAGGAGCGTCTGCGCGAAGTGGAGGCCGAGGTCGCGCGGCTCCGGGCCCGGGTACGGGGCATCGCCGACGATCCGTTGGAGGCCCTCGAGGTGGACGAACGGACGGAAGAACAGATGGGGGCGGGGTCTGCGGCCGACGCCGGCGGGGCGCGATGAAGGGCGACGGCATTCCCGACTTCCACGTCGCATCGGAGGTCGGCACCCTTCGGCGCGTGCTGCTGCATCGCCCGGATTTGAGTCTCCAGCGACTCACGCCGTCCAACCGACACGACTTTCTCTTCGACGAGGTGCTCTGGGTACGCCGAGCGAGAGAAGACCACGACGCCTTTGCCGACGTTCTCCGCGAGCGCGGCGCCGAGGTGCTGTACCTTCACGAACTCCTGGCCGAGACGCTGGACGACCCCGAGGCACGGGCCTGGATTCTCAAGGAGCGTGTTTCGGAGGCGCAGTACGGCACCTTTCACGCGGAACTGCGCCGTGCCCTGGGCGGCATGCCCTCGGACCAGCTCACGCGGCACCTGATCGGGGGCCTCACGATGGCCGAGTTGTCGTTTCGGCCCACGGGGTTGTGGGCGGCGGCCGCGCACGAAACCGACTTCGTATTGCCCCCGCTGCCGAACCACCTGTTCGCCAGGGATCCCTCCGCCTGGATCTATTCGGGCGTGTTGATCTCCGCGATGGCCCACCCGGCCCGCTGGCGCGAGACCGTGCACCTCAAGGCGATCTATCGCTTCCATCCGCGATTTGCCCAGGCCGACTTCCACGTCTGGTACGACGGCGAGGCGCACGACCCGTTGCCGGCCACGATCGAGGGGGGCGACGTGCTCGTCATCGGAAACGGCACCGTCATGGTGGGCTTGAGTGAACGCACCGACGGGCACGCGGTCGACCTGCTCGCCCGTCAGCTTTTTGCCGAAAATGCCGCCCGGCGGGTCATCGCGGTCTCGCTCCCTCGGGTGCGGGCCTACATGCACCTCGACACGGTCATGACGATGGTCGACCGCGACGCCTTCTGCGTCTTTCCCGAGGTGGTCGACGGCATGCGCGCCTGGAGCCTGCGCCCGAGGATCGACGACGACGGGGGCCTCGATGTCGAAGTGACGGCCGAGACCGACCTGTTCGAGGCGCTCGCCGACGCCCTCGACCTCGACCGTGTACGCGTGTTGACGACCGGTGGAGACCAGTACCAGGCCGAGCGCGAGCAGTGGGATGACGGCAACAACGTGCTCACCCTCGCGCCGGGTGTCGTGGTCGCCTACGACCGAAACATCGACACGAATGCGAAACTGCAGCGCGCCGGCATCGAGGTGATCACGATTCCCGGCAGCGAACTGGGACGGGGGCGGGGCGGGGCGCGCTGCATGAGTTGCCCGATCGCCCGTGACCCCGTGTCGTGAGCCTCGTGGTCGCCGCGCTCGGCGGCAACGCGCTGATGCGCCGCGACGAGCCCATGACGCTGGCGACGCAGGAGACCAACGCCTTTCGGGCCTGTAGAGCGCTCGCGGAGATCGCGACGGGCCACGATCTGGTCGTCACCCACGGGAACGGTCCACAGGTGGGGCTCCTCGCGATGCAGAACGAGGCGCTCGACCCCACGGAGCGCCCCACCCTCGACGTGCTGGGGGCGGTAACGGAGGGCACGATCGGCTACCTCCTGGAGCGCGGGATGCGGAGCGCACTTCCGGGCCGTGCGGTCGCGGCACTCCTCACCCAGGTCGAGGTCGACCCCACCGATCCGGCCTTCGCTCGGCCGACCAAGCCGATCGGGCCGGTCTTCGACGAGCGCACGGCTCGGCGGATCGAATCGGAGCGGGGTTGGACGATGGTGGCCGACGGCGAGGGATGGCGGCGAGTGGTCGCCTCTCCGAAACCCCACGGCATTCTCGAACTCGAAGCGTTGCGCCTTCTCGTCGATCGAGGCGTGATCGCGATCTGTGCCGGGGGCGGCGGTGTGCCGGTCTGGATCGAAGCCGATGGACACGTGCGAGGCGCCCATGCGGTCGTCGACAAAGACGCCACGGCCGCCCTCCTCGCTCGGGAACTCCAGGCCGACGTTCTCGTCCTGCTGACCGACGTGGCGGGTGTCTTCGAGGGGTTCGGCACCCCCGACGAGCGGCTGCTCGAACGGGTCACGACGGACCAAATGGCGGCACTCGACCTTCCCGAGGGGTCGATGGGGCCGAAGGTGAAGGCCTGCATCGCCTTCGTCGAAGCCACGGGGGGGCGCGCCGCGATCGGGTGCCTCGACGATGCCGCGGCCGTGGCTGCGGGGTCGGCCGGCACTCAAGTTACGACTGTCCAGCGGGAGTCGCAGCGCTCGAGCTAGAGGTAGTCGAAGCGATCCAGAAGCTCGCGGGCCCTCGGGACCTCCATGAATTCCTCGACGCGCTCACCGAAGGGAAAATCCGGGCGCTCGAACTTTCGCAGAGAGCTCGCGAAGAGCGGGTTGATGCTCGGCGAGTGAAGATGCCGGCTGGTACGCACGCGAGCGTGCTCCCACCAGTCTTCCATCTCGGGAAGAAGCGGCTCGTCGATGTGATCGCAGACGGCCGCGACCGTCACCTCGAAGTCGGCGACCAGATCTTCGTATCGGATCGTCAGCAGCCGCGGGTCGTCGAGGTGCGCCACCCCCGCGCCGACCGCCTCGACCCATCGGCGAGGCCGCATCCAGAACTTTCCCGGGCGGGACGGGTGCTGCGACGTGACCACGTCTCGGCCGTCCCTCACGATGTGGATCAAGCGCACGTCGCCCCGGAAGTGTTCGAGAATGCGGCCGAAGCCGAAGACGTTCGCCGGAGTTTTCTCCAGCCAGCGGCGGGCGGTCGGCACCGTCGAACCCTCGCCGAGGCATCGATAGAGGCGGCTCATCCGAATGGGGTCCCTCGCCCGATCCTCGACGAGATGGTTGTAGCAGAACGCCCACGATTCGACGGGAATCGCCTGAATGGCCGGATGGGCCGACAAGATCGAGAGCAGAAGGGTGGTGCCCGATCGCTCGCACCCGCCGACAATGACCGGCGGGCGTTCCAGTCGGCGATGGCGAAGCCTGCCGCGCACTCTGGACTGAACGGATTTGAGAACGTTTCGCACGTGGTCCCGTGTTCACATGGGGCCCCGAGCGCGTCGTCGTCGGGGCGGGCGACCGTGCATACACCGCCCCCGGCCCACAGGTCATTTCATCGGTGGACGCCGACTCAGCCGCCCGCACTCCACGGCGGAACCACCTCGTTCGCACGGGCGTAGGCGATCAACTGCCCCAGGTGCTCGTGCATGTCGCCGATCGCCTGGGCGATGGCCGCCTGGAGAGTGTAGGTCGTTCCGAACCAGTCCGACCCCTCCGCGAGCCGATCGTGATCGAGGCTCTGAACCGATTCGATCATGAAGTCGAAGCCCGCCTCGAGCTCGGCGACGGCCGCGTCGGGCGACAACTCCGCGACCCGGTTCATCTCGGCCATGAAACCCGGCTCGGCCTGTGCAGGCGGGGTGAAGCCCCACATGGCGGGAAAGAGGTGCACCTCCGCGACCATGAGATCGACCACCTCCTTCACCGAGCGTACGCCCTCCATCGGGCGCCATTCCATCTGTGACGCCTCGAACGCCTGGGCCAGTGAGACGAATTTCTCCTTCATCGTCTCGAGGTCTTCGACCTGCTGGCCGGCCACTCCGATCATGACCTGCTGGGCGGCGGCGGGCACCACGGATCCTGCAAGGGCGAGGACGGCGACGCCGACCAACCCGAACGAACGAGTAATCTTGACCATGTATTCGGTCTCCTTGTCTGGGGACGGCCGTCGCGAAAACCCACGACTCGACGACTACATACCGGCCCCGACGAGGTGGATTACCGATCGGTTTCGTCACTCCTGACGTTGCGCGTTGGCCCGAATCGCCTCGGCGACGAAGGCTGCGAGTCCGGCCTCCTGATCGTCGTAGTGGGCTCGGAACCGGGAATCGGCCTCGTACATGGCGGCGAGGTGTACATGCATGGTGGGGGGGCAGGTGTAATACCAGCGGTCGATGTGCAGCCGGGCCTCCTCGGCAAGCGCCATCGCGGCCTCGCTACCGGGGGCCGCTCCGGTGCGGAGCAGCGCGGCGAAGGCAGCCTCGTTGGCCTCTCCCTGCGCCTTGATCCGGGCCCACTGCTCGGGTGAGTAGCTCTTGGTCCGCCGGCTCGACTGACGCCACTGGTCGGTCTCACCCCATCGCTCTTGGGCCTCGGCCTGGAGTTCTGGATTTTGGCCGGAGGGGCTCGTGTCGTGCGTCATCGTCATGCTCCATCTCGGGTCGGGCCCCTCCGTCGACCGGGGGGCGGCTTCTGCACGATCGACCCTGACGCAACGTGAGGGTCAAGGGGCGGCGCTGGGCACGCGCTCCAGCACGCGCTCCAGCAGCCCCATCGTCTCCGCCTCCGGCTCCGCGCCCATCTCGCTGAGCGCCTCCGTGAGTCGCTGGAACGCGCTCCTCACTCCCTCCTGATCGCCGCGCCGGTGCCGCACGACCATGAGCCGCCGGTACAGCTCCTCGTCGAGTTCCTCGTTCGCGATCAGGCCGGCATAGATCGCGTCGGCCGCCGCGTCGTCTCCGGCGGCCTCCATTGCGACTCCCAGCCGAAGGCCTACGTCTCGCCGCAACCGGCGCAGGCGGTCCGCCCACTCGTCGACCCAACGACCCGACACCTCGCCGCTGAGGAGATCGCCGCGGTAGGACTCCAGGGCCCCCCGCAGATCGTCGATCTCGACTCGCTCGCGGGTCGCCACGGCTTCGAAGCGCTCCGAGTCGACCTCGACGCGGACGCCGGGAGCAATCCGGTAGCGGCCGTCGACGAGTTCGATCCACTCCGCCCGTCCCAGGGCTTTTCGAAGGTGGTGGAGCGTGACGTTGATGCTGTTTCTCGCCTGCGCGGGCCCGGCGTCGGGCCACATCGCCGCCGCGATCTGATCCCTCGTGCGGCCCTCGCGATAGAGAAGAAGAAGCGACAGGAGCTCCTTCGGTCGAGCGTAGACCCAGCGATCGTCGGGGATCCGCTCGCCGGCCAGCTCCACCTCGAATTCCCCGAGGAGGCGCGCCCGAAGGTCGGGCTCCCCCCCGATCGCACCCGCCACGCTCCGGGTCGCGCGGTCCTCCGCGTCAGACATCTCCGCGGCGTGTGCCGCGCGGGCCCCACGGGCGGTATCGGCCCCGGTCAGGACTCCCGCCACGACCCGATCGAGGTCCTCCGCCAGACCCGTACGCCAGACCGATTCGAACGCGGGGTCGCCCAGCTCCGCACGCAGCTCCGCCAGCACAGGCGACGTGTGGTCCGAGTCGATCGAGACGAGCTTCACCCCGAGACCCGTTCGAGCGCTCTCCGCCACGGCCAGAAGTCGGACCGATTCCCGAGGGTCTCCCGTCTTGGCCATGCACAGTCCGACGAAATGGAGAGTGCGGGCCAGGAACATGATCGAGGGATCCCGCTCGAGGGCGCCGAGCGACTCCAACAGCCGGGATCGCGCCTCGCCGTAGTCGCCCGCCTGAAAGAGCAGGATCCCGAGCGCCTGAAGGCTGATCCCCAATTCCCGATCCTGGCCGAAGGCCCGGGCCGTTTCGACGCCCGCACGGGTGACGGCGAGGGCAGCCCCCATATCGCCCCGGTTGGCGTAGGCGGACCCGAGGAGGATCTGAGCGAGGCGAAGAAGGTAGAGATCGCCGTTCTCCTGGAGCCAATCGCGAGCCGGTTCCAGATGCCGCGCGGCGTCGGGATCCGTCATCTGGGCCAGACTCATGCCCAGATAGACCCGCGTGTAGGCGGCCAGCGACTCGTCGCCGAGTGCGGTGGCCAGGTCGAGAGCCTCGTCCAGCCAGGGGCGGGCCTCCACCGACCGACCCTGCAGCGCATCGAGCGCCCCGAGGGCGAAGAGCAGGTCTGCGCGACGACGATCCCCGTCCGCCGCCTGGGGCAGCGCCAGCGCTCCCTCCAGCCAGCGCCGCGCTTCGGCCCAGTGGCGGCTCGAGAACCAGAACCACCAGAGCGAGGCGGCGAGACGCAGGTGGAGCGTCGGTTCATGCGTCAGCGTGAAGGTCAGAGCACTCCACAAGTTGGGGAACTCCGGCGTCAGCCGGTCCACCCACGCCCGTCGATCGGGACCCGTGAAGTGGGGGCGGGCCTCTTCGACCAACGCCACGATCCAGGCCGCATGCCGCGAACGAAGGTTTTCGGCCTCCCCCGACGCCTCCAGGCGCTCCGCGGCATACATTCGCACCGTTTCGAGCAGGTGATATCGGGCGACCCCCCCGACCTCCCTCACCGTGACCCACGACCGATCCACGAGTCGGGTCAGTGCCTCGATCACCTCGAACGGGTCTTCGTCGTGCCCCGCGACCGTCTCGACCGCCTCGAGGCTCGCCCCCCCTTGAAAGACCGAGAAGCGGCGGAGTAGGCGCGCGCACGGTTCCTCCAGCAGATCGTGACTCCAATCGAGGGTCGCCCGGAGTGTCCGATGCCGGGGTACCGCGGTTCGCCCCCCACGAGACAGCAGATCCAGGGCGTCGTGAAGTCGGCCGTGGATCTGAGCCGCCGTGAACATGCGAGTGCGAGCCGCCGCGAGCTCGATGGCGAGTGGAATCCCATCGAGATCGCGGCAGATCGCTTCCACCATCGTGCGATTGGTGCCCTCGAGGTCGAAGTCGGGCTGCACTTCGCGGGCCCGCTCGACGAAGAGCCGAACCGCCTCGGAGCATTCCCCGTTCCCCTCGACCGACATCGGCGGCACGAGTCGGGCTCGCTCGCCAGGCAATCCCAGGGGCTCTCGCGAGGTCGCGAGCACGCGTGCCCCGCAGGGGTGTCGGAGGATCGCCTCAGCCAGCGCGGTCGCCGCGTCCAGCAGGTGTTCGCAGTTGTCGAGCGCGACCAGGGTGTCGCGGGGCAGGGTGTCGAGCAGGTCGTCGAGCGTCGCCGCCTCCGACGCTGCGGCCAGGGCCCTCCCGAATCGTCTCACCACACCCTCGGGGTCGGTGACATCGGCCAGTTCGACCCATACGACCGGATGGTGCAGCGCGCACCGCTGAGCCAGTTCGACGGCGAGGCGGGTTTTCCCCGTCCCGCCGGGGCCCGTAAGGGTGAGCAGGCGCACCGCGGCGAGGTCTTCGGAGAAACGGCGGAGCTCGGCCTCGCGTCCCACGAACGAAGAGAGGTCGACGGGCACCGCAGGAAAGGGGCTCGGCGCGAGCATGGACCGCCGGGGAGGGTGACGGCCCCCTGATCGCGAGCCGGTCGGCTCGCGCGGAAGGCGCCCTCAATTCCGCTTCGCAGCGGGCGCCTTGTCAACGGTTTTATGCCGACGGCCCGCCATTTAAGCGGTCCCGTTAAGCGCCACTCCCGAGGTTTCCCTCACAAGCGACACCGCCCTCGGTCAGCGAGGGTCGGATGAGTCGCCGAAACACATAGATGGAGAGTGGGCGATGCATACGACAATCGAAAACCCATGGGGCCGCCGGCGCGCGAGCCTCGAGCGAATGGCTTCGCTCCTGGTCGGCCTGGTCGCGTTCAGCGCATGCTCCGATGACACGCCGACGAGTCCCGGGCCCGGACCCGCCGTGGCCTACCTCGAGATCAGTCCCGAAGACCTCCTGCTCGTACCGGGCGATACGGCCACTCTGGCGGCGAAACTCTTCGCATCCGACGGAACGGAGATCACCGGGCGCGCCGTCACCTGGGCCAGCAGTGCGTCGCAATTCGTGACCGTAGACATTCACGGACGCGTGCGAGCCATCGCGCCGGGCGGGCCGGTGCTGATCACGGCGACCTCGGGCGGCACGACCGGGCCGGCGTTCGTCGTGGTGGCCGCGGCCAACCCTGTGCCGGTGGCGCAGCGACTCCTGCCCGCGGCGTTGTCGGCCGGGTCGGGCCCCGCCACGATCCGGGTCGTCGGTCAGGGCTTCATGGAGGGCGCCGAAGCACGATGGAACGGCTCCCTGCGCCCGACCACATGGATCGCCGCCGACTCCCTCGACGTCGAACTCACCGCCGACGACCTCGCCCAGGCGGGGCAGGGGCAGGTGCGTGTGTTCAATCCAAGCCCGGGCGGCGGATTGTCGGCCGCGCTCGCGCTTCAGATCACCGCCGCTCAGATCGCGATGGTCGAACTGGGTGACTTCGCCCGGGAGATCGACGCGGGACAAGCGATTCCGCTGTCGGCGCGGGGCCTGGACCCGATGGGACGCCCGGTGGAAGGCGGGCCGGTGCAGTGGAGCAGCTCCGTCGAGGCCGTCGCCTCCGTGACACCCTCCGGAGTGCTCATGGGACACCAGTGGGGCCGCACCACCGTCCGGGCCGAGATCGGCGGCCGCTTTGCCGAGACCGAGATTCTCGTGAGGGTCGGGAACGAACCGGTGGCCTACGTCTTCGTGGAGCCTCATGACGTGATCACCCTCGTCGGCCATGGCTCACCACTTTCGACGCTCGTGATTTCGACCTCGGGCGCCGAAATCGTGGGCCGTCCGATCACATGGACCTCGCTCGACCCGTCGATCGTGACGGTCGACTCCCATGGCATGATTCGGGCGCTTCGCAAGGGCACGACCTGGGTGCGCGCCACCGTGGCCGGGGTCGACGGAAGCGCGCGCGTCGAAGTGCGCCAGTATCCGGACGAACCCCTGCACACGTACGACCTGCGGCTCGATCCATCGACGGTGCTGAGGGAAGTCGGTGATACGACCTGGACGGTCGACGGGGTGACCCGCGCCGCCACCCTGCATCTCTTTGGAGCGACGTTCGAGGTCGACCGATCGAGCCATACCTACCGACTCGTCTGGACCCTCAAGGTCGCCGTTCCGGGTGCGGGATTCATCGGGACCACCTCCCGCGTCGAGACGGGCTCCGCCGTGCGGTACACGCGGGGCCCCAACGACTACGGCTACACGGTGACTCCCACGGGGGGCACGGCATTCGAGGTACCGGCGGGGTTCGGCGATCTGACCATGACCCGGTCGCTGGGGCTGATCGCGCCCTATCCCTTCTACGTCGTGCTCCGCTGAGGGGAGCGCGAACCCCGAACGTCAGGCGCTCAGCACACCCGGCCGGGGCGGACCGTCGCCTCGGCCGGGTAGGGCTCTTTTCACCGACCCCTACAGTCGGCCGGAGTCACCCCCTACCTTGGTGGCCATGCCCACCAACCTCGCTGAAGAGGTCCGGCGCCGCCGGACCTTCGCCATCATCTCGCATCCCGACGCGGGAAAAACGACCCTGACCGAAAAGCTGCTTCTCTACGGGGGAGCCGTGCATCTGGCGGGATCGGTCAAGGCGCGGCGCGCGCAGCGCCACGCCACCTCCGACTGGATGAAGATGGAGCAGGAGCGTGGCATTTCGGTCACCTCGTCGGTGCTTCAGTTTGATTACGACGGCTACCGGGTGAACCTGCTGGACACCCCGGGTCACCAGGACTTCAGCGAAGACACCTACCGCACGCTCGTTGCCGCCGACTCGGCCGTCATGCTGCTCGACAACCGCAAGGGGGTCGAGGAACAGACCCGCAAGCTCTTCAACGTCTGCAAACTTCGGCGCACGCCGGTCTTCACGGTGGTCAACAAGTGTGACCGTCCCGGAGAAGACCCGTTTCAACTGCTCGACGACGTCGAAGCCGACCTGGGTGTGGCCTGTTATCCGGTCACCTGGCCCGTGCTCGACGGCGATCGCTTCGTGGGCGTCTACGATCGCATTCATGGGGTCGTGCTCCGGTTTCGCCGGGGCGAGGACCACGGGCAGAGTCGGGTCGAGACCGATACGCTCGCGCTCGACGATCCGGCGCTGGAAGGGCTGTTCAAGGCCACGACGCTGGCGCGCCTTCGCGACGAGGTGGAACTCCTCGACGCGGCGGGTGCCCCCTACGACGAAGAAGCCGTGCGGGCGGGCACCCTCTCGCCGA
>CBDUEZ010000137.1:0-10845 GCA_965366355.1 uncultured bacterium
ACCGCCGACACGCTGCGCACGCCGGGAAGGCCCCGGAACGACTCCAGCGTGGCCCAGTAGCGGGGCAGATAGTCGGCCCGGTCGGGGTAGTCCGTCGACGAGAAGGTGATCTCGGCGACCACGAGTCCCTCGGTCTCGAAGCCGACGTCGACCTCCGACAGATTCGACAGACTCGCGATCATCATCACGGCGCCGATCAGGAGTCCCAGAGAGAGCGCGGTCTGGGTGCCGATCAAGAGACGCCGAGCCCGACCGTCGCCCCCGATGCGATTCGAGCCCGACCGAATGCGGCCCGCGAGATCGGCGCGAGCGGCGCGCAGTCCCGGGAGAATGGCAAAGGCGAGGCCGGTGCCCACCGCCACCAGCAACGAGAACCAGGCGACGGGCCACTGCACCCCGATCTCGGCGGTGCGCGGAAGGACGGTCGCGGCCGAAGTCGTGAGCCAGCGGGTGGCGAAGACGGCGCAGGCGAGCCCGATGGCGCCCCCGGCCAGCGACAGCACCAGCCCCTCGCTCAGCACCAGCGTCATGCGACGCGAGGCCGACGCCCCGAGCGCGGCACGCACGGCCAGTTCGGTCTCCCGGCGCGACTCCCGGGCCGCGGCCAGGTTGGCCACATTCACGCACACGATGGCCAGTACCAGAAACGCCGCTCCCATGAGCAGGGCCAGAGCACCGCGGGCGGATCCCACGATGCCCTCCTGGAGGGGCCGCACCGTGGCGCCCCGCACACGCTCGTTGGTGTCGGGATGCTCCTCGGAGAGCCCCATCGCGATCGACGCCAGCTCGGCGCGGGCCTCGTCGGCGGTGCGCTCCTCACCCAGCCGCGCCACGGCGTCGAGCAGCCGAACGTCACGAATGTGCAGGGGAATCGACGAGGCGGGAATGGTCGAAAGCGGCGTCCAGATGTCGATGTCGGGCGCGGGAAAGTCGAGGCTCGCCGGCGCCACGCCGAGCAGGCGATAGGCGCGGCCCGTGAGCTCGATCGTGCTCCCGACGGCGGTGGGGTTGGAGGCGAGGTGCTGTTCGAAGAAGCGCGCCGAGACCACCGCGACCATGGGGTCGTCGTCTCGTTCGCCGTGGGTGAAGAAGCGTCCCGCGTGAGGCGAGGGGCCCATCACCTCGAAGAAGGCGTGGCTGACGAAGGCGGTGGGCACCTCGCTCGCCGCGCCGTCGGCGACGTAGATCAGATCTGAGGGGATCGTCGTGTAGGCGGCGAGCGCATCGAGGGTCTGGGTGCGCTCCTGCCAGTCGGCGACGTCGGGCAGCGAGAACGAGGCGAAGCGGTTGCCGCGCTCGGGGTCGGCGCCGAAGACCTGCACGAGCTCGTCCGGCTCGGGGTAGGGCAGGGGTCGCAGAACGACGCCGTAGAGGACGCTGAAGACGGCCGTGTTGATGCCGATCCCGAGCGCGAGGGTGAGCAGCGCCGGGATTGTGTATCCGGGCCTGCGCAGGAGTCCCCGGAGTGCCTGCTTGAGTTCGGTCGCGAAGGCTCCCATCCCATCCCCCCATCTCGGTGCCCGTGCGCCGGCCGACATCCATTCGAATGCGGCGTCCCGCGCACAGATCAGCGTGTTGCGAGTCACGTAGGCGAGGAGGGGATGACTCGCGGCATCGACCAGCAGGTCGGCGAGGTCGGCGCGCTCGGCGCTCGACCAGTTCGGCGGGTACAGACGCGCCATCAGCCGGGCCCACGCCCGAATCCAGCGCCCGACCGAGCGACGCGGCGTCATCCCCGCGACACGCGAATCACCCGCTCCTCACCCGCCAGCGCGATGAGGCGGCGAGCCTCGGCGGCGAGCACCTGGCGTCCGAGTGCGGTGAGGGCGAAGTAGCGTCGCCGCTCGTCGTCGAATTCGGGCGCGGGGCGTGATTCGGTCTCGTGCAGGAGTCCCTGCGCATCGAGTCGCTTGAGTTTGCGGTAGAACGGAGACGGCGCGATCGAGATGCGGCGCTCCGACGCCCGCTGCACTTCCTGGAGCAGCGCGTAGCCGTGCAGTTCAGACTTCTCGAGCGCCAGCAAAATGTGGAACTCGTCGGCCTTCATCGGCAGGTACTGCTCGGCGGCGTCGGTCATGTGATCCCCTCACAAGTAGTGACTTGTAGTCAGTATTAGTGACGGGGGGTCAATAGTCAAGGGTGGGGGCACTGCACGAAAAGTCCTCAGATCTTCGCCTGGGGGCCCCGATACTCGGGCGGTAGATCCTCGCGCGCGTCGCCCGCGCGCTAAAAACCAGGATGCGTCAATTGCCGAACACAGCCGCCGCCCCGCCATGACGTGCTCGGGGCCCAAGCGTCGCCCGGAGTCTCGGGCCTTCACACTCGTGGAGGTCCTGATCGTCATGGCGATCATGGGGATTCTGGCGGCTCTGGCGATTCCCAATCTCCAGCGGGCTGTCGAGAAGGCGCGCATCGCTCGCGCCATCGGCGATATCAAGGCGATCGGGCGAAACCTCCAGGAGTACGAGCTCGAACACGACGTGTTTCCCACCTCGTTGAGCCAGCTCGGGATGGGCGCGATGGAAGACCCCTGGGGCAATGCGTACGAGTACCTCCGCTTCGATACCGGTGGATCCCCCGGGAAGGGCAACGGGGGCGGTGGCGGAACCGGACAAGCGCGCAAAGACCGGTTTCTCGTCCCGATCAACAGCGACTTCGACCTCTACAGCATGGGTCCCGACGGCAGTTCCGCCTCGCCGCTGACCGCAGCGTCGAGCCGGGACGACATCATCTGGGCCAACGACGGTGGGTACGTCGGGGTAGCCGCGGGGTACTGATGGCCATTCGCGCTTTTCGTAGTCGTGTGGCGAGTCGGGTGCTGATGTCGTTCCTCGCCGGCGCCATCCTGCCCGTGACGATCATGGCCGGGGTGTCGTTTCGTGCCGTCACGGAGCAGTTGGGTGAGCAGAGTCGAGACCGCCTCGACCTCCTCTCGAAGTCGACCGGCATGGCCGCCATGGAGCGCGTGACCTGGGCTCGCGAGGTGGCGGACCGATTGGCTCGCGATCCCGGGATCGACGGTGCGAGCGCGCTTCCCGCCGGCGTCAACGGCATCGAGGTGCTTGCTGGCGATCGGGTCGTCGTGTCGCGCGGACGGGTCAGCACCCGGCCCACCCTCGATCCGAGCGTCCTGGACGCCCTGAGCCAACGGCCTGTCGTGCGCATGACGACCGACGGCGCCCCGGCCGACCTGCTGCTCGGTGTCGCCCACGCCGATCCGGGGACCGTCGTCTGGGTGCGATTCGAGGCCGATTCGCTCCTCACCCGGGCCCTGGCCATGGCCGAGCTTCCGACCACGGCGGGGGTCTGCGTCCTCGGCCCCGGGTACGCCCCTCTGGCCTGCGACCTGGAGTGGGCCGACGAACTCGCCGCCGCCGTTGCGGGGCAGCCGCCCGGTCGCGGGGTGTCGGAGATCCGGGTCGGCGGCGAACGGCATCTCGCTGCCGCCTGGGAGGTCTTCCTTCCGTCGGTGTTCGACGCCGAGTCGTGGTGGGTCGTGGTGAGCGAGTCCCGGGCCAGCATCTATGCGCCGCTGCGAGCTTTTCGGTGGTCTTTCCCCCTGGCTCTCACCCTGGGTGTGGCCATCATCGGACTTCTTGCCAGCGTTCAGATTCGGCGAACCCTCGACCCGCTCGGGCAGCTGACGGCCGGAACCGAGCGAGTCGCCCGAGGAGAACTCGACGGGCGGGTGGAGGTGGCGTCGAACGACGAATTCGCCGACCTCGCGGTGTCGTTCAACGCGATGGCCGATCAGCTCGAAGGGCGCTTCGCGCTTCTAGCTGCCGGGAAACGCATCGACGAGACCTCTCTGGCCGCCTTCGACTACGACCGGATCGTCGGGGCCTTCCTCGAGAGTTGCAGGACGGTTTTTCCCCGCAGGCGAGTCGCGGTCGTCCGGACCGACGAGAGCGGTGGCTGGCGAATCTGGGGTGCCCTCGACCCGGCGGGCTCGGGAGGGCGGGTTGCCTGGGCTCCCCGGGCGCCCCAATTGAGAGCGTGTGCCGAGGCCGCAGCGGAGGCCGACGTCTTCGAGGCCGACGGGGGCGCCGTGGGCGATCTGACCTATGCCGGCTTCGAGGCGGCGGATCTACCGGTCACCCTGGTGCCGCTTCGGGCCTCGGGGCGGACGGTGGGAGCGCTCGCCCTCGGAGGGCGCGAGGGCCACCCGCCCGACGAACGTGCCCTGGCCGACGCGCTCATCCTCGTACGCCACGCCGCTCTGGGCGTCAACGGGGCGGGCCTGGTGTCCGATCTCGAAGACATGTCGTGGGGCACGATCCGGGCCATGGCCAGGGCCGTCGATGCCAAGAGCCCGTGGACGGCCGGGCACTCCGAGCGGGTCACCGTCCTCGGCCTCGCGCTGGGACGGCAACTCGGGCTGAATGAGGCCGATCTCCTTCTGATGGAGCGCGGCGGTCTCCTGCATGATCTCGGCAAGATCGGGGTGCCGGCCTCGATTCTGGACCACCCCGGAGGGTTGACCGAGGAGCAGTTCGGAATCATGAAGCGCCACCCGGTGATCGGCACCGAGATCCTGCAGCCGATCAAAGCCTTCGCCCCGATCCTACCGCTGGTGCGGAGCCATCACGAGCGCTGGGACGGGAGTGGCTACCCCGACGGCCTGGCCGGCACCGACATCCATCCCCTCGCCCGAATTCTCGCCGTCGCCGACGTCTTCGACGCCATGGTGTCAGACCGCCCCTATCGAAGCTCGATGGATGTCGATCTGGTGCACTCGATCATCCGGAAGGGCGTTGGCACGAGCTTCGCTCCCGAGCCGGTTTCGGCCCTCACCGCGGTGCTGGAGCAAGGCTGGAGCCAATCCGAACCCACGCTGGAAGGCTGGGCCCATGTATAGCTACTCGGAACGGCG
Organism: uncultured bacterium; assembly: GCA_965366355.1. Taxonomy (GTDB): domain Bacteria; phylum Gemmatimonadota; class Gemmatimonadetes; order Longimicrobiales; family Gaopeijiaceae; genus Gaopeijia. The sequence continues at coordinate 4,874 of CBDUEZ010000137.1, forward strand.
CGCACTTCTGGAGGTGGTGACATCGACCCCGCCCGACCAGACGAGGAGAATGGGACTCCTGGTCGCGCTCGGTGTCCTGGTGCTTCTCCTGCTGGGCCTGCGGGTCTTCCAGGCGGAACCCGTGACGACCGTGGCCGTGCCGACCGCAGTCGTCGGGAGATGGGTTGCCGAGGGAGAGATCTACGGAGACCGCTTCTTCGAATTGACCCCGACCCAACTCGTGCTCGGACTGGGCGATGGACCGGGTCGATCGCATGAGCTCAAGGCGACTATCGAACGCAAGTCGCTGGGAATACGAATCTTCGAGTTGCGCTACGCGGCGGCAGACGGACTCCAGTCCATGGAAGTACACCTCCATCCGGACGGCACGATGCGCCTTCGAAATCCGTCGCAGGTGGTGTGGCGGCGGCGAGAGGCAGTACCGTAGGCTCTCGTTGTGACCCCTTGACTATCATGTCTTGACGTTCAAGATATAGGACGGCAACGCCGCCCCCGAGAGGAGTCACCGTGCACGAGCCGAACACCGACGTCATCCAGGGCACCCTCGACATGATCATTCTCAAGACGCTGAGCCTCGGCGCCCTGCACGGCTACGGGATCGCAAAACGCGTCGAGCAGATCACGCAGAACGTCTTCAAGGTGAATCCGGGGTCGCTTCTCACGGCGCTGAAGCGCATGGAGCGCTCGGGGTGGCTCGAGTCGCAGTGGCGAATCTCCGACACGGGACGGAGGGCGAAATACTACACGTTGACCACGGCCGGGCGCCGACAGCTCGACCACGAGACCGGGGAATGGCACCGGAGGTCGGCGGCGGTGGGTCGGCTCCTGATGGCCGAGGGCTGAGGGCCATGCGACCCTGGCGCGCCCTCGTGGATGGCATGAAAACGCTTCTCGGCAGAAGCGAAGCCGAGGCCGATGTCGACGATGAGGTGCGGCACTTTCTCGAGGAGGCCGAGAACGACCGGATCGCCCAGGGCGCGAGCCGCGAGGAGGCCCGCCGCGCCGTGCGGCTGCGGTATGGCGACGCGCTGGCCGCTCGCGAAGATCTTCGTGGCTGGGGGTGGGAGGCGCGGGTCGATGCGGTGCTGTGCGACGTTCGACTGAGTGCGCGCAGTCTACGGCGGAGTCCCGGATTCACGGCGGTCGTGGTCCTCACGCTCGGGCTCGGAATCGGGGCGACGACCGCCATCTTCAGCGTCGTCCGCCCCGTGCTTCTCGATCCGTTGGGATACCCGCAAGCGGATCGGATCCTCGCCCTCGACACCCGCAACGACGATGGCACCCGCGTGCAGGCGGCCTTCGGCAGCTACCGGGAGTTGTCGGACCGGAGTCGGTCGTTCACGGCGCTGGCCGTCGCCAAACCCTGGCAACCGACCCTCACCGGTGGCGATGAACCTCAGCGCCTCGAGGGCCGCAGTGTGAGCGCCTCGTATTTCGACGTTCTGGGAGTGCCCCCGGTACGAGGGGCGGGCTTCGACCCGGCCGAAGACATCGCGGGGGGCGCACGCCAGGTCGTCGTGAGCGACCGGTTCTGGCGCACGCGGCTCGGCGGAGATCCGGAGGTGCTCGGGCGCACGCTCCGGCTGGACGGGGAGAGCTACAGCGTCGTGGCGGTGACTGCCGAGGGATTCGTCGACGCCCTCGCTCCCGACGCGCGAGTCTGGACCCTGCTGCAGTACGACCCCGCCGAATCGTCGTTCGATTCCAGGGAGTGGGGACACCACCTCGATCTGATCGCGCGACTCCGCCCGGAGGTCGACGAAGAGGCGGCGCGACGCGAACTCGCCGACGTCTCAGCTCGCCCGGTGGTCGCCTGGCCACGCCCCGACTGGGCGTCGCTGAGCCGTGGTATCGAAGTGCGCACGCTCCGCGAGGCGACGATGGCCGACGCGCGCCCCATCATGCTGGTGGTGGCCGGAGCGGCGGCGCTGCTTCTGCTCGTGACGTGCACGAATGTGACCCTTCTGCTCCTCGCCCGCGGCGCGCGTCGTCGGGGGGAGTTCGCGATGCGCTCGGCGCTGGGGGCGGGCGAAGGTCGGCTGGTGCACTACCTCCTCATCGAGAGCCTCACCCTGGCAGCGCTCGGTGCGCTCCTGGGGGTGGCCATGGCCGGCGCCGGGATCGAGGCCCTCGTGCGGCTCTCGCCGGCGTCCCTGCTTCGGCTCGACGCGGTGGGGCTCGACGTGGGGGCGCTCGGCTTCGCGGCGGGGTTGGCGGCCCTGGTGGGGATCGCCGTGGGACTCGCCCCCCGTCTGCACCGCTCGGCGGGCGGTCCCCAGGCCTTTCGGGAGGCGGGACGCGGCCACGCGCGTCGTGGTCGTGCGACTCGGCGGGCGCTGGTCGTCACCGAAGTCGCGCTGGCCACGGTGCTACTGGTGGGGACCGGGCTGATCCTCCGGAGCACCCTGAGCCTGCTCGACGTGCCCCTCGGCTTCGACCCCTCGCAGGTCGTCGTGATGCAGGTGCAGGGCACCGGACTCGAACGGGGAGACGCTGCGACCCACCGGTTCTACGACCGGGTGCTCGACGAAGTGCAGGCTGTCCCCGGGGTGGCCTCCGCCGCATGGACGAGCCAACTCCCGCTCGCGGGCGAGGTCGATGCCTATGGCGTGAGCCTCGCCGGCGACGGTGCAGTCGAAGGCCTGGACGGGCCCGCTTACCGATATACGGTGAGTCCCGGCTACCTCGAGACGATGTCGGTGCCGGTGGTGAGGGGACGGGGGCCGGGAGCCGAGGATGTCGCCGGCGCTCCCCCCACTGCGGTCATCAGTGAGAGCCTCGCGGCCCGGCTCTTCCAGGGCCGCGACCCTCTCGGGCGGTCGATCCAGATCGGCGCGCCGCGTCCCGACCCCTACACCGTCGTGGGGGTGGCGGCCGATGTGAAGCAGGAGTCCCTCGCGGGGGATCATGCCGGCGCGGTCTATGTGGCCTCGCATCAGTGGCACTGGGCCGATCGGGTGCGGTGGCTGGTGGTGCGGGCCGAGGGCGATCCGTTGTCTCTCGTGGCCTCCCTTCGCCGAGCCGTGTGGTCGGTCGATGGCGATCAACCCGTGGTCCGGGTGCAGACGATGGACGGCGTCGTGGCGGCCTCCGAGGCTCAGCGGCGCTTCGTGCTCGTCGTGCTGGCGGCCTTCGCCCTCGCGGCCGCACTGCTCGCGCTGATCGGCCTGTATGGGGTCGTGTCGGGAATCGTCACCGAACGGCTGCACGAGATGGGAGTGAGGGCGGCACTCGGGGCCTCGGGCGAGCGACTCGTGGGACTGGTGGTCGGCCAGGGAATGGGCGTAGCGGCGGCCGGACTGGCGGTCGGGCTCGTGATCGCGCTGGCGGCACGCGGCGCCGTGGCCGCCCTGCTGTTCGGCATCTCGCCTCTCGACCTCGCGACCTATGGCGGGGTGGCGGCCGTGCTCACCCTCGGCACGGCGGTCGCCTGCATCGTTCCCGCGATGCGGGCCGCCCGGGCCGACCCGTTGAGGGCGCTGAAGGCGGAGTAGCGGTCGGGCTTCGCGCCGTTGACCATGATGGTGGAGTTCCGCCATTTTTACACCATGCCACTGAACATCAAGAACGACGAGGTCGAGCGGCTCGTCGACGAGGTCGTCGCCGTCACGGGTGAGTCGAAGACCGAAGCCGTGCGCAGGGCACTTCTCGAGCGGCGCGCTCGGCTGCGCATGCGGATCGGGGAAGGGGCGAGAGAGCGCCGGGTGCAGCGGTTGCTCGAAGACGAGGTCTGGGCGGTGATTCCCGACGACCAGATCGGCCGGGCGCCCGACAAAGCGGAGCGCGAGGCGATCCTGGGGTACGGCCCGGAGGGCGCATGATCGTCGACAGCTCGGCGATTCTATGCGTGCTTTTTCGGGAGGAGGGCCACGAAGGGGTGCTCCGGCACCTGCTGGACGACCCGGGCCCGGCGGTCGGATCGCCGACCCTGGCCGAAACGGGCATCGTGCTCAGCGCCCGGCTCGGCGTCACCGCGCGCGGCCTTCTCGAGCGATTCCTCGACGAGGTGGGAATTCAGGAGGTGTCGTTCGGTGAACTCCACTGGCGGGAGGCCGTCGATGCCTATCGACGATTCGGGAAGGGCCGGCATCCGGCCGCCCTCAACTTCGGGGACTGCATGACGTACGCCGTGGCTTCGTTGTCTGGAGAGCCCCTGCTGTTCGTCGGCGAGGACTTCGCCCGGACGGATCTGGACCGGGTGTAGTGAACCGTCCCTGGTGGGCGAGCCGTAGACCCACGATTGGGGTGGCCGAGGCCAGCCGGCCGTCAGCCCGGAGGCGGATCCCGGAGCACCCGTCTCTTGATGTGGCCGGGATCGGTTTCACCCGGGCGGATCAGGAGCCGAGCGCACAGCACGAACGCAAAGACCACCGACGCGACGGCCAGGCCGAGGAGAATCCAGTCTCGAAGGCCCGCCGACGCGGCCTCGCGACCGTGCGGAGACGTCGCGAAATCCTGGAGTGTCGCCACCACCCGCGGCACGTTCACCGGGCCCCCCGGCGCCGTACCTCGGCCACCTCGGCCGCGGTGATCGTGGGCGCCTGGTTGCCCCAACTCAGGCGTTCGTGGTTGGCGACCGCCGCCACCTCGGCGTCTGAGAGTTGTTCGGCCCACCCAGGCATCGCAGTGGGGTAGACCACGCCGTCGATCGACCCGCCCTGCAGTCCGAACAGAATGATCTCGATGTGTCGGGTCGCGTCGCCGGCGGTGACCACGGGGTCGCCGGCCAGGGGGGGAAACACGCCCTCGAGTCCCAGTCCGTTCGTTTGATGACAGCTTGCACAACTGGTGCGATAAAGCGAGGCGCCGGCCCCCTCCGCTGGGGGCGGAGCGAGCACGACGGACTCCTGCCCATCGGACCAGTTCCCGAAGGTGGGGGATCGGGCCATTTCGGGCGACGGTGACCACATACGAGCCGCGTAGAACATCGCCCACGCCACGATGCCCAGGAACAACACCCATGCCCACGTGGGAATCGGTGCCGGTGTCTCGGCCAGGGAGGGTTCCCAGTTCTCTTCATGGGCGCCCCCGTAGGCGTTAACGAGCAGATCGAGTCGACCCTCCACGAGATCGCCGCTCTTCAGCCCGTTGACCGCGATCCCGGGACCGTTGCGAACCTCGAAGGGAATGGTGCGGACTCCCTGATGCCCGTAGCGGTCCGTCGCCACGATTCGCAGTTCGTGGGGGCCATCGGCGAGCGTTTCGGTATCGAGGTGGAACCGAGCGGGTGGGCGGTAGGTCCCGATCGGTGAGTCACCGCCGTCGAGATAGACCTCGATCTGGCCCAGTGGAGATTCAGTTGCCATCAGGGGGTCCTCCTTCACGGATACGCGCGACGTCGCCCGGGGTCGTCGGCGGGGCGTCGTGCCCCCAACTGCGCCGTTCATGGTTGACCACGGCGGCCACTTCCTCGTCGCTGAGCTGGGCCGCCCAGCCCGGCATCAGGGTCGGGTAGGAGATGCCTCCGATGACGCTGCCCTGAAGGCCGAAGAGTACGATCTCGATGTGGCGGGTGGGGTCGGCGTCGAGCACCACGGGGTCGTCGACGAGGGGAGGATACACGCCCGCCACGCCCTCGCCGCCGGTCTGGTGACAGCTCGCGCAGACCGACCCGTACACCCGCGCTCCGACCTCGTCGGCGGTCTCCCCGCTTGCGGCCACGTCGGCCGACCGGGCCGAGGCGGAGAGCGGGGCTTGCTTCAGAGCGAGCAGGTAGGCGACCAGGGCTCGGGCGCGGGGGCCGGCGACGACGACCCCTTCCGAAGGCCCATGGGGTGGCGGGGTGGGCACGACGACGTCGCCTTCATCGGCCGCACTCTTGGTTTCATACAGCCAGGGGAACGAAGGCATCATCGACTCACCCACCACCGCACGCGGCTGGTAGAGGTGAATGTGATGCCAGATGTCGCTGGGTTGTCGGTTGCCGATGTTGGAGAGGTCGGGTCCCGTGCGCTGGGTTCCCAGCACACTCG
>CBDUEZ010000138.1:0-10817 GCA_965366355.1 uncultured bacterium
GAACTTCGGATCGCTCCCGACCACCTCGACGGACTCGAAGAGCCGCTTCAGTTTCACCGCATAGCCGAGGTGGCGGTTTCCGACCACCCACAACTCTCCGCCATCGCGGAGTGCGCGCCGTGCCCCCGAAAACATGGTCCACGCGGTGTGATCACCACGGGCTCCCCGGGCATGGAATGGAGGGTTGCAGACGACCAACTCGACCGAATCCTGGTTCCGATCCTCGACACCGTCGCCGGCGACGAAGCGCGCCGGGCGGCCCGGAAAATTCGTCGAGAAGGTCTCGGCGGCCGACCGAAGGGCGTTGAACGACATGTCGCGGAATTCGAGTGTCAGCCCGGGGCAATGACGGGCGAGCACCGTGCCGACGATGCCGTTTCCACAACCCAGATCGATCGCTGTGGCCCCATCGAAAGTTCGCCCCGACACGAGGTCGGGGAAGGCCTCGAGGAGGGCACGCGTGCCCTGATCCAGCGCCTCGGCCGAAAAGACTCCCGGGTGGCTGTACATGGTCAGCCCGTCGTGCTGCCAGGAGCGCGGCCACGGGGTTGGCGCAACGTCCATTCGGGGGTCGAGCTGGGTATGCGTCAGGCGCGCCTTTCGCCGAGCGTGCGACGTCACTGTGGGCCCGATGATCGACGCGAGCAGATCGAGGGTGGACCGATGGATCTGGCGCGTCATTCCGCCCCCCACCACGCGTGCCGCGGGGGTGAGGGCGGGGCGCAGCTCGTGCAGAAAACCCTCGAGCGCACCTCGTGATTTCGGCACCTTGAACAGAACCTGCCCCACCGACGCCCTCGGGAGGTCGGCCAACTCCCCGATCGGCGAGAAGCGCCACGCCGCGGTGGGCAACTGCGCGGAATGGGTGTTGGTTTCGATCGCTCTTTTTGTGAGCATCGAGTCATCGTACACCCTCAGTGCCTGATCGCCTGCGGTCACTGCGGCGGCGCCCACTCCGGCCGACGTCAACAGGCCGACGGTCAGCGCCCCGAATCGATCGCCGATCACCACGGTCTCCGCGAGGGATACCGGGGTGGGCGGCGGAAAGCCGGGCCCACCGACCACTTGCCCCTCCGCCCAATCGAGCAGGAGTTCGTCGGCGGCGTCCCAGGCCCGCAGGGTCGGGTCGTCCTCGAGCGGGACACGAACCAGGTCGAGGCTTCCCCGGAAGCGAGCCGTGTCGTCTGGAGTCGTCAGCGTCGGTACCTCGAGGCGAAGGCCCACACCTCTTCTGAGGCGTCGACCAGGGTAGTGGGTCGCCCCACGATACTCTGGCGAAGGGCCCCCAGTCGAACCCCCGGCCATCCGTGGCCGCTCCCGCTCAGGCGAATGTGCTCCACGGGGGCCTCGCAGTTCGGCCAGGTGAGTCGAACGGAAGATTGCCCTCGGTCAACTCCTTGCCCCGTTCTGTGATCCGCCTCGACCGGTGTGGTGGAGCATCCGTTCCGCACTGCCCAGTACCCCAAACCGTCCACGACGGGCCGGTGAACCACGGTGCGGTCGGTCCCCGGGAACGCGGGCCCTTCGCCACCTCCGTACAGGGCCCGGGGGTCGTCGACGCTGTGAATATGGAGCAGGGGGATGGGCATCGAACCCTGCGGCGCCACGGCCAACATCGCCCCGCCGACCGGCACGATCGCCGCGACTCGGTCGGAGGCCTCCAGGGCGAATCGATACGTCATCATGGCGCCGTTCGAATGCCCGGTCATGTAGACACGTCGAGGGTCGAACGCGATCCGGGTGGCCAGGTCGTCGAGCACGGAGAGGAGAAAGCCGACGTCGTCGACCTCGTTGTCGAGAGCCCAGCCGCAACAATTCGGCCCCGCGTTCCAGGTGAGCAGGCGGTTTGACAGGGGTCCCGATCCATCGGGGTAGACGGCGAGGAAACCCTCGCGATCCGAGACGGCGTCGAGCCCGTTTTCGTCTTTGAAGCCCTGAGCCGTCCCCCCACCTCCGTGCAAGGCGATGACCAGGGCCGGAAGCGGGCCTGCGGCCGAGGGCACGTGAAGGAGGTAGCGACGGTCGAGGCCCGCATGCCGGAGCGCCACCGTGTGGTCACCGGGCGCGAGGTCGGGCTCCGGTTCGGTCGGGGTGGGCGTGCCAGCTGCCCCGGCTCGGCAGCCGGCGGCGAGGAGCAGGGCGATGAGTACAGATCCCAGGCGTGGCATCGAAACGGGGGTTGGGAGGAGAAGCGCGCCTACGAGAAGGAGTGTCGACGGACGCGGGTCCATATGACACCCGTATGCCTCGGCTCCCGATTGCGAACGGGGCCGACGGAGGGCAGACTCCGGGGCCTTCGTTTCCCGTCCCAACTGCGGTCGATGCCATGACGCCCGACACCCCCATTCAGTTCGGGCCGATCTTCATCGGCCTCGCCGGCGGGTTGGCGCTGTTTCTTTTTGGAATGGAGCAGATGACGGCGGCCTTGAAGAAGGTCGCCGGCGGAGGGCTGAAGACCGCCCTGGCGAGATTGACGCGAAACCGGTTCACGGGGCTCGCGGCGGGCACGCTGATCACCGCCGTGCTCCAGTCCTCGTCGGTCACGACGGTTCTGCTCGTCGGCTTCGTGTCGGCCGGGATGATCACCTTCCAGCAAACGATCGGTGTCATGCTGGGCGCCGGGATCGGCACGACCATCACCGCCCAGATCGTGGCGTTCGATGTCACCCGCTGGGCTCTCCTGATCGTGGCGCTCGGATTCGCGGGTTCGGTGCTCGCCCGCGGTGAGAAGGTCCGGCAGTACGGCGCCATGGTGTTGGGCCTTGGTCTGATCTTCTTCGGTATGGACCTCATGAGCGAGGCGACCGGGCCCCTTCGTGACCACCCGGCTTTTGTGGGGGTCATGGCGGAGATGGAGACTCCGTTCATCGGGATTCTGGTGGGCGCGATCTTCACCGCGGTGGTGCAATCGTCGTCGGCGACCATGGGTGTGGTGATCGTGCTGGCGGGGCAGGGGTTCCTCACCCTCAGCGCGGGAATTGCCCTCGTGTTCGGCGCCAATATCGGCACGTGTGTGACGGCGCTTCTGGCCGCGATCGGGAAGTCCCGCGAGGCCATTCGTGTCGCGGTGGCGCACGTGCTGTTCAAGGTCGTCGGCGTCGCCGTCTGGTTCGCCTTCATTCCGCAGTTGGCCGAAGCCGTCCGCCGCCTTTCGCCGGCGAGTCCCGAGTTGGGTGGTGTGGCGCGACTCGCGGCCGAGGCGCCTCGACAGATCGCGAATGCACACACCCTCTTCAATGTGGCGAACGCGATTCTGTTTCTTCCCTTCGTCGGGCTGGCGGTGTGGCTGATCGAAAGGCTGGTCCCGGACCGTCCCTATGTCGTCCCCGACTCGGCCCGGCCCCGGTACCTCGACGCGATACTCCTCGACACGCCGGTCCTTGCACTCGACCGGGTGCGCATGGAGTTGAGACGGCTGGGTGAACGGGCCCTCACGATGGTACGTGCCGCCCTGACGGCGACCCTCGATGGCACGGCGGACGACCTGGAGGACCTCCGGAGACTCGACGAAGACGTCGACCTGCTTCACAGGGCCATCGTAGCCTATCTCGGCCAGGTGGGCGCCGAGAGTCTCGACGAATCGCGGGTGGCGCAGCACCAGGCCTACCTGGCCGCCGCCAACCGAATCGAGAGCATCGGCGATCTCGTCGAGACGAATCTGGTCACCGCTGGACTCGCTCGACTCCGCGACGGCGTGCATGTGAGCGAAGAAACCCGGGGACTGCTCACGGCCCTGCACGGCCGCGTATGCTGGAGCCTCGAGATGGCTCTGGAGTCGCTCGATGCCGTCGATCCGTCGATCGCCGGGCGGGTCACCGACGCCAAGCCGGAAATCAAGGCCCTGACGCGCGAGGCACAGGCTCATCTCGCGACCCGGCTCGCCGCCCCAATGCCCAACCGGTTGGAGTTGTACAGCCTGGAGTCGGAGATCATCGAGTACCTGGAACGCGTCTATCTCGAAGCGAAGGGGATCGCGAAACTGGTGCAACGAAGGGTTGCCAACTAGGCGTCGGGGTACCAGCGGCCGAGGTAGGCGTCAAGCGCCGCCGCGAGGGCGGCGGCGAACGCCGCACGGGAGAACGAGGTGTCCCGCACGCCATCGAACTGGGCCTCGATCTGCACCCCGCTGATGGATCCGCCGTCGCGAGATCCGTGGCGCGCCGTATTGTAGCCGCCGCTGAAGAAGGGGTTGGCGCCGGGGTCGGGTTGCACGTCACTGGGGGTGGCCGAGTACCCCTCGCGCTCCAGAAGACCGCCGAGCGACTCCGGCCCCCGCAGCAGGGTGGAGAAGGCCTGCCCGGATCGATCCACGAGGGCGTGAATACTGCTTTCGGCGGCCCAGTCGCCCTGGTCGAGGTCGACGTCGGTTTGGGCCAGATCGTCGGCGTTCAGCAGATAGCCGAGCTCGAGCCGTTGAATGGCGTGACCATGCCCGTGCAGGTCGAGATAGAACCCCTCGCCATGCGCCTCGGTCACCCGCGCACGGGCGTGTTCGATGAAGCCGTGGAACTCCCGCCAGGCCTGTTCCGCCAGTGGATCACCCTGAGTGGCTTCGACGATCTCCCGGTTGGGATCGAGCTTGAGCCGGTGGAGCCGGGAGAGGATCAGATGGGGACGCTGCCCGAATCGAGCCTCGATCGCGTCGGCTATGGCGATCGCGAGTTCATCGGTGTTTCGGTCTCGCGCGAAGACCCCCGCAGTGCGATCGGGAATCTCGGCGGGTTGGATCGTTCCGCCATGGGGCGCCGAGATGATCAGCGGAAGGGTTCCGGCCCGGTACTCGGCGTACCCCTTTCGGCCGAGATAGCTCGTTCCGGCCGTCGCGGTGGCGCCGAACGCACGCACGACGGTCGATCGAGCCGCGCCGACGATCGATACCGAATCGGCCCCGGCCCCGGGAACGAACAGAGCCATGGCGCGGCCCTCGGCATCGGTCCGGCTGGTCCCCGGTCGCACCTCGCCGCCACCGAGGGCGGTCCAGACGACGTCGACCCCTTCAACCGGCCCGGACGGGCCGGAGAGCACGACCACGATCGAGTCGCGGAGGGGCACCCCCGCGAGACCGTCCTGATCGGCACCCCGTGTGACCGTGATCTCCGTGACGATCCCCGCGGGCACCACCCCATCGTCGCCGCCGCAGGCGCACACGACGGCGAGTCCCGCCAGCGCCCATCGGCGCAGCACCGTGGGACCCCTCGTCATTGTGTCCCGTCGCGCGCGCGATTCACGGCGGCCCGCATCGCCGGCGGCGCGAAGAAGCCAAGGACCTTGTGTCGCACGACGCCGTCGGGGCCGATGACGAAGGTCGTCGGCGTGTGCGAGATCCCGCCGAGGGCACGGCGAGTCGCGCGGTCGAGCAGTCCGTTGGGGTAGCTGACGCCCCTTTCCGCCAGGAAAGGCTCCACGATCGAGGCTCCCTGGACGTCGGTAGCGAGTCCCAGAACGACCACGTCTTCGCCGGCGGCGACGTCTTCATGGAGCCGTTGGAGAGCGGGGATCTCGACGCGGCACGGGGCGCACCAGGTCGCCCACACATTGAGCACGACCACCTTCCCGAGCAGGTCGTTCGACGTCAGCAGGGTGCCATCCAGAAGTTCGACCGAATACTCCGGCGTCGAGCCCTCGATGGGACCCAGGCCCGTGAGCGCCGACAGTTGAGGGCCCAGGCGGTGAGCCACGAAGAGCAGGAGCACGACGAAGACCCCGCGCTCCGCCCATGTCAGGAGTACACGGAGGGCCGAGGGGGCCTCGGGCTTCACGGGCGGGCCAGAGTCTTCCACATCCGACATGTGCGCTCCGGCGGTGGGGGGTGGGCGTGAGGGGTCGGTGGTCCAACCCCCGGGCGGTCCGGCCGGTTCCGGCCCCATCGGTGGGTCGTGGGGTCGCTGGACGGAATCCCGGAGGGGGGTCACCTTGGAGTCGTCCCCTTCTCGTTTCGTGAGGTCGCCCCCTCGATGAATGCCGGCGTTCGCCTGGTCCAGTCGTATCTCTACCTGAACGGCTACTTCACCGTTTCGGAGCTTCCCGTTCTTCGACAGAAACGAGGAGGGGACTTCGAGGAGGTCACCGACCTCGATGTGGTCGCCCTACGGTTCCCACGCGCCGAGTACGTGGTGCCGCGAGGGAATTCCGGGCTCGGCGACGATCTGCGCATGGGGGTCGACCCGGTACTCGTGACCGACGATGCCGTGATGGATGTGATCATCGGCGAGGTGAAGGAGGGCAAGGCGCGGGTCAACGACACGTTGAGGTCGCCGGCGGCGCTGGAGACCGCGCTGCGCCGGGTCGGGTGCTGCCCGGAAAATCTGATGTCGCGCACGGTCCACGACCTCGCCCGGCGTGGGGTGGCGACGTTGTCGACCGAGGAGGCGGGCATCCCGGCCCGGATCCGCCTCGTCGCCTTCGGCAGCGGCGCGACGGGGGCGCGCAACGGGTACGAGGTCGTCTCGCTCAAACACGTCGCGCACTTTCTCACGTCACACCTGGACCGGTACCACGACGTGCTGCAGCCGGCCGATCTGGGCGACACCGCCCTCGGACTCCTCCACCTGCTGCGAAAGCTGGAGTAGATTGCGGCGTGTGGATCCCGCGCGGTCGTGCTGGGGTTCACCCTCGTTCGATTCGCTGATACGCGCCGAGACCCGGCAGGAGCCGCTTCGTGAGCATCTGGGACCGCAGGACCACCGTCGCAACCGTCGTCGGGGGCATCGGCATCGGTGGCTCGAACCCCGTTCGGGTGCAGTCGATGACGAACACCGACACCGCCGACGCCGAGGGTACCGCTCAGCAGGTGGTCGATCTCGCCCTGGCCGGGAGTGAACTCGTTCGGGTGACGGTCAACAACGAGGCGTCGGCGCGGGCCGTCCCGGAGATCGTTCGGCGGGTGGAGGACGCGGGGCTCGACGTGCCGATCATCGGCGACTTCCACTACAACGGCCACCTGCTCCTCACGAAGTTTCCCGACGCGGCCGCCGCTCTCGCCAAGTATCGCATCAACCCGGGCAACGTCGGCACGAGTCGGCGCGACGAGAACTTCACCCGCATCGTCGAGGTTGCCCTCGACCACGGAAAACCCGTGCGGATCGGGGTCAATTGGGGCTCGCTCGATCAGCGTCTTCTCACGGAGATGATGGATGCCAACGCCGCTGCTCCCCAGCCGAAGGGGGCCAAAGAGGTGTTGCTCGAGGCCATCGTCGAGAGCGCGATGCGCTCGGCGGCGCTTGCCGAAGAAGTGGGACTCCCGCACGACCGGATCATTCTGTCGGCCAAGGTGTCGGTAGTGCCCGACCTGATTCGGGTCTACGAACTCCTCTCCCCTTTGTCGGACTATCCGCTGCACCTCGGCCTCACCGAGGCGGGATTGGGCACCAAGGGGATCGTGGCCACCACGGCGGGCCTCGCCCCGCTCCTCATTCAGGGCATCGGCGACACGATCCGGGTCTCGCTCACCCCCCGGCCGGGCGGTGATCGCGCCGACGAGGTACGGGTCGCCCAGCAGATCCTTCAGTCGCTCGCGATCCGGAGTTTCGAGCCGCAGGTGACCTCGTGCCCGGGCTGCGGACGCACCACCTCGACCTTCTTCCAGGAAATGGCCGAAGACATCACGGGCTACATTCGCGACCGCATGCCCGAGTGGCGGGAGAACTATCCCGGTGTCGAAGAGATGGACGTGGCGGTGATGGGGTGCGTGGTGAACGGGCCCGGCGAGTCGAAACATGCGAACCTGGGGATCTCGCTCCCGGGCACCTTCGAGGAGCCCAAGGCCCCGGTGTACATCGACGGCGAACACTTCACCACCCTCAAGGGCGAGGGACTGGTCAATGAGTTCAAGACGATCCTGGACGACTACGTGCGCACGCACTACGGCGACCCGTCGGTCTAGACGTCGCCGAACTCCGCCCTGCGCCGTGCCCGAATGTAGTCCGAGACCCGGTCTCCGTAGCGGAGCACCGCGTCGTCTCGCCAATCGCTCCCACCCACCGTGCCCCGGCACAACGGTGTCCCACAGTCGCACTCGAATTCCGGAAGGATCTCGTCGTAGAGCGTGGCGTAGTCGACGGTGATCTCGTCACCCGCCTCGATCGGCCGCCGGGCCCGGAGTTCGAGGCCGCTCACCCACGCCGACGGGTCGCAGCTGTGATTGAGGGGGCGCCACCCCATCGGATCGCTGGGAAGGGCGGCCCACAGGTCGGCCGTCAGCGGCCAGGCCCCACGAATCCGTCGCAGGCGCTCCGACTCCTCGACCGCCTCGAGGTGTTCCCGTCGCACGAGTTCATGGGACTGGCCTTCGACCGAGAACACCACTCCATCGACCGGTAGCGGCCGGGTCGCGACGACGGTGAAACCGCGCCCGTTGCGGTGCTCGGCCTTCCACGCCGGGCGGTGGAGGGTGTGGCGCGCGATGGCGGCCTCGACCACGGTGCGCACGAAACCCTCGTGGCCGGCGTCGTCCCATTGGAGAATGAGGTCGGCGCTCGACGGATCGCTCGGGGGGTAGAAAAGCCCGCAGTTCGGGTTGAGTTCGAGCATCACCACACGGCCCTGAGCATCGACTCGAATGTCACAGCGGGCGTAGCCGGAGCCGCCGAGTCCGACGAAGAAGCGAGCGGAGGCTTCCCGGAGCCGGGCGTCGAGCGCGGGGTCGGCGACCGGTCGGGCCTCGAGCCCGTCGTAGTCGACCCACTTGAGGTCTTCGTGTTTGAAGCATTCGCCGTCGGGAAACTGGTAGACGAGCGGCTGGTAGGTGACCGGGTTGGCCGGATCGTGAGCGTTTTCGGCCACGAGCACGGTGTACTCGTCGCCTTCGATGAACTCCTCGACGAGGGCCCCGTTGAAGAGGCCGCGCATGCGGCTGACCTGCGTCCACAGCTCGTCGACCGTTTCGACCCGCGAGGCCGGGGTGAGGCCCGTGCTCGCATAACTCGACGGGTGTTTCACGATCAGCGGGAACCGGAGGGTCTCTGCCGCTCGTTCGATGTCGTCATCGGTCTGGATGTCGACATACCCGGGGGCGGCGACGCCGATCGCGTCGCAGACGCGTTTCATCGCTTCGCGCGACGGCTCGAAGAACCCCGAATGCCCGCCGGTGAAGGGCACTCCGAGTCGCTCCAGCGTCTGAACCACTTCGATGCCGGGACGCGCCTCGTCCCAGGCGCCATCGCAGAGGTTGAAGTAGACGTCGAATCCCTGGCGGGCGACCTGCAGGAGCATCGGGACCGCGTCTTCCTTCTCGAGGGGCTGCACGACCCACTCCGCCTCGGGAAGGTACGGTCGTGGATCGCACGGCCAGTCGTCGGCGGGTAGGGGAAGGCCCGCCTCCAGGTCCTGGTCGGTCAGGAGGCAGATGTGGAGTCCCTCGAAATCCATCGACGCTCTCAGGGACGGAGTTGGGAGAACGGAAGGAGGATCGCCCGCACCACGGCGTCCGGGTGCGTGAGGGGGAGCAGGTGCGGCCCCTCCGGAATCGAGATCCGGGTCGACGGGGCGATCCCGGCGGTCAGTCGGTCGGCCAGACTCGAGGTGGCGGGGAAGTCGAGCCCACCCACCAGCACGACCGTCTCGGTCGGGAGGTCGGCCAGTCGCTCGAGCGGAGGCGGCTCCGGGGACTGCGCCCAGCTCGGGTCGACCTGGAAGAGCCGAAGGTTGCGGCGCACCATGGCGTCGACGCCGGATTGTTCGGAGGCCGTCACTGCGAAGGTGGGCAGCGCGACCATGGCGTCGCCGATGGCCTCGGTGTCGCCGGTTTCGAAGGCCGCCATCAACGGGCCGAACACGTCGGGCACATCCGATGCACCGGGCACGAAGCCTCGGACGGAGGGCGACACCAACACCAGGCGGGCGACACGCTCGGCGTGGTCCAGCGCGTACTCCAGAGCGATGCCGGCCCCGGCCGAGAGCCCGACCAGGGTCACGGAGTCGCCGGGGGTGATGCCCGCCGCCTCGATGACGTCGGCGAGGTCGTCGAGGTCCGACCAGGGGCCCTGCGCGTCGTCCGAGTCGCCGTGGCTCCGGAGGTCGTACGAGACCACGGTGTGGTCGGTGCCGAGTCGGTGACGGAGACCTCGCCAGATGCCGCGGTCGAGGTTGGTGCCGTGAAGGAAGACCACGACCGGGCCCGCACCGGCTCGTTCCCACGCGATTCCCGCAGCGGTGCGCCCCTCGACGGCGTCGGCGGGACCCGGCCCGATATCGGCCCGGCGCAGGAATTCCACGAGGGCGCGCACGCGGGCGCCGTCGAGCCGCCGGTCGGCCATGGGCACCTGATACTCGACCAGGAGTCGCTGCGCCGTCGTGTCGGCCACCAGCATCGAGTCGGGACGCCGAATCATCGCCGCGATCCAATCGAGGGTGCGCCGTTCGGTCACCCCCGCGAGATCGGGGCCGATCATCGAGGTGCTCCCGATGTGGTGGCAGGCGGAGCAGTTGTGCTGAAACAGCCAGGCTCCGGCGTCGGCCAGTTCGGCGTCGATAGGGTCGTACCGCGCCGGCATGGGGGCGTCGGCGAGGGCAGGGTCGAGATCGACGCCGACGTCGCAGCCGATGAGACCGAGTAGCACGAGGGCCATGGCGGGAATGACCCGCTTCATGGATCTGGAAGAGGTAAATGACATGGCACGACGCTACCGGCTCCATGACCTCTTGTCACGACCCCGGTGCAGGTCGCCGCATTGCATCATTGCACTCCGTCGAGGGGCGCGCATAGAATGCGCACGTCGGGTCGGTCGTAGGGGAGGGCGGACGGGATCGCGGCAACGCTAAATCGCGCGTACACGTCTGACACTCCGGACGGGCCTGACGGCCGTGTCCCTACCCTCAGC
>CBDUEZ010000139.1:0-10801 GCA_965366355.1 uncultured bacterium
GTTGAGACGTCGAAAGGCCGAGGAACGACACTGCAAGGTAGACCGCCGAGGCGACCGACGTCAGTCCCCCGCCCGCTCGGCCGGTCGCACATCGGCGCGGATCCGCGACGCGACCCAGAACAGTAAAGCTGCCGTTACGACCATCGCCAGCGCGGCCGCCTTCGTCTCGGCCCGGGCGATCGCGTAGATCCAGAGCACACCGATCATGGAGGCGGTCGATGCCACCAACGTCGGAATATTGCGAACCCGAACCCCCCAGACGAGTCCGGCAGCGGGAACCAGAGCCGCCATCCCAGCCCAGACTTCTGCGGGTGCATCCAATGCCTCGGCACCCGTGAAGGCGAAGAAGGCCGTGCCCAACACGATGCAGAAAGCCATATGGCTCTCGATGGCGTCGCGCTCCGCGTCGCCGTGGGTCATCGAGGCGCCCCACACCGTGAGTCCGGCCATCGCCAGCCACCAGACATCGAGCCCCCAGATCGTGGCATCGCTCAGGTCCATCACGCCGGCTCCTGTGAAGAAGATCAGGATCAGACCGACATAGAGTCCGGCGGTGAACGCAACCAGGGTGCGGTGGGCGCCACGGTCCCACTGCGCCCGCACGCGCAGCCCGAGCACGATCAGCCCGACGAGCAGGAGCCCGTCGAGCACCCAGACGATCGGGTCGAAATCGAGCAGGAGGGTGCGGTCGAGAAAAAGCGCGGCGAAGACGAAGACGAGCCCGGTGTGGGCGGCCACGAGTCCGACCGAGCCCCGCCATACCGAGGGGGCCACCAGGATCGGCACCACCAACGCGATCACTCCGACGAGCCGCGCGCCTGCGGTCCCACTCCCCCAGGCGTTGTCGGAATACACGAGGGCGAAGCCGAAGAGCGAGAGCCCGACGACCTGAAGAATCTCGCCGATGCGGGTCCACCGCTCGCGGGCGCCTACGAACCGGCCGAGCCCCCAGATCGCGATCGAGAGCAGGCCCAACGCCACCGTTCTCGATCCCTCCGAGAGGGCCGGCCAGGTCTGCGACACGAACAATACGCCCGCCAGGAAAAGCGCGACGGCTCCCGACACGGCCGTGACCAGTTGCCCGACCCGCAAGGTCGCCGCCTCGTGCTCGGCCCGCGCTTCTTCCCTCAGGGCCCGCGCAAGGGAATCGTCGATGAGCCCCGTTCGTGCCCAGCGGTGAATCGCGCGCTCAACCCCTCGATCATGACGTGCCATACGTCACGCTGGCGGGGGGCCGCCGGAAGGGCAAGTCGGCTTGGTGGGCCGGAGGCGTCGACGCTAGTTTTCGGGGTCGGCCGACCCTCCCTCGATCCGGCCGTTCAGCCTCTCCCTCACACGTCGGAGTCGAAGTGTCGGACAAACGCGGAAAGCGCAGTATCGGGGGTCATGCTCTGAGTCCCGAGAGCCTGATGATGAGCTACGGCTATCGCCCGGAGTGGTCGGAAGGAGCCGTCAAGCCGCCGATTTTCCAGACCTCGACGTTCGCGTTCGAGACGGCTGAAGATGGGAAAGCCTTCTTCGAGGTGGCCTACGGCCTCCGGGAACGTCGCAACGACGAGACCCTGGGCCTCATCTACTCCCGACTCAACAACCCGTCGCTCGAAATCCTGGAAGACCGGCTCACCCTCTGGGACGAGGCGGAGGCCGCCGCGGCATTCGAAAGCGGCATGGCGTCGATCGCCACCACCGTGTTCACGTTCCTGCGCCCCGGACAGGTTCTGGCGTTCAGCGAGCCCGTCTACGGCGGCACGGAATACCTCTTCCACAATATCCTGCCGGAGTTCGGAATCGAGACGGTACCCTTCGCGGCATGGGAGGGCCGTAAGGGTCTCGAGGCGGCCCTGGCCGAGGGAGACCGCGCCGAGCGCCTCGGCATGATCTACATCGAGACCCCGGCAAACCCGACGAACTGCCTCGTCGATATCGCCGCATGTGCCGATATCGCACGCACCCATTCGACCGACGATCGACGCGTGCTCGTCGCGGTCGACAACACCTTTCTCGGACCCCTTTGGCAGCATCCGCTCGAGCACGGCGCTGATCTCGTGCTCTACTCCCTGACCAAGTTCGTCGGTGGGCACAGCGACCTCATCGCGGGCGCCGTGCTCGGCACCGAAGACCTCATCACGCGCGTGAAGGCGACCCGCACCTTCTTCGGCAGCATGGCGGGCCCGTGGACCGGATGGCTGCTCCTACGGTCGATGGAGACGCTGAAGCTCCGTATGACGAGCCAGATGAAGAACGCCCGCTATGTGGCCGACTTCCTCGCCGAGCACGACAAGGTCGAGGCGGTGCAGTACCTGGGACACCTCAAAGAGGGCGACCGGGACTTCGAGATCTTCCAACGGCAGTGTACGAGCCCGGGCAGCATGATCTCGTTCGAGGTCCGTGGAGGAGAGGCGGAGGCCTTTCGGCTCCTCAATCACCTTCAGCTCGTCAAGCTCGCCGTCAGCCTCGGCGGCACGGAGTCGCTCGCGGAGCACCCGGCCTCGATGACCCATTCCGACGTCCCCCCCGACCAGCAGAAGCGAATGGGAATCACGCCCGCGATGGTTCGGCTCAGTGTGGGGGTCGAGAATCCTCAGGACCTCATTGCCGATCTCGCCCAGGCCCTCGAAGCCGTCTAGAAGCGAATCAGCCAGTATCCAGCAGCGACGTAGCAGATCAACAAGATCGCTCCTTCCCAGCGCCGCACCTTGTGGGCCATGCGCGTGACTGGGAAGGAGAGGATCGACAGGGCAAGCACGGCCGGCAATTCGGCGCGAATGATGTGCGACGAGATCGCGATCGGCGTCACGGTCGACGTGATTCCCAGGATCGCTGCGATGTTGAAGATGTTCGACCCGATGATGTTGCCCACAGCGATGTCGGATTCCTTTCGCATCGCCGCGACCAGGGCCGTGGCCAGTTCGGGAAGCGAGGTCCCGATCGCCACGATCGTGAGACCGATGATGAGGTCGGGAACACCAAACGCCTGCGCGACGAACTCGGCCGACATCACGATCGCCCGGCCGCCCATCACGAGTCCGATCGATCCGCCGAGAATCAGTCCGAGGCTGCTGCCGATCGTCCTGGCGCTCGGCGCGGCTTCTTCGGCGTAGACTTCGAACTCGCCCTTTACCTCGTCTTTCTCGCTGCCGACCGCCCGATTGATGAACAACAGATAGAGGCCGAGCACGATCAACAGGATGATGCCGTCACCTCGCCCCAGCGACCCATCCATGAACAACGGGAACAGGAGCACGGTCACCGCGATCATGATCGGGATCTCTCGGCTCACGACACGTCCGGCGACCTCGAGCGGCCGAATCATTGCCGTGAGCCCCAGGATCAGCCCGATGTTCGCGAGATTCGAGCCCATCACATTGCCGATCGCCAGATCGGCGTTTCCGCGGAGTGCCGCCACGAGGCAGACCACGAGTTCGGGCGCCGACGTACCCATCGAGACCACGGTCAAACCGATGACGATCGGAGACACACCCAGGGCGCCGGCGAGCCGCGTCGCCCCTCGCACCAACCACTCGGCGCCGAAGTAGAGCACGCCCACGCCCATGGCGAGCAGCAGAGCGTTCGTGGCGAGCGTGTTCACGACGCCCTCGCCCGGCGGCTCTTCAGCCAGGCCACGACCTCAGCGGCCGGGCGTGTGTTCAGAACGTGCTCCGCGCCCAGCCAGGCTCGCCGAGCCTGTTCGACGCCGAACCGCATGACGTCGAGCCCGCGAACCGCGTGCGCGTCGGAATTGACGACCACGCGGACCCCTCGCTCCCGCGCCCGTGCGAGGTAGCGGTCGTTCAGGTCGAGTCGACGGGGGTGAGCATTGATCTCGACGGCCACATCGTGCTCTGCACAGGCGCCCAGAACGGCGTCGACGTCGAGCGGATACGGCTCCCGCCGACCGAGCAGTCGCCCCGTCGCGTGCCCGAGAATGTCGACACCGCCATGCTCCAGAGCACGCATGACCCGGGCCGTCATCGTCGCCCGATCCATGTCCATGAAGGAGTGGACCGAGGCGACCACGACATCGAGCTCCTCGAGAATGTCGTCGGGTTGATCGAGGCTCCCGTCCTTCAGAATGTCGACCTCCTGGCCTCGAAGAATCCGGATCGCACTCCCCATCTGTTCCTGGACCTCGGCGATCTCACGCCACTGTGCGCGCACCCGATCGGGAGTCAGTCCGCCCACCATGGTGACGGCCTTCGAGTGATCGGTGATCGCCATGTAGGCGTACCCGCGTGCGGCGCAGGCCTCGGCCATCTCGAGAATCGACGCCTCCCCGTCGGTCCAGGTGGAATGCATGTGCAGATCACCCCGAAGATCCTGGAGGTCGAGCAGCCTCGGCAGGCGGTCGTCTCGCGCGGCACCGATCTCGCCGCGGTCCTCACGAAGCTCCGGAGGAATCCAGGGAAGATCGAGCAGGCCAAAGACCTCTTCTTCGGTCGCGCCCCCTCGACGAATCCCGTCGTCCTTTCCCAGGGACTCCGGATCCACGCCCTCGGGGATTTCGAAGACGCCCCACTCGTTGATACGGAGGCGCCGCTTCACTCCCAGGGTGCGAATGTGAACGTTGTGCTCCTTCGATCCGGTGAAATAGTGGAGAGCGGCGCCGAAGGAGGCCGAAGGAACCACACGCAGATCGACCGACAGTCCGGACCGCAACACGATGTTGCCCTTCGTCGAGCCCGATGCCTCGACCCGCACCGCACTCGAGAATCGCGTGAAGTGCTCGACGACAGCGGTGCCGTCGCCATCGTACGCCGCCAGGACGTCGAGATCGCCGATCGTCTCCTTGCCCCGCCGCCAACTGCCGGCGACCTCGACCCGGTCGACACCGGGCGCGGACTCCATCCACGACAGCAGGGAGGCCACATAAGGCTCGACCTCGGAACGAAGAAAACGTCCCTGCTGTTTGTGGTGGTCCTCGATGGCCCGGAGCATCTTCTCCGCGCTGCGCACCCCGAAGCCCTTCAGCGTCTGTACGGCTCCCTTCTCGATCTCCGACTGCAACCCCTCGACCGACTCGACGCCGAGTTCTTCATAGAGTCGCTTGGCTTTTTTCGGACCGACGCCGTCGAGTCGTGTGAGACCCACGAGCGTACGAGGGATCTCTTCGATGACGGCGTTCAAGGTCGAGAGTTGGCCGGTCTGGAGCAGCTCACGGATGTGGGCGTCCATCTCCTTGCCGACCCCCTGCAGCTCCGTCAGGTCTTCGTGGGCTTCGACCATGTCCTGAAGCGAGCGAGTCAGCGCCTCGACGGTGCGCACCGCGTTGCGATAGGCGCGAATGCGAAAAGGATTCGCGCCCTGGATCTCGAGCAGATCGGCCGTCTCGCGGAGAGTCTGGGCGATATCGAGGTTTTCCACTACGGCACCTCGATGCCGGCATCCCGCAGGAGCGCGATGAAGGCCTCCTCCGAAAGCACGGTGAGGCCCAACTCGACCGCCTTGTCGTATTTCGACCCCGGGTCGGTGCCGGCGACGACCCAGTCGGTCTCGGCGCTCACCGACGATACGGCACGGGCCCCCGCGCTCTCCACGAGCTTCTTGGCGCTCGCCCGGCTGAGGCGCTCCAGCCCACCCGTGAATACGAACTTGCACCCGGCCAACTCGGTGTCTGCGGGCGCATCGGGAGGCACCGGGGCGACCCCGCGCGCGAGAATGTGGTCGATCGCCAGGGCGTTGGCGGGCGTCTGGAGAAAGCCCCGGATGGCGAGCGACATGATCGGCCCGATGCCGGGAACCGCTTCGAGGGCCTCCTCGTCGGCCGCACGAATCGCCTCGACCGAGCGGAAGTGGATCGCCAGGTCTCGGGCCACCGTCACGCCGACCTCCGGGATCCCCAGGCCGTGGAGAAAGCGCCTCAACTCGACCGACTTCCGACGGGCGATCCCTTCGACCAGGTTCGTCGCCGACTTCTCGGCGAAGCCGGGGAGATCCACCAGCTGCGACGCCTGAAGGTCGAAGAGGTCGGCCAGTTCCCGTACGAGTCCGCGTTCGACCAGCAGGGCGGCGGTCTCCTCGCCGAGGCCCTCGATGTCGAGGGCGTTCCGGGATCCGAAATGTACGATGCGCCCTTTCAGCTGGGCGGGACATCCGAATCGATTGGGGCAGACCGTGCGCGGCCCGTCTTCGACGACCCCGGTCCCGCACGCCGGGCATACGTCGGGCATACAAAACGGCTCGCCGCGTACCTGATCCGGCTCATCGATCCGCTCGACGACCTGGGGGATCACATCGCCGGCCCGCTGAATGCGCACTCGATCTCCTTCGCGCACATCTTTGCGAGCGACCTCTTCGCGATTGTGGAGCGATGCGCGCGAGATGGTCACTCCCCCGACCTGAACGGGCCGAAGCAGCGCCACGGGGGTGAGAACGCCCGTTCGGCCCACCGACACGGCGATCCGCTCGACTCTCGTGATTTCTTTTCGGGGCTCGAACTTGAACGCCATCGCCCACCGCGGGTGGTGCGAGGTCGCCCCGAGGTCGGACCGGGCGTCGAGGTCGTCCAGCTTGATCACGACCCCGTCGATTTCGTAGTCGAGATCGTCGCGATCGGCGTCGGTCCACGCATGGTACTCGACGATTTCTTCGACGCTGTCGACGATCTTGACCCGCTCCGGTCGAAGAAAACCCCACTCGCCCAACGCCTCGAAGGCATCCCGGTCGCGGGTGAACCGAACGCCCTCGGCGAGCAGCACGTCGTACGCGAAGCACACCAATTCCCGCTGCGCCGTGAGCCGGGAGTCCAACTGCCGGATCGCGCCCGCAGCCGAATTTCGAGGCGAGGCGTAGGGCTCGAGGCCCTGCTCGAGCAGCCGCTGATTGAATCGCTCGAAGGCGGGAACGGTCATCATGACTTCACCACGAACGGCGAGCCGAGACGGCGCATTCCCCCCCTCCGTTCGGAGGCGGAGTGGAATCGAGGGAATCGTCCGGATGTTGTCGGTGACGTCTTCACCCTGCTGGCCGTTCCCGCGAGTGACCGCACGAACCAGGATCCCCTGTTCGTAGACCAACTCGATCGAGGCTCCATCCAACTTGGGCTCGAGCAGGTACGACGGCGGCTGCTCGAGCGACTTGCGAAGGCGTTCGTCGAACCGTCGAACGGCGCTCTCCTCCTGGCTTGAATCGAGCGAGAGGAGTGGAGCGACGTGTCGGACCGTGCGGAAGCCCTCCTGGGGTTCGGCACCGACTCGCTGCGTGGGCGAATCGACCGTGCGCAACTCGGGGTGGCTCTCTTCGAGCGCCTGGAGACGGCTGAACAGCCGATCGTACTCGTCGTCGGCGATCTCGGGGCGCGCCTCCACGTAGTAGAGGTAGGAATACCGATGGAGCGCCGCCCGCAACTCACGGGCCTCGCGGACCAAATCCGGCGATGGACTCACCGGGTCGGGCTGCGCATCGACGGTACTTTCAGCCACGAACGCTTCCTGAAACGGGACGGGGCATCGGGGGGACTCCAAAGGTGGCGAATCAACGCGGAGGCGTACACTCCCCGAGCGTTGCGCAAGCGGCCGCGGACCGCCTATATCAGCCCACCAAGACTTGCAACCTGCGGCCGCGCATCCGGACTGGACCGCGCGGCCGGCCGCACCACGGCCCAAGAGGATGTCCATGAAGATGACCCGCTTTGCGCCCCTCACGCTCGGCCTCGCCGCCGCCTTTGCCCTCAGCCTACCGGCTTCCGGCCAGATGGACGAGACGACCCGCCGGGGATCCGACGAGGGGGGTGGGCCCTACGATCGCCTCATCATCCGGGGCGCGATGATCCTCGATGGGACGGGAGCGCCACCCCAGGGTCCGGTCGACATCGTCATCGAAGACGACCGCATCGCTGAGATTCGCTCCGTCGGCTACCCGGGCGTGCCGATCAACGAGCGCCGCCGACCGACGGGGGGCGAGCGGGTGATCGACTGGGAAGGCAAATGGGTGCTCCCGGGTTTCGTCGACATGCATGCGCATACGGGCGGTGCGGGGAAGGCGCCCCAGGCCGAGTACACCTACAAGCTCTGGCTGGCACACGGCATCACGACGTCGCGGGGGGTGGGGCACGGAGCGGTCGACTGGGCCCTGCGAGAGAAGGCGATGTCGGAGCGCAACGAGATCGTGGCGCCCCGCATGTTCACCTACGCCCGCCCGGGTGAGGCGTGGAACGGGGGGCCGATCGACTCGCCGGAGCAGGCGCGGGCCTGGGTTCAGTTCATCGCCGAACACGAAGTCGAGGGGGCGCGGGTAGATGGGCTGAAGCTCACTTCATTCGATCCGCCGATCATGGAGGCGCTGATCGACGAGGCGCACAAACACGGGCTCGGCACCGTGGCCCACCTGGCCCAGACGGGAGTGGCCCGCATGACGGCCCTCGATGCGGCCGAGGCGGGGCTCGACATGATGACGCACTACTACGGCCTCTTCGAGTCGATGCTGACCGACTACAGCATTCAAGATTGGCCGCTCGACTACAACTACAACAACGAACAGCACCGCTTCGGTCAGGTGGGGCGGCTGTGGGAGCAGAGCGCGGAGCGCGGCTCGGACGAGTGGAACGCGCTGATCGAACGATTCCTGGAGCTCGACTTCGGCCTCGATCCGACGATGACGATCTACGAGGCCAGTCGCGACATCATGCGGGCGCGCGAGGCGGAGTGGCACGAGGAGTACACCCTCCCCACGCAGTGGGATTTCTATCAGCCCTCGCGGGAAGCCCACGGCTCGTACTGGTTCTACTGGACGTCGGAAGACGAGTACCACTGGAACCAGTTCTACGACAAGTGGATGGACTTCCTCAACGACTACAAGAACGCAGGGGGGATCGTCACCACCGGGTCGGACTCCGGGTTCATCTACAAGCTCTACGGCTTCGACTACATCCGTGAGTTCGAGCTCCTTCGCGAGGCCGGCTTCCATCCGATCGAGGTCATTCGCGCCGCCACCTACCACGGGGCCCTTCAGCTTCACAAGCCCAAGGGGCTGGAGAACAACCTCGACTTCGGCATCCTGCGGGTCGGCATGAAGGCCGACCTCGTCATGGTCGACCAGAACCCGCTCGAGAACCTGAAGGTGCTCTACGGAACGGGTGCGGTGAAACTCGATGACGAGACCGGCGAAGTGGGCCGCGTCGGCGGCATCAGCTACACCGTGAAAGACGGTATCGTCTATGACGCCAAGCAGCTGCTCGCCGACGTGCGGGAGATGGTCCGTGCCGCCAAAGATGGAGCGGTCACCGACGGGGCCGGCAACGACTGACCAGATCGACACAGGACCATGAACGCCCCTCTGTTTGACATCGAGACACTGCGGCGCGACACCCCGGGTACGGCGGGCAGAGTCCACCTGAACAACGCCGGGTCGGGACTCATGCCCACGCCGGTGATCGACGCGATCCGAGGGCACATCGACCTCGAGGCCCGAATCGGCGGGTACGAGGCGGCCGACCAGGTCAGGGAGCGAGTCCGCGAGGTCTACCGAAGCCTCGCGGACCTGCTCTCGACCGAGCCCGACCAGATCGCGATCACCGAAAACGCGACCGCCTCGTTTCAACAGGCCCTGTCGTCCATTCCGTTTCGCGCGGGCGATCGGATCGTGACGACCCGCAACGACTACGTCTCGAATCAAATTCAGTATCTGAGCCTCGCTCAGCGATTCGGCGTCGAAATCGTGCGGGCGCCCGACCATCCGGAGGGTGGCGTCGACACGCGCGAGCTCGCCGGCCTCGTTCACCGGCTCCGTCCCCGTCTGGTGGCCATGAGCCACGTGCCGACGAACTCCGGGCTCGTACAAGACGCCGAGGCCGTGGGGCGAATCTGCCGCGAGCGCTCCACCTGGTTCCTGCTCGACGCCTGCCAGTCGCTCGGGCAGATGCCGCTGAACCCCGAGGCCATCGGCTGCGATTTCCTTACCGCGACCGCCCGGAAGTTCCTGAGAGGGCCGCGGGGCATCGGGATAATGTGGACGTCGTCGCGCGTGCTCGACGCGGGTCTGGAGCCTCTCTTTCCGGATCTACGGGGAGCCGACTGGATCGCCGATGACCTCTATCAGCCCGCCCCGGGTGCCACGCGGTTCGAGAACTGGGAGTTCGCCTATGCCCTGGTGCTCGGGCTCGGTGCCGCGGCCGACTACGCTCTTCGGGTGGGCGTCGAGGCGGGGGGGGCGCGGGCCGGGTCGCTCGCCGCGCGGCTCCGCGACGGACTGGCACGCATCAAGGGCATACGCGTGCTCGACCGGGGACGCCGACTCTGCGCCATCGTCACCGTTCAAGTCTCGGGCCTCGAGCCGACCGCTCTGGTCGGCACCCTCCGGGAACGGGGCATCAACACGTCGGCTCTCGACCGGTCCTCGGCCGTGCTCGACTTCGACGACAAGGGTGTTCAGGGCGCGCTACGACTTTCGCCCCACTACTACAACACCGAGGTAGAGGCGGATCTGGCGATCGAAGCCCTCGCACAGATCGCGTCCCAGGCCGGCGACTGAAGAAGTTTCGCCACCCAGGCGTACCCCCTACGTACCCGAGAAGGGAGTCGGTTTGCAGCCGGAGGTCGAGAAGGAATTGGTTATCAAGTGTCGGAGCGGAGACGCCCGTTTCTACGAACCCCTCGTGCGGGCCTATGAAGGGCCGGCCATGCGGGTAGCCGTGGGCATGATCGGCAATCCGGATGACGCCCACGATGCCGTGCAGGAGGCCTTCGTGAAGGTCTACAAGAGCCTCGGCCGGTTCGACGTGAAGCGCAGCTTCGGCCCCTGGTTCTTCCAGATTCTGCGGAATCAGTGCCGCGATATGATTCGCAGCCGGCAGTCCCGTGGCCGGCAC
>CBDUEZ010000140.1:0-10759 GCA_965366355.1 uncultured bacterium
ACACGTCTCCACATGCACGGTGAGCACCTGTGCGCCCGCCTCGGCGAAGCCCTCGAGGTACCGCTCCGGGGCCTCGATCATGAGGTGCACGTCGAGGAGACGGTCGGTGGCCCGCGCCACGGCGGCGGTGATCGCAGGGCCCAGGGTGATGTTCGGCACGAAGTGGCCGTCCATGACGTCGATGTGGATCCACTCCGCACCCGCGTCGTCCACGGCCTGAACGTCGCGGGCCAGCGCCCCGAAATCGGCCGACAGGATCGACGGCGCGATCACGACATCGCGCTTCATGACGAGGCCTCCCTGACCTGTACGGTGAGACCGTCTTCGTCGGCCAGGATCGCCTCCGAGGCGAGTCCGAGAAACAGTCCGGTGTCGACCACACCCGACCGGGCCCGCAGCCGTTCCTGAACTTCGAACGGGTCGTCGATGCCGTCGTGGAAGCGGCAGTCGATGACCACGTTGCCGTTGTCGGTGACGACGGGTTCGCCACCCGGGCCCCGCCGAAGCACGCCTTGGGCGCCGAGCGACTCGATTGTCGGCAGGTGGGTTCGCCAGCCGAAGCTCACGACCTCGACGGGTAGCGGACTGCGCGTGCCGAGGGTCTCGACCCCCTTGGAGCGGTCGGCGACGATGATGAACCGCTCGGCCGCCTGGGCCACCATCTTCTCGCGTAGGAGCGCTCCGCCGAGGCCCTTGATCAAATCGAGCCGCGGATCGACTTCGTCGGCGCCATCGATGGCCAGATCCAGCGGGGCGAGTTCGTGCAGCTCGGCGAGGCCGATGCCGGAGTCCCGGGCCTGCGTTTCGGTTTGGATCGAGGTGGGAACCCCGACGATGTCGGTGAGGCGACCTTCCGCGAGCGCCTCGGCCAGCAGCTCGACGAAGTGCCGCATGGTGCTCCCCGTGCCCAGTCCCAGACGCATGCCAGACTCGACCCGAGTGAGGGCCTCGCGGGCCGCGGCCCGCTTCAGAATATCTTGTGATGTCATCGGAAGTGTTGCTGGGGGAGAGGGAGACCCGCACAAGGTACCGCCCGGCCCTCGCGGCGGTCCAGTTGGGCTCGGCGCCTTGACGAGCGGCGCGCCCCACCCGATCCTTGCGCCATGACTTCCTCTTCTGCTTCCCAGGCGCTGTGCTGGCGTCGATACGGCTACGGTCCCTATCGGACCGGGGGCCGACCGTGGGCGAGCGGCGGGGGTTGATTCCTTCGCAGTAGACCTCAAACGGGCCCCCGGGATGTTGTGATCTCGGAGGCCTGTTTTTTGTTGTGGGCCTCCACCGGCCGGCCCAGGAGATTCCATCGATGATCATTGTGACCAAGGCGGGGGCGACCCGCGACGAGATCGACCACATTCGGGAGCGCGTCGAGGCCCTCGGGCTGCGCACGCATCTGTCGGTGGGCGAACACCGCACCATCATCGGCTGTGTGGGCGACGAGGCGCGTCTGGCCTCGGTGCCCCTGCTGTCGATGGGCGGGGTCGAGGCCGTGCACGAGGTGCTGAAGCCCTACAAGCTGGCTTCGCGCGAGTTCGTGACGTCCGACACGCGGATTCCCTTCGGGCGCGGGGAAATCAATGGCGACGGATTCACGGTGATCGCGGGGCCCTGTAGTGTCGAGGGACTCGAGATGATGCAGTCCACCGCGACACATGTGGGCGCAGCGGGGGCCGCAGGGCTGCGGGGCGGGGCCTTCAAACCGCGTAGCTCGCCCTACTCCTTTCAGGGACTCGGAGAGGAGGGACTCCGGATTCTCAGCCAGGTGCGAGAAGAAACGGGGCTGCCGGTCGTGACCGAAGTGATGGACACGCGGCAGGTCGAACTCGTCGCCGAGTACGCCGACATGCTGCAAATCGGCGCGCGCAACATGCAGAATTTCGCGCTCCTCACCGAGGTCGGGCGGCTTCACCGGCCGGTGTTCCTCAAGCGCGGCATGAGTGCGACCGTGAAAGATCTGCTGCTGGCCGCCGAGTACGTGATGAGCCAGGGCAACATGCAGGTGGTACTGTGCGAGCGCGGCATCCGCACCTTCGGCACCGCGACGCGAAACACCTTCGATCTCGCCGCGATTCCGGTGCTCAAGCGCGAGACGCACCTACCCGTGTTCGCCGACCCGAGCCATGCCGGTGGCGCGCGCCACCTCGTCGCTCCGCTCAGCTTCGCCGCGGCCGCTGCCGGGGCCGACGGCCTCATGATCGAGGTGCACCCCGAGCCCGAACTGGCCACGTCAGATGGAGATCAGTCGCTGTCGTTCGATGAGTTCGACGCCCTGATGACGGGCCTGAAGCCCTTCGTGGCGGCTGCGGGGCGGGAGATGGCGTGACGCGTCACCTGTAGCGCCGCCTGCTCCATCTGAGCGATCACGGCGGCGCGGGAGGTGCCGCCTTGTACGCCCCGGCTGTCGGCCGACCGGTCCCAATCGAAGATCTCGTGCACATCGGCGTCGAAGCTCGGATGGATCGAGCGAAAGTCTTCGAGGGTGAGGTCGGGCAGGCCGCAGCGGCGTTCCTCGGCGAGCCGAACGATCCGGCCGACCGCTTCGTGGCTGCGTCGAAACGGAATGCCTCGACGCACGAGGTAGTCGGCCAGATCGGTGGCCATGAGCTGCGAGTCGAGGCGGGCGGCGATTCGGTCGGGGCGAAAGCGGGCCGTCGCCACCGCTCCCGCGAGGGCCGGGAGCACCAGCTCGAGAGTGTCGACCGTGTCGAAGGCGAGCGATTTGTCTTCCTGGAGGTCGCGGTTGTAGCCCGTGGGCAGACCCTTCAGGAGCGTGAGCAGCCCCATCAGGTTGCCGACGAGGCGACCGGTCTTTCCGCGCGTCAACTCGGCGACGTCGGGATTGCGCTTCTGCGGCATGAGCGACGAGCCCGTCGAGTAGCCGTCGTCGAGGCGCACGAAGCCGAACTCGATCGACGAAAAAAGAACGAGATCTTCGGCGAGTCGCGACAGGTGCACACCGAGGAGGGCGCTCGAGAAGAGAAGCTCCACGAGGAAGTCGCGGTCGCTGATCGCGTCCAGGGAGTTTTCGGTCGTGGCGTCGAAGCCGAGATCCCGCGCCAGGGCATCGCGATCGATCGGGAACGGGCAGCCCGCGACCGCGCCGCTCCCCAGGGGGAGGACACCCGCCGACGAAACCGCGGCGGCCAGCCGGGCACGGTCGCGCAGGAGCGGCCACAGGTGTCCCATCGCCCAGTGGGCGGCGCGGATCGGCTGCCCCTGTTGCAGATGGGTATAGCCCGGCATGACGTGGTCGAGTCCGGTCGCCGCCAGGGTGAGCAGTGCCTCGGCCAGTTCCGTCGTGCGTTCCGACAAGCGGGCTCCGACCTCGCGAACCCAGAGACGAAGGTCGGTCGCGACCTGATCGTTGCGACTCCGACCCGTATGCAGCTTGAGGGCGACCTCTCCCACCTCGTCGGTCAGCAGTCGCTCGATCAGCGAATGAATGTCTTCATCCGGGGGCTGACCGATGCCGTCGCGCTCCAGGCGGGTCTCGAGGGCGGTGAGCCCCCCCACGAGCGCGTCGACCTCGTCGGGGGTCAGCACCCCTGCCCCACCGAGCGCACGAGCCCAGGCCCGGCTCCCGACGATGTCGTGCCGCCAGAGTCGTCGATCGACGTCGAGCGACAAATTCAGTGGCACCATGGCAGGGGCCATTCCCCGCTCGAAGCGTCCGCCCCAGAGTGCCCCGGTGTCGCCTGCGGCCTTTTCGGTCACGAGGGCGGTACCCGATCGAAGGCCCGCTCGAGTCGAGCGACCCCTTCCAGGAGTTCGTCGATCGGAATGTTGAGGGAGGGCAGGAGCCGGAGCACGTCGGCGCCGGCCGAGCAGATCAGCAGTCCCTCCTCTCGCGCTGCCGCCACCAGCGGGCCCGCGGCCTCGTCGACCACCACCCCTCGCATCAATCCCCGACCCCGCACCGACCGTGCGCGGGGCTGCCGGGCACACAGCTGCTCGAGGGCCTCCGTCAACACGTCCGCCCGTTCGTTCACTCCGACGAGGAAAAGGGGGTCGGAGACGGTGCGTAGCACCGCCCGGGCGACCGACATCACCAGCGGACCGCCACCAAAAGTCGTGCCGTGGTCGCCGGGGCCCAGCGTCGCGGCGATATGGGGGGCCACGATCACCGCTCCGACGGGGAGGCCCCCGGCGAGGGGCTTGGCGAGTACGAGCAGGTCGGGTGTGATGCCCGAGGCCTCGTGCGCGAAGAGGTCGCCGGTGCGACCAAAACCGCACTGGATTTCGTCGAAGATCAGGGCGATTCCACGATCGTCACACAGGGCGCGGAGCTGCCGGAGGAATTCGTTCGACACCGGTCGAACCCCGCCCTCGCCCTGGACCGGCTCCACCACGATCGCGGCGGTGCGTTCGGAGTCGCACACGGCCTCGACCGACGCGATGTCTTCGAGGGTGGCCCACTGCACGCCGGGCATCAACGGCTCGAAGGGTTCGCGGTATTTCGCGCGGTCGGTCGCGGCGAGCGTACCGAAGAGTCGACCATGGAACGAGCCCCGAAACGCCACGAACTCATGTTTCGTGTCGGCCCCCGCGTGACCCGCCCAGCGCCGGGCGAACTTGAACGCAGCCTCTCCCGCTTCCGCCCCGGAGTTGCAGAAGAACACCGAGCCCGGGAACGAAACCTCGATCAGTTCGCGGGCCAGCGCCTCGGCGGGCTCGGTCCGGAACAGATTGGAGGTGTGGAGCACGCCGGTCTTCAGCACGTCCAGAATGGCTGTGCGCACCTCCGGAGCATCGTGACCCAGCGCGTTGACCGCGATCCCCGACGTGAAGTCGAGGTAGGCGCGATCGTCGGAGTCGTAGATCCACGAGCCCTGGCCCCGAACGAAGACCACCTCGGGAGGGGCGTAGACACTGAGGAGCGCGGCCCGTGCGTCGGTGGCGGCGGCGGGGGTCATCGTCGGCATCGAAGTCCTCGATCGGCTGCGAGGCCGAGCATAAGGTTCATGTTGTGGACGGCCTGGCCGGCGGCGCCCTTTCCGAGATTGTCGAGCGCGGCCACGACGGTCACGGTCGGTGCCGTGAGTCCCACATTGTCGTGGGCCGAGAGCAGAAGAAGGTCGGTGTCGACCACGTCTCGCAGTGACGGGGCCCCGTGCGGGACGACCCGAACGGTGGCGCTGTCGGCGTAACGCTCCGACCACACGGCCCGGATCCGCGCAGCATCGACGCCGGGCTGCACAGGGACGGTGAGCGTTTCGAGGATGCCGCGAGCCGTGGGTAGAAGGTGGGGCACGAAAAGGAGTTGGAGCCCGGGCAGTAGCGCACGCATCTCCTTGAGGTGCCGGTGATCGTTGCCCAGCCCGTAGGCCCGGTAATCGCCGGCGACCTCGGCAAACAGCAGATCCGGTCGGGGCGAGCGACCCGCCCCCGTCACGCCTGAAGCGGCGGCGATCGAGACGGGCCGTTGGTGGTCGAGGAGTCCGGCGGCCTCGAGGGGCGCGAGCGACAGGATGACCCCCGTGGGGTAACACCCGGGGTTGGCCACGACCGAGGCCACGCTCACCTCGGGCGCCGCCAGGTCGCTCATTCCGTAGACGACCCCCGCCTCCCGGCCCGACCCCGGCCGGTGGTCGCTGGTCAGGTCGATCACGCGCACGTTCTGGGCCCGCGCGTGGCTCATCCAATCGACGGCCGCACCGTGCGGAAGGCACAGAAACACCAGGTCGACGTCGAGGTCGTCGGGTCCGCGGTTGGTCAACGCGAGGCCGGGGATCGAGGTGGGCTCGCCCGCCAGGCTCCGAGACGTGGCCCACGCAACGTCGACGCCGTCGTGGCCCCCGAGAATTCGCAGGAGCTCCAACCCGGTATAGCCATTCCCGCCGGCGACGCCTACGCGGGGGGGCGGGCCCGCTGTCGGGCCCTCCGGGGGCGCCCCGTTCGGGGCCCCCTCCAAGCGCGCGGCCATCAGGCCGACGCGTCCTGTACGACTCGTCGGAGGGCGTCGAGATCCACACCGACGATTCGTTCGGCTTCCTCACCGTCGCGAAAGAGGATCATCGTGGGGATGCTGCGAATGCCGAAGCGCTCAGCCGTTGCTGGAGCCCGGTCGGTATCGACCTTGGCGACGAGCAATCGGCCCACGGCGTCGTGGGCGAGCTCGTCGAGCACGGGCGCCACCATGCGGCAGGGACCGCACCAGTCGGCATAGAAATCGACCAGAACGGGGACCGCCGCGCCCAGAACGGTCGTCTCGAAGTCGTCGTCTTCGACCTTCACTGGCCGGTCGAGAAGTATCGGGCGGCCGCAACTGCCGCACTTCGGACGGTCGGCCGCTCGAGCCACGTCGACTCGGTTGCGGCTCAGGCAGAAGGGGCACCGCAAGGTGGCGGACTGGGGCCCCGCGGGCTCCGGGGTGTCGGTAGTGGGCATATCGTGGGCGATGAACTAGAAGGCGTAGGCGAGTCGGACCATGAGCAGGCGACCCAACGCGGGGGCGCCGATGAACTCCTGGTGCACGTTGTCGAAGAGGTTGGTCGCGGTCACGGTGGCGGTGGCGGCGGGTGCCCAGGGAAGCTGGTAGCTCACGTTGGCATCGAAGACGGAGTATCCATCGACCGCCCCGACGTACACACCCGAGTTCATGGGGAAGCCGTCGGAGAAACGAACGCGTCCCTCGAGCGTGAGCCCGAGAACACGGTCGTCGAAGCGCGCCCCGATCGAGCCCTTGCTCGTGGGTGCGTTCAACGCGAGGTCGTCGCTGCTCGAGCAGTCTCCGTCGTCGTTGAAGTCGAAGCACTCATCGCTGACATAGGCGAAGGAGCCCGTGACACTCACCTGATCGGTGGCGAGGAATTGAAAGGAGAGGTCGGCTCCCCACAGATCGACATCTCCGAAATTGCGATACGACAGCAAGAGATCGCTGCTGGGTGCCTGATCGGGCGCAATGGTGCCCACGGGGAGCATCGAGAAGTTCGTGATGATGTCGGTGGCCTGCTGCTGCGTCACCAATCCACCCTGAATGAGCGGACCCAGCCGCCCCAGGACGAAGCTCTGGACCGTCGCCGGATCGAAGAAGACGCTCGGCGTCTCGACCCGCAGCGGGCCCACGAAGTCGCGAAGCCGGTTGGAGTACACATCGGCGGCGACCATGAGTCGGTCGCCCAGTAGTCCCTTGTACCCCAACTCGAAGGTGTTCGAAATCGTCGGCTTGATCCGATCGATGGCGACCGGACCGGCGTCGGGATCGAAGCTCGACGTCTCCTGGTTGAAGCGTCGCAAGACCGTTCCCAGGGCGCCGGGTTCGGGGCCGGACAGTGCGGGCTGGAGCGCGGCGGGCACCAGAGCGGCCACGAGGCCGTCCCACAGTACACCCGCATTGGCCGGGAGTTGGGTCCCCGGGGCGAAGGGGCTGTACATGCAGAAGCTCTGCACCCCTCCCTGGCACTCGTCGAGGAAGGTGAATCCGGACTCGGGCACACCGAGCGTGCGCACATCGTATCCGGCCGACCCGACCGGAATCCGGCCGACCCGCAGGTCGAGGAAGAGATTGTTGGTGGTAGGGGTCGAGAAGGCCCGATTGAAGGTGACCCGAATGTTGTGGTTCTCGGCGGGCTTGAAGACGACCGCGGCCCGGGGCGAGAAGACCAGATCTTCCAGGCGACTGTGGTAGTCGACCCGAATCGCGCCGACCAGATCGACCGTCGGGGAGAGTGCGGTTTCAGAGTGGATGTAGCCGCCGAACTCGTCGATGATGTCGTCGCCTTCATTGCGACCCGTGATCGTGCCTTCCGTCTTCGGTTCGGTGCGCTGCAGATCGAGGCCGTAGATGAAGTCCTGCGACTCGCCCACCTCGAGTCCGTGCTGCACCTGCGCCACCATCATGGTCGACTTGTCGACGAGCGGCGTCCCGGTGCGGAGCAGGAAGCTGTCTCCCGCGTCGGAGCGGTTCAGGAAGGCCTGAGCGAAAAGCCGGCCCTTCGTCACGCGTCCCTGCAGGTAGGAGTAGCCCCAATCCTTCGCCTGACCGGCACCAGCACCCGTGAGCTCGATCGACGACCCGAGATTGTTGTAGCCGGCGTTGAAGATCACCTCGCCTTCGCCCTCGCCCCACGGACGAATATCGAGCCGCGCCTCGCCGCCGAAGCGTTCGGACGCGTAGTCGCGGGCACCGATCAGGGGGTTGTTCGGATTGTCGGCGGCGGCGCTCACCTCGGCCGGGTCGATGTACTCCCAGTCGTCGCCCTGCATGTACTGGCCCGAGATCTTCAGGCCCGCGTTGTCACCGAGAAGGAAGGCCGTGCGCCCCTGGAACTGGAGAACCCCCCGCTCACCCGTGGCCACCGACACCTTCGTGCTCGTGTCGTCGATGGGGGAGTTGGTGATGATGTGGAGAACGCCGTTGGCCGAGTTCGGTCCGTACAGAGCCGCGGCGGGCCCGAGAAGCACCTCCATACGCTCGACGTCGAACGGCGTGGTCGGGATCATGTTGTAGGCATTGAGCCGCAACGAGGGCACGCTCGCGTACCGGTTGTCGGTCATCACCAGCATGGCGCCCGAAAAGACGTTGTTGAAGCCGCGGGTCACGACGTTGCTCTGGGTGAGGCCGGTCTGAGCGATGTCGACCCCGGGAAGGGCCTTCACATGGTCGACCGGGCTCAGCGCAACGCGTTCCTCGATTCGTTCGTTGGAGATCGTGACGATCGTCGACGGCGACTCGAGCGCCTTCTCGGTTCGCCGGGAGGCTGTGACCACGATCGGGTTCAACTCGAGGGCGGTCGACGTCATCTCGATTTCGATGTCGGTCGGTGTCCCCGCGGTGACCCCGATCCCGTCGACTCGGAGCTGCCCGTATCCGACGAGCGTCACGACGACGGAATACGAGCCCGGGGCGAGCGTGATGCGAAACTGTCCCTGGGCGTTGCTGAGAAGGCCCCCGGCCTGCTGTTGTTCCGTGCCGAGAATCTGGATCTGCGCGCTGGCGAGCGGAGCCCGACTCTCGATATCGACGACACGGCCCGTAAGCACTGCATCCTGCGCGTTCAACGCCTGGACCGACCCGAGGACGGAGACCAGGAGAAGAGCGGGTCGTAGCAGAAGAGCACGCATTTGCCGAACCCCTTGAAGGAAGTAAATCCGAGTCTAAGGGAGGGATACCCGGAAACTACCATGGCGTGTCGAAGCCGGGCAACGATCTCCCTCGGTGAGGGTGGACCGGGGCCGGGGCGTGCCCGAGGTTTCGAGTCGACGGCCGGGGGTGTCCCGGGCGATCCGCACTTTCGGGAGACGAGGCTGATGTGCCGACTGGTCGCCTACGCCGGCCTCCCCACCTCGGTGGGGGCTCTGGTCTTCGGGGGGGAGCACAGCCTCGAGCGTCAGAGCTGGGCGCCCCGAGAACTCCTGTCGGGATCGGTCAACGCCGACGGTTTCGGAGTGGCCTGGTGGGCCGGCCCCGCTGGGCCGACGCAACCGCAGCGGATTCGGCGGGCAGAGCCGATCTGGTACGACCCCGAGACCCGTGCGCTTCTCGAGGCACAGCGGGGGCACGTCGTCCAGGCCACGCTTCGCAACGCGACCCCGGGACTGCCGGTCGACCGCTCGGGCGTGCTTCCCCTGGTGCTCGACGGATGGGCCTTCTCGCTCAACGGATGGATTCCCGACTTCCGCGCAGGCCATATGCGGGCGCTGAGGGCTACACTGACCGACGCTCGTTATGCGGCGCTCACCGGTGTGAGCGATGCCGAGACGCTCTTTCTCCTGGTGCTCGACGAACTCGACGCCGGCCACGCACCTCGCGCGGCTCTGCAGAGCGTGGTCGAGCGCGTCGAGGGTCGCCTCGAGCCCGGCGCCTCGGCGCCTCTGACCCTCGTGTTGTCGTCGGACTCCGGGGTGGAAACCCTGCACACCTCGCTGGGCGGGAGCCCGTGCAACTCCCTGTATGTGGCCGAGGGGGCGGCCCTCGCCCCGCAGGGAGCCGTGCTGGCGTCGGAGCCCCTGGACCCGTCGGGTCGCTGGGAGGCGGTGCCGCCGTTCAGCCGAGTGACGCAGACCGTCGAGGGACGCGTGCTTGTGACGCCCGTCTAGCAGGCGTGCCGTCGGGAACGAGCCGGTCGTCGGGGCGATGACCCGGATCCAGCCCCGCGTCGGTGAACGAGCAGCGGAACCGCTCGAGGCGGTCTGCGAACTCGGGCCCGGCGACCGCGGGGCCCACCGACCTCAACCCTTCGATGCCGAGGTCGAAGACCATCGCGACCTGGTCGGCGATCTCACGGTCGGCGAGCCCCAGACGACCGGCGCGCTCCAGTGCCGAGAGCTGAGGAACGGGGAGCGCGGCGCGCGCTCGGGCGCGGGTGTCATCGTCGAAGAGGATCCCCACCAGCAGGGCGACCGGAAGGAGGGCCAGGTCGAGCGGAAGGGAGTCGATCCCACGCATTTCGAGGTATCGGCGCGGGCGAACCTCTGGAAACAGCGTCGTCAGATGCTGGTCCCAATCGTCCGGGGCCGCCTCGCCGAGGTATGACTCGAACGGGCGGGCGGGTTCTCCTTCTGGCGCGAGAAGAAAGGCCTCGGCCCCCAGTGCGAAGTCGAGGTAGTCGGCGACGGGGTCCCCCGCCCCACCGAAGATGCCCGTACGCGTCGGGTCGAGGCTGCGCCATTGGGCGGCCCGGGTGCTGCGGTGACCCGAGGCGCGGCCCTCGACGAGCGGCGAATTCGCAAAGGCGGCCAGTAGGGCGGGCGTGGCGGCGTTGGCCACCGCCCAGGCTTCGAACGGGGGGCCCGGTGCGTCGACGTTGATGTGCAGAGCCGC